>JAKBCS010000089.1 GCA_021807595.1 Planctomycetota bacterium | reverse complement strand
TGGATCACATCGTCAAGCATTTTCAGGCGGAGTGAGTCTCCGTTCCCTCCTCGCCCCCGATTTGGGGGAGAGGGGTTGGGGGTGAGGGGGCGAGTTCGTTAGCGTGTGTCCGCGACCGTTTCATCAATGCCCAAAAGGGGAGCAATTGTCATGTATCGAGCGATTGTGGTTGTCGGCACGGAGCGTGACCGATGAAGACACGTTCTCGTTCCCACGCTCCTGCGTGGGAACGCAAGTCTAGCCGCTCTGCGGCCCGGCCCAAGGCGAGACGGGACGCAGAGCGTCCGGACGTGCGTTCCCACGCAGGAGCGTGGGAACGAGATTCGCTGTAGGAATCGCCCGCATTCCAACGCCCATCTTCTGGAGGATTGATCGCATGTGTCCGATCGCTTCACGAAAAGTCTGGCTGCTTGTCGTTCTCGCTCTGCCCCTGGCCGCGTTGCCGCTTCAGGCCGGAGAGAGTGTGCGCGGCCGCGAACTACGTCATCGCCTCGATGAAACCGTCAAGTTTGAAGGCATCGACGATTCCCGAGCCACGCTGGCCGATGCCCTCGATCAGCTTAGCAAGCGCTACAATCTGACGTTCGATATCAATGAGGACGCCTTCAACCGAGACAACATCAAGGAAGTCGGCAAGTTTGAGATTGCCCAACCTCCTATTCCGCCGATGCAAACCTCTCTCGGCAAGGTGCTGGGAAAAGTCCTGAGACACGTTTCGCCCTCGGCCACATTTTTCATTCGCGGCGATGCGGTCGAGATCACGACGACGGAAGCGATCCGCCAGGAGTTCTTCGCGGATCGACCGACGACGCCGGGACCGCTTCCGCCGCTCGTGACCGGCGAGTTCGACAAGGTGCCGTTGGAAGTGGCGCTCAAGGAACTGAATCGCCACGGCAACGTCGTTCTCGATGTCCGCTCTGCCAAGGAAGGACAAACGCCGGTGACAGCCGATCTATCGAATGTGCCGCTAGACACGGCGGTGCGGATGCTCGGCGACATGGCCGGATTGAAGGTCGTCAAACTCGACAATTCGCTGTATGTGACGAGCAAGGACAATGCGAAGGTGCTATTGAAGGAACAGGATAAGCAGAAGCGCGAACGAGAGCGCGAGGACAAAGAGAATGCGAAGAAAGAGGAAGAGAAACCGAAAACCAGCGCTCCCAAGACGGAGACAGACGCGAACAAAAAAGTTTCGTGACGCGATCCGCTTGGTTTGCACCCGGCAGCTTACGCAGCCGGTTCGCTGTGGAGTTAGGGCGAACCGGCTGCGTAAGCTGCCGGGTGGTTGAGCATCGGGAGATACACTCCTCGCCGTGAAACTGCGCTCATTTCCTCGACACCCTCTCGCTCCGGCGGCGACAACGACTATAACGAACTTATCGGGCCGACTCGATGTTTGAGTGGGCCGACCGCCGCAGCAGAGGGTTTAGCTGTCCGATCGGGAACGGCGGGTCGCGATCGGTCGTCGAAAGGTTGCGGATGAAGCGGTTGTCGCGGATGGTCCTGTCGTCGGTCGGCTCCAAGTACATCATGGCGCTGACGGGACTGGGGCTGATGATCTTCGTACTCGCCCACATGAGCGGAAACCTTCTGATCTACGGCGGTCGAGGCGCACTCAACGCCTACGCTCACGGCCTGACGGAACACCCTTTTCTGCTGTGGATGGCGCGAGGCGGACTGTTGACCGTGTTCCTGATTCACCTCTTCTTCGCCCTGCGAACGTGGCAAGAGAACCAATCGGCGCGTCCGATCCCCTACGCTCACGAAGCCACGATCCAAGCCAGCTGGGCGTCGCGGCACATGCTGTTGACCGGCGTCGTGATCCTACTCTTCGTGATCTATCACTTGCTGCACTTCACGTTCGGCGTGGTGGATGCCGATCATTTCAAGAAGCCGTTGCTCGACAACCCCAAACAGCTCGATGTGGCCGGGATGGTGATCGCCGGATTCAGCAATCCCATCATCTCGGTCTCCTACATCGTAGCCCAGGTCTTCTTGGGATTGCACTTGTGGCACGGCGGCAGCAGCTTCTTGCAACATCTGGGCTTAAACGGGCGCGGCTACGATGTCGCGGTGAATCGCGTCGGGGCAGCGGTGGGACTGGTGGTCGTCGTGGGGAATTGTTCGATCCCGCTGGCGATTCTGATGGGGTGGACACCGGGATCTTAAGGTTAGCCGCGACGCGCAGCGGAGCGCGGCAGACACGCGCTCCGCTGCGCGTCGCGGCTAACCGCGAAGACATTGTTTGTGTTAGAGGCTGATATGAAACTCGATTCTCAAATTCCCTCCGGACCCATGGCGGAGAAGTGGGACCGGCATCGCTTCGAGATGAAGCTGGTCAATCCGGCCAACAAACGCAAGTTCCGCATCCTCGTCGTCGGCACGGGGTTGGCGGGCGGCTCGGCGGCGGCAACGCTGGCGGAACTCGGCTACAACGTCGATTGCTTCTGCTTTCAGGATAGCCCGCGCCGCGCCCACTCCATCGCCGCTCAGGGCGGCATCAACTCGGCCAAGAACTATCAAAACGACGGCGACAGCATTCGCCGTCTCTTCTACGATACCGTCAAGGGAGGCGATTTCCGCTCGCGCGAGGCCAACGTCTATCGCCTGTCCCAAGTCAGCGTCAACATCATCGATCAATGTGTGGCGCAGGGCGTGCCGTTCGCGCGCGAGTACGGCGGGCAGTTGTTCAATCGCTCGTTCGGCGGCGCGCAGGTGTCGCGCACGTTCTACTGTCGCGGACAAACCGGACAGCAATTGTTGCTGGGTGCCTATCAGGCCATGTCCCGCCAGATCCATACCGGACGCATTCAGATGCACCCGCGCACGGAGATGCTCGACCTGGTCGTGGTCGATGGACGGGCGCGGGGTATTGTGGTCCGCGATCTCGTGAGCGGACAGATTCAATCGTACAGCGGCGATGCCGTGGTGTTGGCGACGGGCGGCTACAGTCCGGTGTTTTATCTGTCCACCAACGCCAAGGGTTGCAACGTGACGGCTACCTTTCGCGCCTACAAGCGCGGAGCCGCCTTCGCCAATCCGTGTTACACGCAGATTCACCCGACCTGCATCCCGGTGACCGGGGACCATCAGTCAAAATTGACTCTGATGAGTGAGTCCCTGCGCAACGACGGCCGCATCTGGGTTCCCAAGGACGGCGGAGATCGCCGCGCTCCGGGACAAATCCCCGAAGCGCAGCGCGACTACTATCTGGAGCGTAAATATCCGAGTTTCGGCAACCTCGCCCCGCGAGACATCGCTTCGCGCGCCGCCAAGGAGGTGTGCGACGAGGGGCGAGGGGTCGGCGACGGCGGACGCGGTGTCTATCTCGATTTCGCCGACTCGATCCGCCGTCTGGGCGAACACACCATCCGCGAACGCTACGGCGAGTTGTTCCCCATGTATCAGCGCATCACCGGCGAAGACGGCATCCAACAGCCGATGCGCATTTATCCCGCCCCCCACTACACGATGGGCGGTCTGTGGGTCGATTACAATCTAATGAGTACGGTTCCGGGTCTGTTCGTCGTCGGCGAGGCCAACTTCTCCGACCACGGCGCGAACCGCCTCGGTGCCAGCGCGCTCATGCAGGGCTTGGCCGACGGCTATTTCATCTTGCCGTACACCCTGAGCAACTATCTCGCCGCCAACAAACAGACGCCCGCTCCCGTCGATGGGGCCGACTTCCAACGCTGCGAGGCCGATGTCCACGCGCGCGTCAACCGCCTGCTGTCCATCAAGGGCAAACGCAGCGCCCAGGCGATTCATCGGCAAGCCGGCAAGTTGATGTGGGATCAGTGCGGCATGGCACGCAGCGAGCAGAGCCTGAAAAAAGCCCTCAACGAGATCCCCGCTATCCGCGAAGAGTTTTGGAAAAACGTCAGCGTCACGGGCGGCAATGGCGAGTTGAATCAGGCGCTCGAATACGCGGGCCGCGTCGCCGACTTCCTCGAATTCGCCGAACTGCTCTGCCACGACGCCCTCGACCGCGACGAGTCGTGCGGTGCCCACTTCCGTATCGAACATCAGATGCCCGACGGCGAGGCGAAACGCAACGACGAACAGTATTCCTACGTCAGCGCTTGGGAATATGCCGGCGACGACCAAGCGCCGATTCTGCACAAGGAACCCTTGGTGTTCGAGGAAGTGCATCCTTCGGTGAGGAGTTACAAGTAAACATGAATTTCACCCTGCACATATGGCGGCAGAAGAGTCCCACGGACGCAGGCCGCACGGTCACTTACGATGCCCGCGACATTTCGCCGGATATGTCGTTTTTAGAGATGCTCGATGTCGTCAATGCCGAGCTGATCGAGAAGGGGCAAGAGCCGATTGCCTTCGATAGCGATTGCCGCGAGGGGATATGCGGCAGCTGTTGCCTGATGATTAACGGCATTCCCCACGGTCCCGAACGCGGCGTGGCGACGTGTCAGACGTACATGCGCGTATTTCGCGACGGTCAAGAAATCTACATCGAGCCGTGGCGGGCGCGAGCATTTCCGTTGCTGAGGGATTTGATCGTCGATCGCGGGGCCTTCGATCGCATCGTCCAAGCGGGCGGCTATGTGTCGGTGAATACCGGCGGCGCTCAGGACGGCAATTGTCTGCCCGTAGCGAAGACCGATGCCGAGCGGGCGATGGACGCGGCGGCGTGCATTGGCTGCGGTGCCTGCGTGGCCGCTTGCAAGAACGCCTCGGCCATGCTGTTCACCGCCGCCAAGGTTTCGCACCTCGCCTTGCTGCCGCAGGGCCAACCCGAACGCCGCCAGCGCGTGCGCAACATGGTCGAACAGATGGACCGCGAAGGATTCGGCACCTGCACCAATTACTACGAGTGCGAGGCGGCGTGTCCCAAGGAAATCAGCGTGCAGTTCATCGCCCAACTCAACCGCGAATATCTCGCCGGCTGTCTCGAAGGCGACGGCGAGAAATGAGAGATTGTCTCAGAAGCCCCTCTCCCCCTGTACTCAGGGGGAGAGGGGCTTCTGAGATCGCCCCCGGAGATCGCGGCAACTCGGAAGGCCCTCTCCCTCACACTCGAAGGCGGCGGATTCACTTCGCGGCGGGTGGAACGAGATAAATAAGATCGCTCTGGCGTCTCGCATTGAGAGGCCAAGCACCTTGCCGCGTGCCGCCGTCGTCGTGGCCGTCATCTCCTACCGACCAGAGGATGGCTCGACCGGCCGCGACGAAGTGCGTCTCCTCCTCGATGTTTTGAGCGCGAGGCCCGCCGGGACCCATGGGAACGGGTTTGAATCTGGCCCAATTGGGAATAGTGTCCTCGAAGCAGATCAGTTTCTCCCCTTTGGAGACGCGGTATCGGAAGGGTTGTCCGTCGTAGGGATCGTTGGGAACGGCGGGCAAATAGGTCGGCGTCAGATCGGTTAGCTTCTCCGGCGCGCGCTCTCGATTGTTTGCTTGATAGAGGCGGATCGCGGTCTTCAGCAATGCGGCGCGCAAGACGACCAGCGAATCGCTCTCGACCATCTTTTGGCGCGTTAGCCATATGAGATTGCCCAGTGTCGTGCCGCCCCATTGCACGATTTTGCGGTGTTCTCTCGGATCGTCTCGGTAGGCGATGCGCAAGATGCGTTCGTGTCGTTCGCGCTCCCAAGGGATGCGCCAGCACAGCGCCGCCGCCTCGCACTCGGCCTCCACCAGTTCCTTCCGCTCGCGCGATTCTTGAAAGTCGATGGGCAATTCGCTTGCGATGAGTCTGGCCGGCTCGAAATCCAAGCTGTTCTGGGCGATGAGGTATTGCGCCTTGAGGGCTTCGCCTTCCCCCGGTCGCAGCCGTTCGTGTTCGAGAAGCACATCGCGCAGCTGCTCCAGCGCGCGAACGTCGTGGGGCAGCTTTTCCAACCACGGATCGAGCGCGGATTGGACGATGCCCAATTCGGCACGCAGCCCGATCTGAGCCAGGAGGGGCGGCGTGCGATTGCGGAGATTGCGCGACAGAGCCAGTCCGATGCGAACATTTTCGACGAAGACGAGGGGATCGCCTTCCGCCTGACGCTGCAATCCGCGGGCGGACAAGATTCGATTGAGATCGTCGATGGCATTCCAGAGGTGGCTCAGGCGCGTGTTGATCGTCAAGATTTTCGTGTCTTCGACCGCTCCGACCGGCAGGCGGGCAGTCGAGGCCAATTGTCGATACCACTCTTCTTGAAATCGTTTATCCAGCCACGCGCCCAACTCCGAGGGTCGATTCGGCCAGCCGCGCGCGCACGCCGTCTCGATCTGGCGAAAGAACGTATCGCGCTCGCCGTTGTCGCGGAGGTCGGCGAACAACGGCTCGCCCCGGCGCTTGGTACGGAGTTCGTCGGTCATCAGCTCGACTTGCTTCCAGACGCCGCGAATCTCCATGCCCGCGGGGTTCGTCTCTTGAGCCAACGATGGGATGCTCGCGTTGAACGCCGCCACATCGAACGGTTCGGGCAGATAGGGAATCTCGACGACGCGATAGGCGATGGCTCCAGCGGTCCACATTCCAGCCAGGATCAGCGCGGCACCCAGTCGAACGAAGCTGCCTCGCGCCAGCAAGCGATCCGCCGTCCACGCCGACACGAGCATCCGGCTCGCGGCCAGCAAAAGTACGGGGACGCCGGCGACTTGCCAAAGGTGCAAGCCCATTCCCAAGAGCGACGGCGTCCAGAGCGAAACGAGCAACCCCGCCATGCCGAGGGCGACGAACCCGGCCACCAAGCTCTTGCGAAACAGCAACCCCGCCAATTGGCCCACCGAGAAGCCGTACAGCGGCCACAGCGTCGCATAGGCCCAGATGGGGACAATCGTGCCGACGAAATCGCAATGGAATAAGTCGATCCAAAAAGGCTTATGGGGGAGCGTCGAGGACTCCGTGAAGCGATGGGTCAGCGCCAAGATGAGGCTCGGCAAGAGCAAGACGAAGGAGACGAACGCGGTCAGGACCAGGCGCACACCGATCTTGACGAGCCAAACGCGCCCCAGCGGGAAGCGTTGATCGCCGAGAAATCGAAACGAAGCCGAAAACTGTTCGTCGCTCCAAACGGTGATGCCGCACAGCACGCCAAGCAGCAGCGTCAGGGCGGGCCAGGCCAGTGGTCCCAGCAGCGGCAATGCCAAACCGAAAATCAGGCCGACGAGCGACAGCCCCACGAGCATCCGCCGCATTCGGATGTAATTCATCCAGAGAAGCCGCTTCCAACTGGCCCAGAACGACGGTCGAGCGCTTGCCCCCTTGTACACTTCGGCACTTCCGAACCGTTGGCGATCGAGCCGCGTGTACCATCGAAACGACCCGATCGTGGGAAAAGCGACCGCGGCGAGGGCGGCGAGGCAGAGAAAGATTCCCCGGAAGATTCCCGATTCTCTTCCTTCGAGCAGCGACGCAAGAACCGCGAGAACGACGAACAGCAACCACACCGCCGCCGCGCCGAACAGCTGACCGAGGATCGACAAGCCAATGACGTTTAGCACGTTGTCGCCGCGCGCCGAGAACAATAATCCCCAGGCGAGGGAGAAGGTTCCCAGCGCGGTCATCGCCAAGAAAGTCAGGGCGAACTGGCGCGGCGTTTCCACCACACCAAGCGCGACGACAAAAACCGATAACAGGGCGAGCTGCAAGACGAACAACAGGAAGCCGAACAGCGTTTTGACCCACCACAGCCGAGCGCGTCGCAACGGCAGCTGTTCGAGAAACGCGATGGCACCGGTTTCGGCTTCGTTGGCAAACAGCATCGAGCCGCACACGAGACCGTATGTCCAGGCGAGCATCACGGCCACCGATTGCAACGAGTCGCGCGTGGCCGCCGAGCCTAGCCCCCACAAATTGGGAATCAAGTACGACAGCGCATACAAGCCCACGCCGCCGACCACGGCCAACGACAACCAGATCGAGCGGTGTTCTCGATACTCTTTCCACAGGAGGACGCGAATCATGGTTGTTCCTCCTCCTTGCGGGACTCCAGATGATCCCGTTGGATGGGAGAGGGAATTCTTACTCGTCCCAAATCGGGTGCCCGTCCATTGCTCGCTGGAGGCGACTCATACCCGGCAGCTAACGCTGCCGGTTCGCCGGGTCGATGGAAGCGCGCCAGCAATGCTGTATACATCTCTTCGAGATTGAGCGTCGATTCCTCAACGCCGCGCACTCCCTCTTGGTTGCGCAATTCCTCCAGGGCGAAGCGATTCGGATCTTGCAACACGGCCTGCCAGAGTCGGCCCGAAGTCTCGAACTCCAAGACGTTGCCGAGTTGCGCCGGATCGGGGGGCACCTCGTCGAAGCGCAGCCGCACGCGCACGATGCGCTTGCGCAGCTCTTCCAGCGACGCGGCCATTAGCAGCCGCCCCTCGGCCATGAAACCGGCATGGCTGGCCACGCGCTCCACCTCGGCGATGCCGTGGCTGGACAACAAGATCGTCCGTCCCGAACCGGCCAGTTCGACCATACTGGTCAAAAACTCGCGGCGGATGAACAGATCGAGGCCGGATGTCGGTTCGTCGAGGATGAGGACTTCCGGGTCCGAGGCCAGGGCCAAGGCCAAGCCGACCTTGGCATAGCCGCCTTTGGACAGGGTTTTCAATCGAGCCGCCGGATCGAGGCGGAAGCGCCGTGTGAGATCGGCGTAACGGGTCTCGAAGCCGGACTTGTGAAATCCGGCGGTGAACCAACCGATGTCGCCCACGTTCATCCAGTCGTAGAAGCGCGGGCGTTCCGGGACGTAGCCGACGCGATGGCGTAGTTCAATGGCGTCGCGCCAACAGTCGCGGTCGAGAATGCGCGCCGTGCCGTCGTTGGGGGGCAGCAGTCCGGTCAGCATTTTGATAGTCGTGGACTTGCCCGCGCCGTTGCCGCCCAACAGAGCGAAAATGGCCCCCCGCGGCACGTTCAAACTCAGACGATTGACGACGATCTTGCCGTTGAAGAGTTTCGTCAACCCGTTGGTGGCGATAATGGTGTCCATCTGGTAGGCTTTCCCCCTTATTGGTCGATGATCGGCGATCCGTGGAGTTGGCGGGGCGGACCTCATCCTACGGACTACGGATAACGGACTCGACGAGTTGGCGAATTTCTTCGGGCGACAGACCGCTGGACATGGCCTCGCGCAGCGCCTCGGCGATGCGATTCCCCACGCGCTGTCGGCGTTGCAGTTGACAGATCTTGGGAGCGTCCGGCGTCACTTCCATGCCGCGCCCGCGCCGCTCGGCTACCACGCCCATGCGCTCCAGTTCTTGAAACGCCTTGGCGACCGTGTTGGGATGCACGGTCAATTGGCTGCCGAGTTTACGGACGCTGGGAATGAGATCGCCGACCTCCAACCCGCCGGAAGCGATGTTAAAAATGACCTGCGAAACGATCTGCTCGAAAAGCGGAATCGCCGATTTCGGATCGATGTCGAACCACATGATGCCCCCATCGCGTGGAGTGTCACACGCTTTTAGTACACTAAGGGGCGCAGCGACGGAATGCAAGCGAAAAAACCCTCCGCGACCGAGAGACGGTGTGAGCGAGAACGAATCGAGAGCCAGCCCTTATACTTCGGACCGAGAGGCGGAGCCGAGAGGGGATTGGCGGAGGGTTGCTCCGCGCTTATAC
Organism: Planctomycetota bacterium; assembly: GCA_021807595.1. Taxonomy (GTDB): domain Bacteria; phylum Planctomycetota; class Planctomycetia; order Gemmatales; family Gemmataceae; genus JAJPHU01. Next base: position 14,533 of record JAKBCS010000089.1, on the reverse strand, counting down.
TGCCTCCAATGCGAGATCCCGCCGTTCCGCCGTCGCCTGCCTCCCCATGCGGCGGGAGAGAACGATCCCATTCACGCCGAGGTTGGATATGAGGACGAAATATACACTTTTTGGGTCTCTTTTGCTTTTCTGTGCCGTCGCCGCTGCCGCGCCGGCTCCGAAACGCGCGGGAGCCTTCGATTGGCCTCAGTGGCGCGGAGCCAAACACGATAACGTCTCCACCGAGACCGGCTTGCTGAAAAGCTGGCCGAAAGAAGGGCCGAAACTCGTGTGGACCAGCGAAGTCGTTGGACTGGGCTATTCAGGCCCCGCTATTGTCGGCGACCGCCTGTACACGATGGGGAGCGACGAATCGAACGATTTCGTCATTGCCGTCGATGCCAAGAACGGCGAGAAGATTTGGGCGACGAACATTGGTTCCTTTGTGAAAAACAACTGGGGCGGCGGGCCGCGTTCCACGCCCACGGTGGATGGGGATTATCTGTATGCCCTCAGTTCGGCGGGCGATCTCGCCTGTCTGAAGACCTCGGACGGCGAGAAGGTCTGGTCGATAAGCCTGACGGGCAAGCTCGGCGGCGGCAAGCCGGGCTGGAACTACTCCGAATCGCCGTTGGTGGACGGCGAACAAGTCGTCTGCTCGCCGGGCGGGAGACAGGGGACAATGGCGGCCTTGAACAAGAAAACCGGCGAAGTGCTGTGGCAGAGTAAAGAATTGACCGACCCCGCCGGTTACTCGTCGATCGTTCCAACGACGGTCGGCGGCGTGAAACAATACGTTCAACTGACCATGAAGGGCATCGCGGGCATCTCCCCCAAGGATGGATCTCGCTTGTGGTATTATCCCCATCCGAAATACAAAGTCGCCGTCATCCCCACGCCCATTGTTCACGGCGATTACGTTTATGCCGCGGTCGGGTACGAGGCAGGGGATGTTCTGCTCAAACTATCTTCGGACGGCAACGGCACCAAGGCCGAACAAGTCTACTCGGACGAGGCCATGAAAGTCATGGATAATAAACACGAGGGCTACGTCCTGATCGGCGACTACGTTTACGGCTGGTCGGATAAGGGCGGTTGGACCTGTCAGGAATTGAAGACCGGCAAGATGATGTGGCAATCAAGGAAGCTCGGACGCGGTTCCATCACCGCCGCCGACGGCATGCTCTATTGCTACAGCGAAGATCGCGGCACGGTGGTATTGATTGAGGCCAGCCCGGAGGGTTGGAAAGAACACGGGCGATTCAACATCCCCAAACAGAGCGACAAACGCAGCCGCAGCGGCGGCGTGTGGACGCATCCGGTCGTCGCCAACGGGAAACTGTATCTGCGCGATCAGGAATTACTCTTTTGCTACGATGTGAAGTGAGCGGTCGATGCATCGGTTAGCCGCGACGCGGAGCGGAGCGCGGGAGGTCAACGCGCTCCGCTTCGGGTCGCGGCTAACCGAGTGCGCCAGGGGCGGATCGAGGAGTGGCATGTTTGCCGAGCCGCAAGACGACATCACACGAGTGGAGTTGGCCGACTGGCAAGCCCAGCGTCTCGCTCATCTTCTGCGTGACATCGTTCCCGCCAATCGCTTCTATGCCCGCAAATTTCACCGTCTCGACGACTTCTCTCGTTTGCCCTTCACCACCAAGGCCGAATTGCTCGAAGATCAGGCGCAACATCCGCCCTACGGCGACATATTGACGTATCCGTTGGAGCGCTACAATCGGCTACATCAAACGTCGGGGACGGCGGGAAGGCCGTTGCGCTGGTTGGATACGCCGGAAAGCTGGTCTCGGCTGCTCGATTGTTGGCAACTCATGCTCCGCATGGCCGGCGTCACTCCAGCCGATCGTCTGTTCTTTCCCTTTTCGTTCGGTCCCTTCCTCGGTTTCTGGACGGCGTTCGAAGCGGCATCGCGCATGGGCTGTCTGTGTTTGCCCGGCGGCGGACTGAGCAGCTCGGCCCGCTTGCGTTTCTTGCTCGACAACGAAGCGACGGTCGTTCTCTGCACGCCGACCTACGCTCTGCGATTGGCGGAAGTGGCCCAAAGCGAGGGGGTCGATCTGGTTGGTTGTTCGGTAAGCAAGGTGATTGTGGCGGGCGAAACGGGGGGCAGCATCCCGGCCACGCGCGGACGGATCGAACGCGCCTGGGGTGCGCGGGTGTTCGATCACACCGGAATGACCGAAACGGGACCGCTCGGAATTGAATGTATCGAGCATCCCGGCGGTCTACATCTGATGGAGACCGAATGCGTGGTCGAAGTGATCGACCCCGTTACCACGGAAGCCGTATCGCCCGGAACCGAAGGCGAGTTGGTGCTGACCACATTCGACCGTCCCGGCAGTCCGTTGATCCGCTATCGCACCGGCGATCGGGTGCGCGTCGATCCGCATCCTTGCCCGTGCGGTCGAGCCTTGGTCCGGCTCGACGGCGGCATCCGCGGCCGCGTCGACGATATGATTGTCATTCGCGGCAACAATGTGCATCCGGAGGCGTTGCAGGCAATCTTGTTGCATCAGCCCGAAGTCTGCGAATACCGCATTGAGGTAGATCGGACGCAGGCTTTGCCGGTGCTGCGCATCGAAGTCGAACCGCATCCTCAGGCCGTCGCCGATGCGTTGGCCGAACGGATCGAGAGCGCCGTCCGCACCGAGTTGCTCTTTCGCGCCGAGGTGCGAACCGTCCCGCCCGGAACCCTGCCTCGCTTCGAGATGAAATCCCGCCGCATGGTACAAAAAATCGACGATGGGACTGCAAGCGAGCCGCGAAAATCGTAAAACATCCCGAACGATTTTTTGCCTGCCCGAAGTGTCGGCAAGGGCGAGCCTTCGCGGCACTCCCAGCCGGCAAAATAGCCCCGAACGATCCCCGCGAGATTCGATTCCCATGAAACACACCCTCTCGTTGCTTCTTCTGTTGAGCGTGCAGATGTTCGCCGCCGCCGACTGGTCGTCGTGGCGGGGACCAAAGCAGACCGGCGAAGCTCCTGGTGCCGACCTGCCCGATACCTTCGCGGTCGGCACCAAGTCCAAGAACGTGGTGTGGAAGGCACCCCACGGCGGCATCACCACGCCAGTGGTGCAAAATGGCCGGGTTTACATCATCAACAAAGTCGGCGAGAACGAGAGCCAACAAGAGCGCGTCATGTGCTTCGACGCCAAGAACGGCAAAGCTCTCTGGGAACATAAGTTCAATGTCTTCCTCACCGACATCGTCGCCGACCGACTCGGCTGGACGCAGATGGTCGGCGATCCGGAGACGGGCAACGTCTACGCTCACGGGACGCAGGGTTTTCTGTTTTGTTTCGATAAAGACGGCAAGATTCTTTGGCAACATTCGTTGACCGAGGAATACGGTCGGGTCAGCGGCTACGGCGGACGCATCATGAGTCCGATCGTCTTTGAAAATCTGTTGATTCAGCCAATGATTAACGCCAGCTGGGGCGAGTTGACGGTCGGCTGCACGCGCCTGGCCGCCTTCGATAAGCGCACCGGCCACGTCGTCTGGTGGGCGACGGCCAATCATCGCGTCATGGATACCAATTCGTGCGTGCCGGTCGTCGCCAAGATCGGCGGGCAATGGCTGATTCTGTGCGGCGGCGGCGACGGCGGACTGCACGCCTTTCAGGCGCGCACCGGCAAGAAAGTGTGGAGCTATCTCTTCGGCGAGGGTGCCATCAACGCCTCTCCCGTCGTGGACGGCGACCGTATCTACGCCGGTCACGGCGAGCCGAACACCGGCGGCGGCGGCGAGCAAGGCCGCGTCATTTGCCTCGACGGCGGCAAGATCGAAGACGGCAAGCCAAAATTGCTGTGGAAGAAAGACGGTATCCGCGTCAAATACGCCTCGCCGTTGTTGCACGCCGATCGACTCTACGTCTGCGATGTCGTCGGCAAGATGTACTGTCTGGACACCGCGAACGGTAAAGAGCTATGGAAGTATCAGTACGGCCAAAACACGCGCGGTTCGCCGGTGTGGGGCGACGGTAAAATCTACTTGCCGGAGCTGGATTCGCAGTTTCACATTCTGAAAGCCGACGACCAGGGCTGCAAGCCGCTGTGTTCGGTGTTCTTCCGCAGCAAGGGCGACGATCCCGTCGAGTTGACCGGCAGCCCCGCCGTCTCCAACGGCTGCGTCTTCTTCTTGACCAGCGAAGAACTGCTGTGCGTCGGCAACAACGGTTTCAAGGAAGCCGGGACCGTCTCGGCGAAGGCAACCGAAGAGCGCGCGCCGGCCGACGCCAAGCCGGCTCACCTCCAGGTGGTTCCCGCCGATGTCGTCTTGACGCCGGGTCAGAGCGTGATGCTCACGGCTCGGACCTTCGATTCCCAAGGCCGACCGATCGGCGAGGCCAAGGCCAATTGGTCGCTGGCCGGGCCGTTGCCGCCCCAGTTTCCTATCGGCTTCCCGAATCCTCCGCCGCCCCCCGCGCCCGGAACGCCTCCGCCGCCGGCCATGAAAGGCAAACTCAGCAGCGACAGCGGCACAACGACACAGTTGACGGTCGGGAACGTCCCACCGGCACAGTTTGGCCGCGTCGTCGCCAAGGCCGACGGCTTGACCGCGTACGCGCGCATTCGCGTCGCACCGAATCTGCCCTACAGCGTCGATTTCTCCAAGATTCCCGAAGGCCGCGCGCCGGGCGGCTGGGTTAACTGTCAGGGCAAATACTCCGTCGTGAAAATGAAAGACGGCACAATAGCCCTTAAGAAACGCAACGACGCGCCCAGTCCGCTCGTCGCCCGCGCGCACGCCTACATCGGTTTGCCGACCATGACGGGCTATACCATTCAAGCCGACGTGCAGGGCAGCAAACTCGAGAAAGAAATGCCCGACATGGGTGTCGAAGCCAATCGCTACAGTCTGGTGTTGATCGGCAACACGCAGCAGCTGCGACTCATTTCTTGGGACGCTCTGCCGCGCGTCGATAACACCATCGCCTTCCCATGGAAACCGGACGTCTGGTATCGCATGAAGTTGACCGTCGAGGTGAAGGGAGGCAAGGCCATCGCGCGCGGCAAAGTGTGGCAGCGCGATCGACCGGAGCCGCAAGAGTGGACCGTCGAAGTCGAAGATTCCACTCCCAACCGCGAAGGCGCGCCCGCCCTGTACGGCAACTCCACCGGCATTAAGGGACCGAAGAGTCCCGGTACGGAGATCTACTACAGCAACGTCAAAATCACACCGAACAAGTGAGGCTTCTTCGGTTAGCCGCGACCCGAAGGGGAGCGCGGGTTCACTCCCGCGCTCCCCTTCGGGTCGCGGCTAACCGAAAGGTTGTTTCTCGACAAGGAACTGAATCCATGAAATCCCTCGCAAATTATCGAAATATTCTTGCGCTGAGCGCCACGGCCTTCATTTTCACGTTGGTACTCGCCGTCGTCGCGCTGCAATCTCCTTCCGATGGCACCTCCGCCAACGCCGCGCCGGCTCCGAAAAACGACCGCCGCGATTGGCCCATGTACGGCGGCACGCCGTCGCGCAATCTCGTCAATACCCTCGATAAGAACCTTCCCACGAATTGGAACGTCGCCACGGGCGCGAATATCAAATGGAGCGTCGATCTGGGTAACAAAGCCTACGGCGGTCCCGTGGTGGCCGACGGACGCATCTATATCGGCACCAACAACGAGAATCCACGCGACAAGTCCATCGCCGGCGATAAAGGCGTGTTGATGTGCTTCAACGAGGCGGACGGCAAGTTCCTCTGGCAAGCGGTTCACGACAAGCTGCCCGCGGGTCGCGTCAACGATTGGCCCGAAGAAGGTATCTGCTCCAGTCCCATCGTCGAAGGCGACCGTCTGTACTATGTCAACAATCGCGCCGAGGTCGTGTGCGCCGATGTCAACGGCATGGCCAACGGCAATCAGGGTGTGCAAGACGAAACGTACAAGGGAGAGAAAGACGTTGACGTGATTTGGCGGCTGGACATGATCCGGAAATTGGGCGTATTCCCCCACAATCTGGCCGTTTGCTCGCCGCTGATCGTCGGCGATACCTTGTTTATCGTCACCGCCAACGGCGTGGATGAAGGCCACATCAATATCCCCGCTCCTGCCGCGCCGAGTTTTTTGGCTCTCGACAAGAAGGACGGCAAAGTGTTGTGGCAAAACAACGCGCCGAGCGAAGCGCTGGTGGCGGCGCAGCAAGGCGGAGCGAAAGTCAAAATCCGAGACCTGGTCGATCGAGGGAAGTTGTTGATGCACGGCCAATGGTCCAACCCCGTCTATGCCGAACCCAACGGAAAACCCACGATCGTCTTCCCCGGCGGCGACGGCTGGATTCGCGGCTTCAACCCCACCAACGGCTCGTTGTTGTGGAAATTCAATTGCAATCCCAAGGGCACCAAGTATGTCTTGGGACCCAAGGCCACACGCAACGATTTCGTTTCCACTCCGGTCGTCTGGAAAAACAAACTGTATATCGGCGTCGGTCAAGATCCCGAACACAAGAAAGGCGTCGGCCACTTGTGGTGCATCGACCTGACCAAAGAACCAACGAACGCCGACAAGGATCTGACGCCCGTTAACAATAATTTCGATCCCGCGGCCGAAGTTAATAAGAACTCCGGTCTGGTGTGGCATTACGGCGGCAAAGCGCCGGAAGACTACAACCGCAATTACCTCTTTGGCCGCACCATGAGTACCTGCGCCGTTCACGACGGCCTCTGCTACGCCGCCGACTACGACGGCTACATCTACTGCCTCGACGCCGAAACCGGCAAAAAATACTGGGAAGACAAGCTCGGAGCCGACACCTGGAGCTCGCCCTATTGGGTGGACGGCAAAATCTTCATCGGCACCGAAAACGGCACCATCCGCATCTACGAACACGGCAAGACGAAAAAGCTTGTCGAAAAGGTGGACATGAAAGCCGACGCCATCCGCGCCACCCCGATAGCGATTAACGGCGTGCTGTATGCCATGACCGAGAACCCGTGCAAACTGTGGGCGATCAAGGCGAAGTGATAACAAAACATCGGTTAGCCGCGACGCGCAGCGGCGCGCGGTTTCCTCTCGCTCCGCTGCCCGTCGCGGCTAACCGAAATGCGAGGATAGACGACATGCGATGGACGATAAATCTCCGAACGCGCATCATCGGCGGAGTCTTTTTATTATTGCTCGGCGTCGCCTGTGCGCCAACGATTTCCGCACCCGCGGAAATGAAACGATCCTGGCCTATGTTCGGCGGAACCGTCCATCGCAACCTCGTTTCCGAAGCGACCGGCTTGCCCGCTACCTGGAGCGTTGCCGAGGGCAAGACCAAGAACATCAAATGGTCGGCCAAACTGGGCAACAAAGCGCTCGGCGGGCCGATCGTGGCTGGCGGACGCATCTTCGTCGGCACCAATCGCCCGCACGGCTCCGAGGAAGAAGAAGATAAAGGCGTGCTGATGTGTTTCCGCGAGTCGGACGGCAAGTTCCTCTGGCAGGCGGTTCACGAATCGCTCAAGGATGGGACCGGCGCACAAGGCTACGGCGTCGTCTCCTCACCGTGCGTGGACGGCGACCGCCTCTACTACGTCAACAATCGCTGGGAAGTGATTTGCGCCGATGTTGCGGGCGACGGCGAGAAAGCCAAGATTCTGTGGAAGCTGGACATGGTGAAAGAGCTGAAGGTCTTTCCCGGCGGTTTGTCCGGCAGCCTTTCGATTTGCTCGCCTTTAATCGTGGACGATCTCGTTTTCGTCGTCACCGCCAACGGCGCGGAGGGAAAAAACAAAGTGCCCGCCCCCGACGCGCCGAGCTTCGTCGCCCTCAACAAGACGACGGGCAAGCCGGTGTGGGAAGACCACTCGCCAGGCAAGTACATCATGGACGGCCAATGGGGCAATCCAGCGGCCGCGCAGGTGAATGGACGATGGCACGTCTACTTCCCCGGAGGCGACGGCTGGCTCTACGCCTTCGAGGCCAAGACCGGAAAGCCAGTCTGGAAATTCGATTGCAATCCCAAGAAAGCCGACTTCCGTCCCGGCGGACGCGGCACGCGCAACTACTTCGTCAATACCCCCGTCGTATGGGAAAACAAGCTCTACATCGCCACCGGCCGCCAGCCCGACGACGGCAACGGCGAGGGCCATCTGTGGTGCATCGACATCACCAAAACACCGAAGAACAACGACAAAGATCTTTCGCCCGTCGGCGACAATTTCGATCCGAAAGCCGAGATTAACAAAGACTCCGGCCTCGTCTGGCACTTCGGTGGTTCGGTCGATCCGAAGCCGGAAGGCGCGGGCCGCGAGTTCGTCTTCGGACGCACCGTCAGCACCGTTGCCATCCACGACGGACTGCTCTACGCTGCCGAATTTGCCGGCTACCTCAACTGTCTCGACGCGCGAACCGGCAACAAACATTGGGAGTACGATCTCAAGACGCCGACGTGGAGTTCGCCTCTCGTCGTCGACGGTAAAGTTTACATGGGAACCGAAGAAGGCAGCATGTTCGCGTTCACGCATGGAAAAGAGTTGAAGAAACCGACTAAAATTGACATGGATCAAGCGCTGTTGAGTCCGCCTACGGCGGTCAATGGAGTGCTGTATGTGAGCAACGGTAGTAATTTGTACGCCATCGCAAACCCGGCGAGCGGGGGGCGTTAGCCCCCCGATTCGTACCATAGCGAAGAATCAGGGGGCTGACGCCCCCCGCTCGCCAAGCAATTGAGGATCCCACCGTGTCCGCCAACGCCGATAAAGTCCGACAAGCCCGCGAACGTCTCGACGCTCATGTCCGCGAAATCGTTCGGTGGCATTTCCACCCCGATACCGGCACGCCGTTCTGGCTCGAACGGGCCAAGTCGTACAAATTCAATCCGCTCAAGGATGTGAACACCTTCGACGATCTGAAATTGTTTGGCTTGTTCGAGGACGAATGGCTGCGCGGCGGTCCCGTGCGTCGCTGGGTTCCCAAAGCGCTGTCCACGAAGCCGACCTATGTTTTCGAGACGGGCGGCACCACCGGCATCCCCAAAAGCCGCGTCGTACAGGACGATTTCCGCATCGACTACGAGATGTTCAGCGACACGCTGCCGGAGAAGTATTTCCCCAAAGGATCGAACTGGCTCATGCTCGGCCCCTCCGGCCCGCGCCGGCTGCGTTTGGCCGTCGAGCATCTGTGCCAACATCGCGGCGGCATCTGCTTCTGCGTCGATCTCGATCCGCGCTGGGTCGTCAAGCTGATTAAAAAAGGTTGGATGGAACACCTGAAAGCGTATCAGGAACACGTCATCGACCAGGCGTTGACGGTGCTATCGGCCAAGCACGACATCAAGTGCATGTTCACGACGCCGAAGCTGCTCGACTCCTTGGCCGGACGTTTGGAACAAGACGGATCGAGCATTGCACAACAGGGGATTACCGGCGTCTTCTGCGGCGGCACCGAAATGACCTCGCAGTGGATTCGCTTCGCCATCGAGGAACTGCTCGGTCCCAACGTCTACATCGCGCCGACCTACGGCAACACGCTGATGGGCTTGGCGGCGGCGGAGATGCCTACGGCGGATCAGGATTACAAGATCGCCTACTACGCGCCGGAGCCGCGCGCCGTGGCTCAAGTCGTCGATTTCAAGGATTACGAGAAAGTCGTGGATTACGGCCAAACGGGGCGCGTGATGTTGACGACTTTGACGAAAGAGTTTTTCGTGCCCCGCTTCGCCGAGCGCGACGAAGGCGAACGCGAACCACCCAGCGCGAAATATCCGTGGGACGGCGTCAGCGGCGTCCGCCCCTTCCACGAATTCGCGGCGACTACCACGGTAGGCGTGTATTGATTCATCCGTTACCAGCCCGAAGCGCCGGCAAGGGTTGTCCGTAAGCCCTCGCTGGCGCTTCGGGCTAGTCTCGATTAATGCTTGAGGAAATCAACCATGATGCACATTCCCGTACTGCGCTGGGGCGAACCGTACAAGAGCCTCGACGTGGATAAAGTCGTTCACTTCGCCACCGGCGAAGTGCTGGCCGAGGTGGGCCGCGCCAACGCCGGTCTCGTCGAACGCGACATGCGCCACGCGCAGCGCGCCCGCGATGTCTTGCGCGAAATCCCCATCGCCGACCTGCTGCAAATGATAAAAAAAGCCGCCGACCTCTATACCGAAGCGGAACTGCCTCTCGGCAACGGCACGCAAACGCCCGATCAGTTTGCCCTCATGCAGTCGGCGACGACCGGCCTGCCCGAACATATGTGTCGATTCAACATGACGAAAAATCATTTCGTCTTGAATCAGATGGACAAGATTCTCGAATCGCTGACGCGCGGCCTCGATCTCAATGTCTTGTCGCGCGGCTACGGCATGGAACGCGGCGTGCCCATCAGCTATCAGGCGCAATCGCCGGTTCTCGGACTGGTGCTACCGAGCAATTCGCCTGGGGTTCATACCCTGTGGCTGCCGATTATTCCCATGCAGATGGGATTGGTGCTAAAGCCGGGGCCGCAGGAACCGTGGACGCCGTACCGCATGGCGCAGGCGTTCGTGCAGGCGGGGATCCCCAAGCAGGCCATCGCCATCTATCCCGGACTCGGCGATGTGGGGGCGGCGGTGCTGGCCCACTGTCCGCGCAGCCTCATCTTCGGCGGCACGGCCACCGTCGAACAGTATAAAGGCAACCCGCGCGTGCAGGCGCACGGACCGGGCTTCAGCAAAATCTTGCTCGGCGACGATGTGGTCGATAATTGGCCGAAGTATCTCGATCTAATGGTCGATAGTGTGTTAATCAACAGCGGTCGCGGCTGCATCAACTGCTCCGGCATTTGGGCGTCGCGCCATACCAAGGAGATCGCCGAGGCGCTGGCCGAACGCATGGGACCGATTCAACCGCTGCCGCCCGACGATCCCAAGGCGTCCCTGGCTGCCTTCACCGTGCCCAAACAAGCCGACGCCGTCTCCGCCGCCATCGACCAAGATCTCAAGGAAGACGGCGCTCACGATCTGACCGCCCCATACGGTTCGCGCCTGGTGAAGAAAGAACATTGCGACTATCTGAGGCCGACCGTTATCCTCTGCGATTCGCCCAAACCCGCCATCGCCAAGAAGGAATATATGTTCCCGTTCACCACGGTGGTGAAGTGTCCGCAGGATCAAATGCTGCGCGAGATCGGCCCCACACTGGTATGCACGGCCATCACCGAGGACAAGAAGTTCCAACGCGCGCTGATCGATGCCACCCACATCGACCGCTTGAATCTCGGCCCGATGCCGACGATCAAACTGAACTGGCTGCAACCGCACGAGGGCAACATCGTCGATTTCCTCTTCCGCGCCCGCGCGTTTCAGTTTGAAGGACCATTGCCTCAGTAGGGGGATGGTCTGGTATAATAAAAATCTACCTGCCCGACGCATCAACGCGGACGGCGAACCGGCTGCGTAAGCTGCTGGGTTTGGAACAGGACACCCGGCCGCTCGCGCAGCCGGTTCGCCGTCCCCGAACTGCTGGAACCACTCATGATGGCAACTGCGCTTCCGAATCTCGATTCTCGCCTTCGTTCCAGCAATCTCCCGCCGCCGTCGCCGTTGTTCGACTATCACCCGCTGACGCGCGTGGTCTTCGGACCCGGTACGCTGATGCGGCTCGGCGAGTTGGCGCGCGAGTTGGGCGCGGAGCGCCCGTTGCTCGTCACCGATCCCGGATTGGAAGCGGCCGGCCATCCGCAGCGCGCCCTGGCTTCCCTTCAAGAAGTCGACCTGGAACCGATTGTTTTCGATGGCGTCGAAGAGAATCCGACGAGCCGTGTCGTCGAATTCGGCGTGGACATCGCTCGCCGTCAGCACATCGACTTCATCATCGCCGTCGGCGGCGGCAGTTCGATGGACGCGGCCAAGGGCATCAACTTCTTGCTGACCAACGGCGGGAAGATGTCCGATTACATGGGGTTCGGCAAAGCCAAGAAGCCCATGCTGCCGTCCATCGGCGTGCCGACGACGGCGGGCACCGGCAGCGAGGCGCAGTCGTTCGCCTTGATTGCCGACGAGAAATCGCATCTGAAAATGGCGTGCGGCGACCGTAAAGCCGCCTTCCGCGCCGCCATTCTCGATCCCGAAGTGACCGTGTCTCAGCCGCGTTCCGTCACCGCCGTCACCGGCATTGACGCCCTGTCGCACGCTCTGGAATCCTACGTCTCCTCGCGTCGCAACCCGCTGTCGCAAGCATTTGCCCGCGAAGCCTGGCGTGCTCTGGAACAAAACTTCGACCGCGTGCTGCGCGATCCCAGCGATTTGGAGGCGCGTGGGGCGATGCAGATGGGAGCGAACTTCGCCGGCGCGGCCATCGAGAATTCGATGCTCGGCGCGTGCCACGCCTGCGCCAATCCCCTGACGGCCCACTACGGCCTAACCCACGGCATCGCCATCGGCATCATGTTGCCGCACGTCATCCGTTTCAACACCGCGGATGTCGGCTCGCTGTACGGCGACTTGGCGCACGAAGTGGGGCTTATCAACGGCGACCCCCGCGCGGCGGGCGAGGCGCTGGCCTTGCGAATCGGCGGGTTCGTCAAAGCCTCGGGGCTACCGAGTCGCTTGTCGGAGTGCGGCATCAGTCGCGGCATCCTTCCCGTTCTCGCCGAGGAAGCCGCCCAACAATGGACCGGACGCTACAATCCGCGTCCCGTCGGCGAGACGGAACTGCTTCGCCTCTACGAATCGGCCTATTGACGGAGCGAAATCCAACCCCCCGTCTTTCGGTCGCGACGATCAACGAACCGCACGAGGGACACGGTCATGGCCGATTTTCGTCTTTCCGACATTGCCCACGGTCGCAGCGGCGACAAAGGCAATCACGCCAACATCGCCGTTATCGCCTACACCCCCGACGGTTTCGCCTGGCTGCGCGAACACCTCTCCGCCGACGTGGTGCAGCGCTATTTCCAATCTCTCAATCCCTCGCGCGTCGTTCGTTACGAAGCAACCAATCTGCTCGCCCTCAACTTCGTACTTTACGACGTCTTGGCCGGCGGAGCGAGTCGTTCGCTGCGCATCGATACGCAAGGGAAGACGTTGGCCCTGGCGCTCTTGCGCAAGCCGCTGCCGCATCTGGACGATGCCTCCACCATGATGCGTCCCCAGCCGAGGAGTTCCCATGAGCGATAGCCTGGTCCGCTACGATTCCCGCCCTCCCGCCGTGCTGATTACCCTCTCTCGCCCGGATCGACGCAACGCGCTCAGCCGCGATCTTATCGCCGCGCTAACCGAGGCGTTCGCCAAGGCGCGCGACGATTCCTCGGCGCGCAGCGTCATCCTCACGGGCAGCGGCAATGCCTTCTGCGCCGGCATGGATTTGGCCGAACTGCAAGAATCGGTGGCGGCGGACGAAGGGATAGAGCCGCCGGTCTGGGACGACGCGCTGAAATTAGCCGATTTATACGATCTGATTTATACTCTTCCCAAGCCGACGATCGCCGCGGTCAACGGCTCGGCGGTGGCCGGTGGAGCGGGCCTCGTCTCGGTCTGCGATTTGGCCGTCGCCGTGCCGGAAGCACGCTTTGGCTATCCCGAAGTGCGCCGCGGTCTGGTGGCGGCGATGGTCCTGCCGCACCTGCTTCGCCACGTCGGTGAACGCACGGCGCGCTACCTGCTCCTGACCGGGGAATTGATCGATGCCGATGAGGCATATGAGGTCGGTTTTCTCAACGAGGTTGTCCCTGCGGAGCAGTTGCTGCCGCGCGCTCAAGCCTTGTCGCACGCGCTGGCGGAGGGAGGCCCGAATGCGTTGGCGCGGACCAAGGAATTGCTCCATCTCTTTTCGCGGCAAGCGCTCGGACTGCAAGAAGCCGCCAAGGCCAGCGCTGCGCCGCGTCTGAGCGAAGAATGCCGCCAAGGTTTGGAAGCGTTTTTCAACAAACGCCCCGCCCCCTGGGCACCGAGTTATTGACCATCGAAGCTGGTTGAGGAGGATGATCCAGAACGGAACCATAAGAAATGCGAACTACCCGGCCAGGATTCGAACCTGGACAAAGAGAGCCAAAATCTCTTGTGCTACCGTTACACTACCGGGTAAGTATGGTGCGAGAGGTTGAGTCCTTTCGGCTTACAAATGGGACGAACGCGGAGACCCGCTCGACTCCGACTACATCCTCACGTTTATTGTAGCGACTTCTCGCTGCCGTGGATACGGGAAAAACGTCGGGCTTTGAAAAGTTGAAAGGGTCGTAAGATCGGGTTGCTGGGGGGCGTTATGGATGACCGAGCCAAACGCGTTGATCTTCAGGAATCGACCGTAATGTCGAGACTAGCGAGGGATTGGGTCTACGGCGGATTTCTTTCCGGCATCTTGATGCTCGTCCTGCTGCCCGAAATCGCTCGGAATTGGTCTTCTGCTCTGCTTGCGGTGTTCTTGCAGTTGCCGATCTACATGCTGCACCAATACGAGGAACACGACAACGACCGCTTTCGACGGTTCGTGAATCGGACGATAGGCGGCGGTCGAGAAGCCACGGAGAAATGCACCCCTCACCCCCAGCCCCTCTCCCCTGAGTACAGGGGAGAGGGGAGCTTTTTAGAAGCCCCTCTCCCCCTGTACTCAGGGGGAGAGGGGTTGGGGTGAGGGGGCGAGAAG
>JAKBCS010000088.1 GCA_021807595.1 Planctomycetota bacterium | reverse complement strand
CGAGAATCACAAACGCCTGCTCCCGACTTCCGAGGCGCGGATGCGAAGCCTATGGCGACCGAGGAATCACCCGTGGCCTCGAAACATCCTTCGGATGGGATAAGACGGACCAGCGGACATGCCGATTGCAACCAAACAGAGGCCATTTTTATTGTATCTCGATTTTTTTCGTGCGGATTCTTGACGGCGAGCCAGGAAATGTGGGAAAATGTAATGGGTTCACGAATTCGTAAGGCTCGAAGGTTCGGTCGATTCATTCTACGAGGAATACAGCATGGCCGCTTCCATTCTCTGCTGCCCGTGTTGCTCCGCAGCGCTGCGTTCGAGTCGAACCCTGTCGGAAAACAAGAGGGTTCGCTGCCCACGGTGTGGTATCCCGTTCAAAACACCGAACGCCGTCGGAGCCACTGTGCCGAAAGCGATGCCGCCGATTAACTACGAATCCCCTCTCGAACCCGTATCGCCGCCCCCCTCGGAACACTCTCGACTGGGAATCGTCGCGCTGTTCGCCAGTATGTTTATCTTGGGAGGCATGGCCGTCGCCGGCGTCTATCTCGCTCAACCCACTCTTCCTCCCGCGCGCGGCGAGAATTCGAAAACCCCTACCGTCTCAACAGACCACTCCAAGGCCAAAACGACTCGGACGGATGAGCAAAGGCGACAATTGGAGGAAGAACGACGGAAGCTGGAGCGGGAGAAGAAACGCTTGGCTTTCGACAAACTCATCGGGAAAGCCGACCAGGACCTGAAGGATAAACGATTTGCGGATGCGGAAAATGGCTATAAGGAAGCACTCAAACTGTTCGCCGACGACGAAGCTGCCCAGATCGGTTTGAAGAAGGCCCGGACTTTGCGTCGAGACCTGGAGGAAGCGGCGACGCGGCGGCGAGAGGAGGAGAAGCAGCGCGATGCCGAGGTCGCCCGTTGTGTCGAACGCGGTAAAGCGGCGATGGAGCGCAAGCAGTTCGCCATCGCTGTGCAGGCGTATGCCCAGGCCAATCGACTCGCCCCGGCTGACGCATCCATCGGTGAAGCGCTGGCGCGAGCGCAGTCCGCCGCTAGCGCCGCTGCCGCCGAGAACAAAAAGTTGACCGACTATCGGCAGCACCTCGATGACGGTCGCGCGGCCATGACCGCCGAGCGCTATGAAGAGGCCGTGCGAGCCTTTCAAGCCGCGCTGAATGTATTGCCCGGCGATGCCACGGCAGCCATCGATCTTCAAAACGCTCGCAAACGCCTTGAAGCCGGAGCGGACGCCGCCAAAAAGCGAGAGAAATACAACGGGCTTTTACAAGACGCACAGAATGAACTCGACGCCAAACGACCCGATCGCGCGGTGCCGATTCTGAGGCAAGCCGCGAAGCTGTTCCCCGACGATAGGGACACACAGCGACTACTCAAGAAAGCGTCGCTCGACGCGGCGACGGCTCAGAACGAGTACAATCGGTCGATGGCACTAGGCGACGCCGCGATGGCGCGACAAAACCCCGACGAAGCCAAGCGCTATTATGCACAGGCCGCAGAGGCGTTGCCCGGAGACGAACTGGCGGCAACGAAGGTACAGACGGCAGCCAAGATCGGTACGGCTCTCGCCGCGAAACGGCAGCAGTTCGACGCCCTCCTCCTTCAAGCCGCCGCCGCCTCGCGCCAGCTGCAATACGCCGAGGCGGTCGTCGCTTACAACCAGGCGCTTCAGTTGATCCCCAACGAGGTTCGCGCCACACAACTGTTGGCTCAGGCGAAGTACGGCCAGGCGCTAACGGCGGGACGCATCGCCCTGGCGCAGAACCGCATCCGCGATGCGATTACTCTTTTCGAGGAAGCACTCATCCTCGTCCCGAACGATCCGGCGGCAAGCGCCCTGTTGGCCCAAGCACGCCTACGCGCGCGTTGACGCGGTATGCTAGATAAGTACAAGCAGACTCTTTTTTATCCATGAGATTATTAATCCATCCACCCGTTGAAGAAGCGCGATTGCTCCGCATCGTCGAGCAAGCCGCTCCCATGTCGGTCCTCAACGCCCACACGGAGGACGAAGCGCTGGCCCATATCCCAGACTGCGACGCCTTCTTCGGCAAAATGACTTTGCCGCTACTGAGCCAGGCGAAGCGTCTGCGCTGGGTACAGGCACCGACGGCCAGCCTCGAACACTATCTATTTCCGGAATTGATCGCGCATCCGTGCCTGTTGACGAACATGCGCGGCCTGTTCTCGGATGTCATCGCGGATCATGTCTTCGGCTACATCCTCTGTTTCGCGCGCAATCTGCATCGCTACATCGTCCAACAGACGCGGGGGCGATGGGCACCGATCGGCGGCGAAGAAGCGCGGGTGGGCTTTACCGCTGGTCCAGGCGCGGTCAACGCCATCGATCGCGCGCACCTGCATCTCTCTGATGCCACGCTCGGCATCGTCGGTTTGGGCAGTATCGGCGGCGAGATCGCGCGGCGCGGCCTTGCTTTCGGCATGCGCGTGCTGGCTGTCGATCCCGTGCGGACAGAAGTGCCTCCCGGCGTCGAAGCGCTGTGGCCGGTCGAACGACTGCCGGATCTGCTGGCGAACAGCGATTTCGTGGTCGTGTCCGCGCCGCATACACCGCGAACGGTGAAGATGTTTCGTCGGCCCCAATTTCAACAGATGAAACGGAGTGCCTATTTCATCAATATCGGCCGAGGTGCGATCGTCGATTTAGAGGATTTGACTCGGTCCCTGCGAGAGGAAGAGATAGCCGGCGCGGGGTTGGATGTCTTCGAGGTCGAACCGTTGCCGCCCGAACACGCGCTGTGGAGCATGTCCGACCGGGTAATCCTTACGCCGCACATCGCCGGCTATTCGCCGCGCATCGCCGAGCGCCATCTCGGCCTGCTACTGGAAAACGTCTGCCGATTCGTGCGCGGTGATTCGCTCATCCATGTCGTCGATAAAACGAGTTGGTTTTGAAGACATCACCACCAAGTCTGTCGTCGCCCCCACCAGTTTTCACGGGGCGTCATCATGGCGATAACGGCGACGAAGAGCGCCGAGCCGACGATGGACCAGACAATCGGAAACGGTTGATCGCCGATGGTCAGCTCGAAGAGTTCGGGCAGTTTCATGGTTCGCGCGATCCAGGCACCCAACAACGCGCCGATAAAACCCAAGGCGATGGATGCCAAACATCCGCCGCGCGAATAGCCGACGATTGCCTTCCCTATCGCTCCGCAAACTCCGGCCACTACCAATAGTACGACGCAATCGAGAATGGTCATGGTTGCTCCTTCGTTCCACCTCAATCTATTCCCATCAAATTAGGAGCAATTGACGTGCCAAACTCGCCGCCTCCGTCGTTGCGGACGAAGCTCATTTCAAGGGAACCGCCTTTCTCCGCTCCCCACGTTTCGGGTAAAATGGAACGAACGCATCTAACCCCGCAAGGTCGAGGTAATCTATGAAGCGCGCAACGAGAGCAGCCACGACGAAGAACGGCGATTCGCATCGTCGGGAAACCCCCGATCCGTTTCGCTTCGGTTGGCGTTATGTGCAGCAACTCGGAGCCGATGGCCGCAAAGTACGCGTGCGCGTCCCGCTCACACTCGACGACGTGCTGCATCCCCAGGAGGGCGATCACATTCCCGAAAACAGCCAACAAGAACAGGATTGCACTTACTTGGCCAGCGTCTTGCGTTATCGCTTGGCCGGCAATCCCCACACCGTCGTCTTTCGCGATTGCCTCATCAACTGGGGCGTTCGTGGACTACGCAATCATTCTCCCGACATCAGCGTCTTCGACGAGGTCCTCGACCTAAAGCGCATTTGGAGGACCTTTTATGTCGCCAAGGAAAAGGCTCGTCCCGTCTTGGCCCTTGAGGTAGTGTCCCCAGACTCGCACGCCAAGCAAGCACGCGACAACGACGTGGTGACGAAGGTGCGCGAGTATTTTCGCGCCGGGGTTCCGTTGTATGTGGTGGTGGATCAAGAACGCGTCGATGGGCCTCGCCGGTTGTTGGCTTATGGACGGGGTTCCAAACATTTTGAGCCGTTGCCGTTAGACGAACGCGGGCGTGTCTTCCTGGAGTCGTTGGGTTTGCGTCTGGGTTTGCGAGAGGAACGAGTGGTCTGTTGGGACGCGGCCACGGACGAGGAAATCGGCGATCTGACGCAAGCGATGCACGAGCTGCACAAAACGGAGGCGGCTCGCCATGCCGAAGCGCAAGCACGTCGGGAGGCCGAAACGGCTCGCCATGCCGAAGCGCAAGCACGTCGGGAGGCCGAAACGGCGTTAGCCGCCGCGCTCAAACGCCTCCACGAACTTGAGGCGAGAGAAAAGCATGGTGAATAACGAGGACGACGGGAAGACAACCTTTGGTATGTCGAGGCAATCCATGAAGCGCGCAACGCGAGCATCCACGACGAAGAACTGCCATTCGCATCGTCGGGAAAAACTAGGAAACGATGAACGAGTAAGGAGACGAACGATCTACTTGTCGTCGGCACAATTCGGGTAGCTCTTCTTCACTTTTAAGATGTCTAATATCTCTTATGCCCTCGGCGACGAGTCGGCCATAGGCTTGCTCGAGCGGGGCGTCATCGAGCAAGATCAGCACCGCGGTGACCGCCATTCCGGCGCGGTTGAGAGTGCCCAAGGAAATCGCCGTCTCCACGGAGACGGTCGGCAGCACGGCGAGAATGGTTGCATCGCGCGGCATACGAACGATGCTTTCCGTCACTAGCTCGGCAAAGGTCAAACCGTCGGTTAGCTCGACGCGCGCCAGCGTTTCGCGGATGCGCTGCAACTGCTCGACGCCGCGGCGCGTCTCGACGAGCAACGGTTGTAGACGTTCGTTGTTTTCGCTCAAGGCGGCGCTGCGGCGCGCCCCTTGCCGGGTGCGTGGATCGTGTTCCCATCCCTCGAACTGGATGCGATCGACGGCATCGCGGCCGTTGGTTGCCAGACCGATTTGTTGACCCATTTCGTAGACGGCGTTGGCCAAGGAGACTGCGGTTGTCACGGCCAATTCGGAGCGAAAAGGCTCGCCTTGAGCGCGATAGCCGTCGGTATGGAAATCGAGCAGAATCGTCGCGCCGGAAAGGGTGGACGGCTCGTGAATCTTGCTGTGCAGTGTGCCCGTTCGGGCAGTGGCGCGCCAGTGAACGCGATTGAGCGGATCGCCGGCCTCGTAGGGACGAACGCCGGCAATGCGCGTGGGATCTTCGTACAAGCGATGGCTCATTCGGACGTCGCCGATGGGCCGGCGCGAGACGACATCGTAGCCCAACAGCGGGACGATGCGCGGGTAGACCAAGAGGAACACCGGCTCCGTCAACACGCGGAATCGGCGATGAAGCCCGAACAAATCGCCGCTCTCCAAAGTCAGCGGGCCGATCTGGAAATAGCCGCGCATGAGACATTCGATCTGATACTTCATTTCCAGGATCGCTCCGCCACGGAGCATGGCGATTTGTAGTCGTTTGCCTCTAAGCTTCATGCGTGGAAAGCGCTGTCCCATTGAGAACTGCGGCAGCAGATCTTCGGCCAAGACCCACGGCACGGGCAAGCCGCCTTCATTGACGATGGACAACTTCACCGAAACGCGGTCGCCAATATCCGCCGTGGACTGCTTGCAATCGCGCGTCGCCGACAAACCGCCGATCCACGAACGGGCAAGCCAACGACTGAGCAACAGCAGGCCGAGCAAAACGTACACGGCGTAGGCGAGCAGACTCGACTCCAAGAGTAATGCTGCCAACAGCAACAAGAGTACGCCGACAAACCACTTCATAAGAGATCCGATCGTTCGGCACGGAATACACAAGAATGAGAGAAAAGCACTGAGAGAATCGGAATTATGCAAATGGCAACGTAGGATTTATACGATTCGTAGCATAGATCCTTTGCCTTTAGCCGAGTATTTCGTTGGTCCGTGCCGGTAAAGCTACAGCTAATCGTTGGCGAACACGTCTTTGCGATCGTCGTCGCGGTGCGAAGGTACGGGAACGCGGACGTCACCGACGATTTCGTGTAGCAGGGCCGCCGGAGTCACTTTGCGAAGGCGGCTCTCAGGGCGAAGGATAAGGCGATGGGCTAAGACGGGCTGAACCATGCGTTTGACGTCGTCGGGGAGGACGAAATTGCGGTTCTGGATCGCTGCCGATGCCTGCGCCGTGCGGAATAGGGCTATCGAAGCACGAGGACTACCGCCGAGTTGGATGTCGTCGTGCGTGCGCGTCCCTTGCACGATTTCCAGGATATAGCGACGAATTTTATCGTCGACGTGGACTTCGCGGATCGCATCTTGACAGGCGAGGATCTCCGCCGCGCTCACGACCGCATTCAATTCTTCGATGGGATGACCGAGTTGCAATCGTTGCAACATCTTCCCTTCTTCTTCCAAAGTCGGATAGCCGAGGCTCAGACGGACCAGAAAGCGATCGAGTTGCGCTTCGGGTAGGGGAAAGGTGCCTTCGTGATCGACGGGGTTCTGCGTGGCGAGGACGAGGAATGGCGGTTTGAGGTTATAGGTTTGGCCATCGACGGTGACGCGGCGTTCGGCCATCGCTTCGAGCAGCGCCGACTGGGTGCGAGGCGTGGTGCGATTGATTTCATCGGCCAAGAGGGTTTGAGCGAAGATGGGACCGGGACGAAACTCGAACTCGGCGGTCTTCTGATTGAAGATCGACACGCCGGTCACGTCGGTTGGGAGGAGATCGGGAGTGCATTGCAATCGTTTGAAGGTGCAGCCAACGCTCTTGGCCAGGGCGCGCGCGAGCATGGTCTTGGCGACGCCGGGCACATCTTCGAGGAGGATATGTCCCTCGCACAAATATGCCGCCAAGGCCAAAGTGATCTGTTGGCGTTTGCCGAGGATAACTTTTTCGATGTTGGCGAGTATTCTTAGAGCGGCACCGGCCACATCGACAGAAGGACGACGCGCTTCAGGGGGGCCAGACATGATGCGTTCTCCTGTTCGGCCGAGACGGGGAATGGAGCGCGGGGCTGTCCCGCGCTCGGTTCCGCGCCGCATCTGTACGACCCCGCGATTCAGCGCGGCTTGGTGCGATGAGCGCGAGTCGAGACGAGCGCTTCCACGCCGTTTTCTTGAGCGTAGGCGCACTCGTCGGCGAGAGGACACGACGAACATTGTGGATGTTCTTCCCAACAATACTCGCCGGCGATCGTGCTGATACCGTCCGTGAACAGCGCGCCCTTGGCCTTGGGGATCAGATGTTCCAAACTAGCGCGGGCTTCGGCGTCTTCCTGTTCGTTTTCGACAAGTCCCAGACGACGCGCGCAGCGCAAGGTCGGCGGATCGACCGGGATGGCGTGTCCGCCCAGCGAGCGCTGAACCGCCCACGAGACGACGTAATCGTTGGCAGCCTGATAGCGCGCCAGTTTTTTCGCCGCTTGCTTGAGTCCATCTTTTTGTAACTTGTCGAGATCGAAGCTGAATTGAACCTCGAAGACTTCTTGTAGAAAAGCGATCAGTCGTTGCGAACGCAACTCGGCGTCGCACATGCCGTCGAAAGCCTCCTCCAGTTCGCGCAGAGAGCTGACGCGAATCTCGTTCCAGTCGAAGAACTTCTCGCATAGAAAACGGTACGCTTCGTCCGCCTGTTCGCGGGTGGCGTTTTCGCGGCACACGCCGTAGATGAATTGTTCCAAGACGGGTCGGTTGTCTCCATCCAGTTCCACCGTTTTCTTGGCGGTGCCGAATAGATGACTGAGCAAACGCTGTTTGTTAATGGTCGTCGCCATGATTGTGTCGATCACTCCTTGAATGGGATGGCGCAAGTAAAATCCGAGGCGCGAAGCACTCCATGCGAAACGATGTTTCCGTTCGCACGCTGCCCTTTGTGCCTCGAACTCTATGGGTTGTCGGCGTCTTCTTCCACCGATCCGTCGGAGGAAACGGACGCCGGCGTTTGGTCGGCATTTGGCTCGGCCGGCGGCGGGGCCGTCTCGGCGAGAGCCTCGTTGATGAGGCGCGTCATTTCGATGCTGCGCTTCACGCCCGCATCCAGCACGAAGTGCAAGGTAGGTGTGAAGCGCGTCTGGAGACGTCGGGCAACCTTCGATTGGACGAACCCCGCGGCGTGACGCAAGCCGCGTAGGGTCAACTGCTGTTCTTTGTCCGTGCCCATTACCGAGACGTACACCTTGGCGTGTTGCAAGTCGCCGGACACCTCGGCGCGCGTGACCGTGACCCGTTTCACGCGAGGATCCTGCAATTCGTACAGGATGGTCTCGCTGGCGACCTCGCGGATGGCTTCGGCGACTCGCGCCAGTCGGTAGGTTTTCATGTTGCTATACGTCCATTTCGCAATCGAGCCATTCCGCCACCGGATGGCCGCGCAAGGCAACGACGATCCGCTCGAACGTCGAACGAACGTGCTTCGCTTCGTTGCCGACCATCGCCATTCCCAAAACGATGAGCTGGCGATGGTCGAGGGCCTCGACCTCGGCTACCGATACATTAAAAGCATTGCGCAGGCGGTCTACAATGCTTCGCACTACTTGGCGCTTGTCCTTCAAGCTGCGCGACTCTCGCGCCAGCAGCCGCACTCGAAGAGAGCCAACAATCATCGTCTCGCCTGCCGTATGCGGCAAGGTCTGTCCGTCCATGTCCTGGGTACTATCGCATCCTTAACGATCGAGGGTACGTTGCACATGATCGACGCGGTACGCCTCAATCACGTCGTCCACTTTGATGTCGTCGTAGCCGTTGATTTTGATGCCGCATTCAAATCCTTCGCGCACTTCGCGCACGTCTTCCTTGAATCGTTTGAGCGATTCCAAGCCGACGCTACGATCCGCCGGGGGATAGACGACAACGCCGCTGCGGATGACGCGAACCTTGGAAGAGCGTTCGATGGTTCCTTGGGTGACATAGCAGCCGGCGATGGTACCGACGCGGCTGATTTTGAAGGTCTCGCGGACGACCGCGCGTCCCAAATGCACGATTTCTTCGCGCGGTTTGAGTTTGCCTTCCAGCGCGGAGCGGATGTCGTCGGTTAAATTGTAGATGATGTTGTACTGTCGTAACTGCACGCCGCGTTCTTCGGCAAGAGCCTGAGCGCGGTCGTCGGGCACGACGTTGAAACCGAGGATGATGGTATCGAGGGGCGAGGTCAACGCGAGTTGCACGTCGCTCTCGGTAATGCCTCCGACGGCTGCGTGGAGGACGCGCACCCGCACTTCCTCGTGGTGCAACTTTTCTAATTCCTTGCGGATCGCCTCAATGGAGCCTCGGAAATCGGCCTTCAGAATGACCTTCAACTCGGCGATTTTGACGTGGGTGATGTCCTCCAAGCGCATCGCTTCACGGCGCGTGACGTTGGCCTCGCGCAGTTTATCGCTGCGCTTCTCGGCGATTTCGTGAGCCATCGTCACTTCCGGCACGACCATGAACGGGTCGTCGGCGTTGGGCACCTGGTCGAGACCGGTTATGCGAACTGGAACACTAGGACCGGCTTCCTCAATGTGGCGGCCCAGATCGTCGTACATGGCGCGAACGCGGCCGAAGCTGGGTCCGCAGACGATGGCGTCGCCGCGTCGCAGAGTGCCTTCGCGGACGAGCAAGGTGGCGTGTACACCTTCATCTTCGCTGACATTGGCCTCCAAGCAGACCCCGCTCCCCGGCTTTTTCGGATTGGCTTTGAGTTCCTTCAACTCGGCTACCACCGAGAGCGTTTCCAAAAGATCGTCGATGCCTTTGCCCGTGGCGGCGCTGGTTTGTACGAACGGCACATCGCCGCCCATGTTATCGGGGATGAGTTCCAGACCGTACAGTTGTTGTTCGGTCTTGCGAAGGTTGGCGTTGGGCAGATCGACTTTGTTGATGGCGACGACGATGGAAACGCCAGATGCCTTGGCGTGGCTGATGGCTTCTTCGGTTTGCGGCATCACGCCGTCGTCGGCAGCGACGACAATGACGGCGATGTCCGTGACGTGTGCGCCACGTGCGCGCATTTTGGTGAACGCCTCGTGGCCGGGTGTGTCGAGGAAGGTAATCGGCTTGCCGTCGCGTTCGACACGCCAGGCTCGGATGACCTGAGTGATGCCGCCGGCTTCGGTGCTTGCCACGTTGCTGTGGCGAATGCGATCGAGGAGCGATGTCTTGCCGTGATCGACGTGCCCCATGATGGTGACGATCGGAGCGCGTGGGACAACATCTTCGGGGTTATCCGGTACCTGGCTTTGCGCCAACATCTGCTCCTCGGCGTCGGCTTGCTTTTTCACGTCGAGTTCACAGCCGAACTCAAGGGCGATTGCTTCCGAGACTTCCGGTTCGAGGAGGGCGTTAATCGTCACAAGATAACCTTGGCTCATCAGTTTGCCGATCAGATCGGTCGAACGCACGCCGATGGCTTCCGACAACGAGCGCACGGTGATCGGCATCGCGATGGGCACCTTGCCTTTGCGGGGCATGGTGGGTTGCTGTTTCAGCATTTTCTGCCGCAGACCGGGACGGCGGTGTCGGCGGTGTTTTTCGGTCTCCTCTTCCAGCAGGGCGACGCCGCCTCGCTTGCCATCCTGCGTTTCGATGGTTTTTTTGCGCGCCATCTGGCGGGCGTTTCGCATCAAGTGACGTTCGTCGCGGCCGGCAACACCGGGTACGCCTCGGCGATGCGGCTTCTTCGCGCCTGGACGATCCTCTTCTTCTTCGACCTCCGTAATCTCTTCCGGTGTGGTTCCTACCTTGTAGTTAGGTTGTTTCTCCAAAGCACGATGAATGTCTTCGATTCGGATCTGACCGTCGCCCGCGCGGCTAACCAACTCCGCCGGGATTTCAGCGAGCTTCTTGGGACCGGCGGGTACGACGGGCTTTTTGTCTTGGGCGGGGCCGCGTTGTTTCAGCGGCGGCGGAGCAACGGGCATGATGGGGCGCGGCCCCGCACGTCGCTCTTGGGGTCGGCGCGGTCCACCTGCTCCCGAGCGATTGCCGCCCAAGTCGCGGATGCGCGTCTGGGGGAGGTTCGGCACGGAAGGCGTTCGCGGTGCTTCGGGAGGGGGCGGCGCGGATTCCGAACGCGGAGGAGCGGTGTCGCCCGAGCGCGTCGGGGCTGCCGGCGACGGAGGCGTCGGTCCCGGAGTGGGTTGTCGAGAAGGCGCGGCAGGCTCGACCGGCTTGGCAGCTGCCGCTGGCGGCATTGCCTTTTCGGAAGGTTGCGGGGAGACACGAGGCGGCTCGGCACTTTTGGCTGCTGCCGGCGGAGGCAAGGTGGTAGGAGGCACGGAGGTTCCAGCGGAAGGAGATGGGACACTAGGGACACTTGGATTAACGGGAGTCTCGAGGGTCGGGGTCTTGCCGACTGGACGTCCCAATTCTGGAGCGGGGCGCGGTTTGGTGTCCAACACCGGTATTTTGCGATCGGCCGGAGGGACAACGGAACCACTGGAGCGATGCGGCGTGGACACCGAACCGCCTTTGTGCGTTTGCACGAGTTGCACGACCTGATCGCGCACCTCATGCTCGATGGTGCTAAGCTGGCTTTTCACGTCAAAACCGTTCTGACGCAAAAGAGCAACCAGATCTTTGCTCTCCATTCCCAGCTCGCGCGCCAACACGAAGATACGAATTTTCTCGTTTTGCAAGCGGAACTCCCTGTGCGGACTATTCGGCCATACCCACTCCCCCCTCGCGGTTCGCCATCGTTCTTCCCTCACGATTGGGAAGGCGATGAATGGATGGAGCGTTCCATTGGCATCCTTGCTCGGTCGTTCGGGTTTACAATCCTCACCCGCCGTGGAATTATAGGATGCTATACCTTCTATTCTAACCAAATCCCGAATCGCTTCAATCGCGCTTTTCCGCGCGGGCGTCAGAAAAAACATTTCTTTCAGGACACCCGCTCCCAAAAAAGCTCACTCTACCGGAGTCGAATCGAGCGGAGCGGCGAGGGTCGGCTCGTCCGCAATCGGCTCGTCCTTCGGCTTCGGCTCGTGGATCAACTCCATTGCCGAAGCCGATTCTCCCACCGTTTCGGCGACCTTTTCCGTCTCGTCGGTGTGAACTTCGGTCCCTGCTTCGGGCGTTTCGACCGAGTCGGCCTCATCGGACGGAATGCTGGCTGACACTTCCGACGCGGGACCAAACAAACTTTCAAACGTTTGTTTGACATCGGAGCGGGTCTCGGTGGCTTCCTCGTCCAAGGGGGCGAACAGTTTAGCGGCTTTGGCTGCCGCCGATTGCGGTGCGGGTGTGGAGGGGGCAGAAGCGGCTTCCATTTTTGCCTTTCGAGCCTGTGCCTCTTGTTCCTCGGCCCCATCTTCGGCGAAGGCGATAATCTCCTCGGCCACTTCTTCCGCCACGCCGCCCAACTCGGCCAACTCCGCCGGTTCCACAAACGTCAAGTCGGTGTACGACAAAAACCCTTCTTCGATGAACGCCTCGGCCATTTCCGCAGTCATATTCGGAATTTCGAGGAAGCTGCCCACCGCGCGCTCGACGCTGGTATTCAGTTCCTCGTGCGTCATGATTTCGATGTCCCACCCGACCAGTTTACTGGCCAGGCGGACATTTTGGCCGCGTCGTCCAATTGCCAACGAGAGCTGATCTTCTTTGACGAGTACGATGGCCCGCCCCAACCGAGGATACAGCATCACGTCCTCAATCGTCGCCGGCTGCAAGGCGTTGGGGATGAGAACCTGCAACGAATCGTTCCAGCGAACGATGTCGATGCGTTCGCCGCCCAATTCGTCGATGATATTCTTGATGCGGCTGCCGCGCACGCCGACGCAAGCCCCGACGCAATCGACTTTACTGTCGATCGACGACACGGCGACTTTGGTGCGATGGCCCGCTTCACGAGCCACCGCCTTGATGGAGATGGTTTGATCCTCGATCTCGGGAATCTCGGTCTCGAACAATCGCCGAACGAAATCGGGATGATTGCGCGACAGGATGATCTTGACGCGATGGCCCACCTTGCGAACGTCGAGAATGACGGCCTTGACGCGCTCGCCGACGTGGTGCGATTCGCCGGGAATCTGTTCGCCGCGCGGCAGCAGTGCTTCGACTTTGGCAATCGTTACCGTCGCCGCTCCGCCTTCGAACCGCTGCACGGTTCCGTGAACGAGGTCGCCCTTCTGTGCGGAATACTGATTGAAAACGTTTTGGCTTTCCTCTTCGCGGAGCAGCTGAATGATGGCCTGCTTGGCGGACTGAGCGGCGATGCGGCCCAGCTGATCCGGCGAGAGATGCTTCTCGCCTTTCTGCGCGTGGATTTCGCCCGTGACGCGGTCGATGGAGACGGCGACGCCTTCTTCGTCTTCGTAGCATTTGTGGATGGCTAGGCGAACGGCCTTTTCGATGGCTCCGAAGATGATGTCGCGCGAAATGTTCTTTTCGCGATGCAGCAGTTCCACGCCGCTGAGCAAATCTTTCCCGTTCATGTCGGTCCTCGCGGAATCAACCCGTTGTGTGTCGCGCTAGAAACAAAAAAAGTGGGACGAGTCCCACTCATATCCAGCCCCAGGCTCCGCGCGGTAAAGTCGTGAGTGTAAAACTCGAAACTTCACAAGCGGAACTCAGAACCTCGGTCGGCCGTGGCACAAAGCCCGACCGGTTGCGGGATCAAACAAATGCGCTCGCGTCAAATCCAAGGCGACAAACCCGGTCGCCCCTTCGCGGAGCGCCGGCGCGTTCGAACAGAGCGCCGTAACCCTCCAGCTGGAAGAATCGATCGATCGCCGACTCAATACCACGAGTCGTTCGTGGCCGTGACACTCGATCCACTCAACGACCGCAGCGAATCGGTCATCGCCCGCCGCTTCTGTCCAGCACACGTCCTCCGGACGAATCCCCAAGCTGAGTTTTCGACCGATAAAGGGCCGCCAATCCGGCCGATGGCGAGACTCCAGGCTAACGTCTCCGATCTTAAAACTCAACCGATCTTCGACTTCGAGCAATTCGCCTGGCAACAAGTTCATTGGCGGCCAACCGATGAAGCCGGCAACGAAGCAATCGCTCGGTTCGTCGTACACCACGCGCGGACGATCCGCCTGTCGAACCTCGCCTCGATCGAGTACGACGACGCGCTCTCCGAGGGACATCGCCTCGTCTCGATCGTGGGTGACATAAATCATTGTCGCCCGAAGTCGGCTATGGAGCAAGTGCAACTCGCGGCGTATTTCCGAACGCAGCTGGGCGTCGAGGTTGCTCAACGGCTCGTCGAGGAGGAAGGCCGCCGGTTCCCGCACCATCGCGCGCCCTAAGGCCACGCGCTGCTGTTGACCGCCCGACAGGGTGTGGGGCTTCCGCTCCAGGAGAGCCTCCAAACCCAGCAGCCGAGCGACTCCGAGAATCCGTGTCTCGATGTCTCCGTTCTGTCTCTTTCCCGGCCAAAGTCGGTCGAGCCATCCCGACCGTGGGAACAGCCCGAAGCCAAGGTTGCCGCGAACGCTTAGATGAGGATACAGAGCAGGACGTTGAAAGACCATCGCCACATTGCGGCGACAGGGCGAGAGGGCCTGAACCGAGTGCCCGTCGATGCGGATGCTTCCTCCCGTTGGCAACTCCAAGCCGGCGATCAGTCGAAGCAGCGTCGTCTTCCCGCTGCCCGTAGGTCCTACCAGCGCGATCCGTTCGCCGTCCTCGATCCGTAGATCGATCGCGCGCAGGGCCTCGACGCCGTTGGCATAGGTCTTGCTTAACCGTTCGAGAACGACTTCGGCCATGGTGCTTCACTCGACGACTGGGGACTTTGACTTTTTTACCAAATCCTCCTCGTCGAGCCTTCCGCGCGCCGCGAATCGGCGATATTCTGGAACAAATAGGCCCGACGCTCTTCGATCCATCCAAAGGACCACGACCATGAACTGGTGGGAAAAACTTGAGGAAAAACCGAAGCGAGAGCGTTTCGCTCTGAAAGTCATTCAGGCTTTGCGCGTTGCCGGCATCCAAGGATCGATCGATTACGATGCGGAGAAATTCCAAATCACTCTTTTGCGCGAACGAGAGAGTGTCGATCACATGCAGATGAATCTGTCCAACGTCTACGCCGACTATCTCGCCGCTCCCAAGCCGAACCGCTGGAGAGTCATCGAGCGCTTCATCCGCGGCACGCGCGAGTTTGAGATGCCGAAAGGGTTCGATGAAGTGCGCGATCATTTGGTGGTGCGCGTGCGCCCGCGCTGCTACTACACGATGCTGCAATTGCGCTTTGGAAAAGAACGCGCTCAGCGGCGAGCCGTCGTCCATCAACCGCTCGGGGAGCATCTCGCGGTCGGTTTGGCCATCGATCGGAAAGACGGTCTCATTGAAGTTTTTAGCGATATGCTGACCGATTGGAACCTGACCGTTGAGGAGGCTTTCGCGCTGGGCCGCGACAACCTGCGGCGCATGAGTCCGTCCTCGTTGACGGCGCTGGGTCCGGGGTTGTACTGTTCGCCCCGCGGCGACAATCACGACGCTTCGCGCTTGGCGCTCGACGATTTAGTCCGCGATTGCGAGGTCAAGGGCGACTATGTGGCCATGGTTCCCAATCGAGATACGCTCCTGATCACCGGCGCGGACGACCCCTATAACCTGGGAGCCATGTTGCACGTCGGCGAGAAAATGCTTCGCGGCAAGCCGAGACCCATGAGCGGCATTCCCGTACGCCTTCGCAACGGCGTCTGGGAGTCCTTTGCCCCGGATGAAATCTATCCCGAATTGAGACAGTTTCGCTACCTTCGCGTGCAGAGCGAGACGCAAGATTATGCCGAACAGAAAGAGTTGCTCGATGCGTCCCATGCCAGGCAGGACAAGAATGTCTTCGTTGCCACCCATTCGGTGCTTCAGCACAAGGAGACGGGAGAGATTCGCAGCTACACCTTCTGGGGAGATTGCATGGAGACGCTGCTGCCGCGCGCCGAAATCGTATTCTTCATGCGCGCGAATGAGCAAGGTGAAGGCGGTGTGTTGGCCGATGCCTACTGGGATCGGGTTTGCGAAATCGTCGGACATCGCATGAAACCGACCGACGACTATCCCCCTCGCTACTTCGCCGACACGTTCCCCAACGAGGACGAACTCCAACGCCTGGGCAAGCAGGAAATTCTCTAGCGGTTCGATCAACGTAATTTCTGCTGCTGCAAAAGGTCGAGCAGCCATTTGCGATCTTCGTCGCTCAACGGTGTAGACGGATCCGTGCCGTAGTCGATTTTGGCCGCGAACCCGCCTTGATCGTAGCAGCGAGTGAAGGCCGCGTGCAAATCGAGAACGGTATCGCGGTCGTCGGACGCCAACGGCAGACGGAAGCGGGGCAGCTTCTTTTGCAGCGTCGTCGTGTAAATCTCGAAGCGCTCCGGCTGGGAGGCGCGCGTCACGGTGACGGCATAATCCCAATCGGGTAGGCCGTCGCGCGAATACTCCAGGGTCGGTTGCCCTTGCATTAGTAGATCCAATTCGACGAGATTCGCCTTGGCCTTTTTGCTCTCTTCGCGCTTGGCGAGATAGGCATCGCGGCCGGTTTGCGTCAGCTTATTCGGCGGGCTGACCACATCGAGCAGCGTTATCAACCGGCCGTCGGAACGTTGGCGAATCTCGATGTAGTCCTCGTGACGCTCGTCGCGGACCACGGAGGTGAACAACGCTTGTTCGATGACATAGTGCCGCTGATTGACGCGCGCGCGGTAGCGATCGACGAGGCCCGGCAGCAGAATCTGATACAAGCACATGACGATCTGGTGATGGAACGCCGGCCAGAGGGCTTCATCTTCAAGGTACGGGTCCATACCGGGAAAGGGACTCGGCATTGGCTGGTTTCTCCCTTGTTCCTGGTCAATTACGAGAATCCTTGCGATCCCGAAACGCCTCGCGCTCCCTTCGACACAAGAGGATCGCACTCGTCAGCGTACTCCCTCCTCGCTCTTTGTCCAACGAAATTCTCTTGCACATCTGAATCGATTTCTGACCTATTGAACTGACGGAAGGCCGTGAGCGGAAAGCAGAAGGTAGAGCCTATCGGTAAGCGGCAATCGGGCATCGACGGCATCTGGAGGTTAGGAGTCGTCCGTTGCGCGATTGCTTCTCGCGTCTGCGGCTACTGCCTACTCCCTACCGATTCAGTTGCTCCTCGGTGAAGGGGAGAGTATAGTTACGAAGACGGTCTTTGGGAGTGCAAGTACGACCGTCGAATCGATCTCGCAGAATACGAGGCGACCATGGCATTGGCGTTGAACATCGGCAAGTGTACGTTGCTCGGAAACTATCGGGAGAACAATGAGGACGCCATCGACGTCAAGGTCTTTCCCGATATGACTGTGTGTCTGGTTGCCGACGGCATGGGCGGCCAGGCTGCCGGGGAAGTTGCCAGTAAACGCGCCATCGAGATCGTACCGCGCGAATTGAAGAAATATCTCACCGGCCCCGTCGGCAACGACGAGACGAAGACAATTATTCGCCGTTCCATCGTCCAGGCCAACGAAGAAATCATGGCCATGGCCGCGCTCGACCGCGAACTGCAGAAAATGGGTACCACCATCGTGGCGGCAGTGTGGCGCAAAGGCAGTTCCATCCTCTACATCACCAACATGGGCGATAGTCGAGCCTATCTCATCCGAGGCAAGAAAATCGAACAGCTGACGGTCGATCACTCGATCGCTCAAGCATTAGTAGAGGCCAAGACCATCTCCGCAGCCGAGGCGCGCACTCATCGCTATCGAAACGTCCTCTGGAAATACCTCGGATCGGACGAAGTCGGTGAGGGACCGAAGGTCGAAAACGTGTCCATTCAAGCCGGCGACCGTTTCTTGCTCTGCACCGATGGACTTTGCGGCTTCGTTCCCGATGAACAGCTGCTCGACTTTATGGCGCAAAAGCCGGACGTCCAGGAGTGCGCCGAAGGCCTGGGACAATTCGCCCTCGATTCCGGCTCCAAGGACAATATCTCCTGCCTGGTCATTGAGGTGGTCGAAGTCGCCTGATTGTAGTCGGAAATGTTTTTTCTGATTCGGTGCGGTCGAATCGACCGATACTCAAGACAAGCGAAGAAATCGTCGGAGCCGTTTACTTCGGAGAGCGGATCCTCTCGCGGCTCCACCTCGAGGATTGCCCGTCAACTCCGCTTGCGCAGGACGCGATCGAAAGCGATGCAGTCAATCCCACGAATTCCGGGTTATCAATTGATCCGTCGCCTGGGTGGCGGCCCGTTGACCTCCGTCTTCGCCGCCCGCGATGTGGACACCGACGCCGATTGCGCCGTCAAGGTGCTGCGAGCGGATTGGGAAGACGCGGAGACGGGGATCAAGCTGCTGCAACGCGAAGCGCGAGCCGGTCTCGGCGTGCGCCATCCGCATCTCGTCCGCGTGCTTCATGCCCACGTCACAACTCCGCCTTATTTCTTGGTGATGGATTTACTTCCCGGCGAATCGTTGCGGCGTCGTCTGCGGCGCGAGTTTCGATTGCCTGTCTCCGAGGCGTTGTGGATTCTGCGTCAAACTGCCGAGGCGCTAGCCGCACTGCACGCGGCCGGTTTCCTTCACGGCGACATCAAACCCGACAACGTAAGGCTGATCGACGACGGCACGGCGATGCTGATCGATCTCGGATTTGCTCATCGACCCGGCGAGAACGCGGCCTTTCTTCGCGCCGGCTACGTTCTCGGCACGGCGAACTATCTGGCTCCCGAGCAGTGCGATCCGTTGCCAACCGAAGCTCTGAGCAGCGATCTCTTCGGTTTGGGAGTGATGTTGTTCGAACTTTTGACGGGGCGTTTGCCTTATCCGCCAGGCTCGTTACGGCAGACGTTTCGCCGCCATCGCTGCGATCCGCCGGCCGACATCCGCCGCAGCGTCTCCAATCTCCCCTCAAGCCTCGTCGCGCTCGTGGAACGCCTTCTCGCCCACCGGCTCGAAGACCGCCCTTCCGCCGCTGCCGTGGTGCAGCAACTTATCAAGCTGGAAATCGCCGCTCTCCGCCGAGCAGGATAAACGGCTCGTCGAGGTGGCACGTTGTCAAGCTGCCGCCACAAAGTTTCGGAATAGACTCAACTTAAAAGGAGCAATTGCCCCCGACCTACGGCTGCGAGCGATCTATGAACTCGATTCAAGAAAAGTCAACGACACGGGGCGGGGCCGGGTTGCGAGGGTGGTGCGGTACTCTTTGGTCCCTCGTGAGGCAGCGCTGTCCTCGCTGTCGAAAGGGGCGCATGTTCCGCGGCGCGTTCGCGATGAACGATCCGTGTCCCGTCTGCGGCCTAATCTTCCAACGAGAAGAGGGCTATTTTCTGGGAGCCATGTACGTCAGCTATGTCTTGGCGTCCGTTTTGCTCGTACCATTGTACTTTGTGCTTGCAGCTCTGTTACCCGGTTGGAACGGGATTGCCGTCGCCGCGCTAGCCATGCTACCCTATCTCCCGCTTACTCCCGCCGTGTTCCGCTACTCGCGGATCGTATGGGTCTACCTCGATCGCGCCGTCGATCCGACTGCGATTAACGCGGGACTTTTCGAGAAGTTTCGCATTTCGGGAACAAAAGAGGAAGGGCCCGATCGTCCGGCGGAGCCTCCCGCTTCCGACGGTCTCCTCGACGCCGACAGCGATCGACCGTGAGATTCAGGGCCGCACAAGTTGGCTTTTCTCCCCGGCGTAAGCCATACTTGGACGGGTTGGAAACCGTCACCAACGTACTGAGCAGCCATGCACGCACATCTACGCAGACGATCCAGCGATAGGCACATGAGCTTTTTGTTGCTTCTGGGCCGTTTTTGCCTGCTGCTGATGCCGTTGATCCTATTGCTCATCTGCAGCTTGCGCGGCGACAGCTCTTCACCCCGCTTGCTATGGTTGGGCACACTGTTTCAATTTCTGGCATGCGGACTGTCGCTGTTCGGTCGGCGCGGTTGGCACGAACCGACCGTGGCCTCGATCATCATGCTCTATGTGATCGCGCTGAGCTGGCTGATCTTGGGCACGACGGGTTCGGAAGACTGGTTCCTGCATGTGGCGCAGGCCGTTTTGTTGGTTGTACCGCTGGTTCACTTTGCCCTACAGTGTTTGCGCGAGTCCGGCGCGCCGGCGATCCGCCGTTCGCGTCAGATGGCGTTGCGATTGAAGCAAAGGCGGGATTGGCCGCAACAGCTGCACGATTGTCGGCTGCTGCCCGAAGTGAAGGCGCTGCGCGAGGCGCTGCATATGGACGCTTCTCCTGCGCTGGAACTGTTGGCCGATCCGCGCCCGGAAGTACGCGTCGCCGCCTTGGCCTCACTGGAGTTTCGTCAGAATTGGCGTCCCGGTCAGCCGCAGATCGTCTTGCAGCTGGCGCAACACGCGGTCGAACCGGAAGTGCGCGCCGTCGCGATCAACGCCTTGGCCAACGCCGAGGATCGGAACACCCTCGAAGCCTTGGCCGAGTTTTTGCGCGATTCGTCGCGCCTGGTCCGTCAGACCTCTGCCGACGCGCTGCTTTGGAATACCGAACAGAATTGGCCGTGGATTCGCTTGGCCGTCCGACGCGCCTTGGCCGATCCCGTTTGCCAAGAAGACGGCCCGCTGCGGCACGAGGGCGATCTGTTGACCTCGGAAGCCGTTGCCGACCTGACCGCTTGGACCGCCGAGAAGGGAGTGCAAGCCCTTCGAGCCGCGCTGACGCTGGGTTGTCACTACCTTCGCGTCCTGGCGTTGGCGCTCGACGGGAAGCTGATCGAGCAACTGCGCCGCCAACTCGCCGATCCGCATGCGCCGCCGTTGCTCCGTCTGGAAATCGCGCGCGTGTTGCATTCGCATCGGGAATTGGATGCCGAGTTGTTGCGCAAATTGATCGACTCGGCCAACCCCGCCCCGCTGCGGCTCATCGCGGTCGAAGCGCTGTTGGAGCAGGGGCATTCTCACGAAGCCGTCGCCGCGCTGCGAGATCTGGCGCGCGTTCCCAACCGAGAAATCGCTCTGGGCATCGCGCAGGTGGCACAGCGTCGATTGAATGTCGATTTGGGCTTGCCGCGCGACCGTTCGCTCCCGCCGCTCCACAGCCGCGAAGCCGCCGAGGTGGCCCGGCGCGTCCTGGTCTGGGCCACCCATCAGGGAGCGCCGCCCGAAGAATCTCCCGTCGAAGATGAATCCGCTTGGCGCTCGCTGGACGATCTGCACCAACGCAATTAAGATCAATAGACTATTCGTGTCCTCTATATGCCGTTTGTGCCAGCCGAGCGGCGACGCGGGCCGCTTCGACGAGGCTCGACGCATCGGCGCAGCCCCGTCCGGCAATGTCGTAAGCGGTGCCGTGGGCCACGCTGGTACGCACAATCGGCAAGCCGGCGCTGATGTTGACGGCTCGCCCCTCGCCCAGCAGTTTCAAGGCGATGTGCCCCTGATCGTGATACATGGCCACCACGCCGTCGAACTCGCCGCGGCGGGCGCGGACGAACAATGTGTCGCACGGCCAAGGTCCGCTGGCATCGAGTCCCTCACGGCGAGCGGCCTCGACGGCGGGAGCGATGATGGCCGCCTCTTCGTCGCCGAACAATCCGCCGTCGCTGGCATGAGGATTGAGCGCGGCCACTCCCAAACGCGGACGCCGACCCAAAAGCCGCGTCTGCAAGCCATCGAGAAGACGAATCTTTTCCAGCACGGCGGCTGGGGTCAGATGGCGAAAGACGTCGCGCAGCGCCATGTGCAACGTGACGTGCGCCACCGCGAGATCGCCGACGGCCAACACCATCGCAAATTCCTTGACGCCGGTGCGCTCGGCCAGAATCTCGGTATGGCCTGGATACAGCAGTTCCGCCGCGTGAAGCCCCTCTTTGTGCAGCGGCGCGGTGACGATGCCATCGGCGTTGCCGGTCGTGGTCTCATCAATGGCGCGACAAAGGAAATCGTAAGCCGCCCGCCCCGCCGACGCCTCGATCTGCCCCGGCCGCACGCCGCGCAAATCGACCTTGCTGCCAACCAGGCAAGGCACCACATCCACGCTCGGCTCGGCCTCATCCGGCTTGTCCACAACGACTACCCGCGCCGTCGAACCGATGAGTTCCAGACCCCGCCGTATCCACAACGGATCGCCCACCACCAGCGGCCGACACAACGGCAGCAAGTCCGGCCAGGCCCGCGCGACAATTTCCGGCCCGATGCCGGCGACATCGCCGAGCGTTATCAACAATCGAGGAAGATGGGAAGACTTTTTCATGCGTTTATCTCGGTCGTGCCAGCTGAACGACGAACCGTTCCATCAAAGTGCGCGGCGGAAGTTGGCTGGAGCCTTTGAGTCCGAGATCGGTTTCCAGAAGCCAATCGTAGAGGAGGTCGAGTCGTCTGCGGCCAAGATGGCGGAGTTGTTGTTCGGCTCCGCGACGAGCGAAGGGGGGAATGCCGGTTTGCTCCAGCGCGCTGGCTAACGGTACGCCTCGACCGTTTAGCCGCGCCGCTTGTGCCAAACGCCTTAGCTGCATACTAAACGCCCCCAACATCCGCAGCGGCTCCTCGCCCTGATCGAACAGGCGATCTAGCAGCGTCAAGACCGCTCCCATTTGACCGGCAGCGATCAGATCGAAAATCTTCCACGTCGTCTCCGCCCGACTTTGGCCGACCAGTTGATCCACGTCCGCCACGTCGATACGGCTATTGTTGCCGGCGTAAATCGCCAGCTTGGCCATCTCCTGATCGAGCAAGCCCATGTCGGAGCCGACCAGATCGACCAGCAACCGGGCAGCCGGTGCGGTCAACGGCTTGCCGTGCTGCGCCGCACACCAGGATACGCACCATTCCGGTAGCTTGCGCGAATCCGGCGTCTTGCACGCAAGTGTCCCGGCATCCGGCAACGCCTTGGCCAGCTTGGTGTTCGACGCCCATGTCTGCACGTCTAGAACGAGAACGCCATGGGCGGACGGCACGGCGAAATACTTTTCCAGCCGCGACCGTTCGCGCGTTACAAACGGATCGGCCCGTTCGACGACGACGAGACGGCGCGGACTGAGAAACGGCAGCGTCTCCAACTCGTCGTGAATCTCGGCCCAACTCGCCTTGTCGCCGTCGTGGCTCGACACGCCGAATCCGTCATCGTCGGGGCCGAGTACCAACGTGCGCAGCGCCGCCTGCGTGCGACGTTTGAGAAACGCTTCGTCGCCGTGCAGAACGTAAATCGGCCTCGGCTTTGCCTTGGCGGCATTTTGAAGGAAGGTCAAACTGTCCATACAGACATTGTACTCGAAGCGCCAACGGGCGGAAGCGAGCAGAACGAAAGGGACTGCCGGGGACGGCAACGCAATCCGCCCGGCGGGACATTCCCTAAACCGATTTTCCCTCTGTTTTTCTCGTGACTCTCGGTTATTCTGACGGCATGAGCAAAAGCAAACCCACGCCGGTTCCCCTGCACGAATTGACGCCCGGCCAGCACGCCGACTTCTTCGTTCTGTTGGCCGAGAAGACGCGCGGCTCCACACGCGAGGGCAAGCCGTACTTCCTGTGCCGTTTTCGCGATGCCCGGCGAAGCGTCGCCTTCATGGTTTGGCAGGACGGCGGTTGCTTCGAGGCGTGTGAGCGCGAGTGGCAGGTCGGCCAATTCTACAAACTCCGAGCCAGCTACGGCGAACACGAACGCTATGGCCCTCAACTGACCGAACTCCAGGCCATTCGCCCCATCGCCGACGCCGACCGCGCCGACGGCTTCGATCCGCTGGCTTTCGTCGAGCATTCGCGCTACGACGCCGCGACCATGTTCGCCGAATTGAAAGCATTGGCGACAACGCATATCAGCGATGAACCGTTGCGCCGATTGGTGCTGACATTGCTCGACCGGCACGGCGAGGCTTTCCAAAACCTGCCGGCCACAAGGGATCGATTTTATCCCTTTCCCGGCGGTCTGCTGGAACACACGCTGTCGGTGACGCGCTCGTGCTTGCAGTTGGCGGAGCGCTACACGGCCCACTACACAGAGTTGCAACCGCCGCTCAATCGCGATCTGATCGTGGCGGCGGCTATATTGCACGACATTGGCCGGGTTCTGGAGTTCGGCATTCCCGTGCCCGGCGTCAGCCCGGCGTACACCGTTGCAGGGCGAATGGTCGGCCATCTGATTCTTGGCCGCGATTTGGTGCGCGACACGGCCCGCGAGCTGGGCGACATCAATCCAGAACTGGTGCAAATGCTCGAACACATCATCTTAAGTCATTTGGCCCTGCCGGAGTGGGGATCGCCGCGTTTGCCGTTGGTGCCGGAGTGTCTGATTCTCCATCACGCCGACGACATGG
>JAKBCS010000229.1 GCA_021807595.1 Planctomycetota bacterium | reverse complement strand
GCGTCGTGCGGATATAAGAGACACCCTTCAAGTCCACCATTTGTCCCAGCAATTGCGCCGTCTGATTGGCGTCGCTGGGATACAGCACGGTGCTGTCGCACACGGCGCGCATCATGGCCAGGTCTTCGAGGGCCATTTGCGAGGGGCCGTCTTCGCCGATGCTGACGCCGGCGTGCGAACCGCTGAGATGGATCGTGGCGTTGGAGATCGAGGCCATGCGGATTTGATCGTAGGCGCGGGTGAAGAAGGCGGCGAAGGTCGAGGCGAAGGCGCGTTTGCCCAACACGGCGAGACCGACCGCCGAACCGAGAATCTGCTGCTCGGCGATGAACATCTCGAAAAAGCGATCTGGATAGGCTTTTTTGAACTCGTCGGCGTGCGTCGAGTTGGAGACTTCACCATCAAGGGCGACGACATCGGCGCGCGCCGCGCCGAGGGCGACGAGGGCGTCGCCGTAGGCTTTGCGCGTTGCTTCCTTTTTGCCGACTTCGTAGGTGGGTAATTTCAAAGGCTGCGGTTTGGGCATCGGCGCGGGTTGCTTGTCCTCCGGCTTGGGCGACGTGATAACGAGGTGGCGCACGCCGCCGAGTTCGGCGAGAGCGGCTTTCTCCATGTCTGGAGGCAGCGCCTTGCCGTGCCAGCCTTCTTTGTTGGCGATCTGCGAGAAGCCGTGACCCTTTTCAGTCTTGGCGATAATACACGTCGGTTTATCCGTTTGGTTCAGCGCCTCGGCAAAGGCGCGCTCGATGGCGTCGAGATTGTGACCGTCGATTTCGATCGCGTGCCAACCGAAAGCGCGGGCGCGGGCGGCATAGGCCGGCCCGTTCCAACCGAGATCGGTCTCGCCGCGCTGGCCGAGACGGTTCATGTCGAGAATGCCGATCAGGTTGTTCAACCTGTAATGGGACGCCTTGTCGAACGCCTCCCAGATGGAACCCTCGGCCATCTCGCTGTCGCCGAGGACGACCCAAACGCGATACGGCAGCTTATCGAGATACTTGCCGTTGAGCGCCATGCCGACGCCGATGGGCAACCCCTGACCGAGCGAGCCGGTGGCGACATCGACATAGGGCAGAACGTGTGGATTGGGATGTCCCTGCAAGCGGCTGCCG
The DNA here is from genome assembly GCA_021807595.1 of Planctomycetota bacterium. Lineage (GTDB taxonomy): Bacteria > Planctomycetota > Planctomycetia > Gemmatales > Gemmataceae > JAJPHU01. The sequence goes on along the minus strand of JAKBCS010000229.1, from coordinate 4,704 downwards.
AGCTTGCGCAGCGAGAGAAGTTCTTTCTCGTCGATGGCCCCGGCGGCCTTGTACATGGCGTACAAGAGCGGGCATGCGTGTCCCTTGCTGAAGACGAGCCGATCGTTCTGCGGTCGGTGCGGATTGGCCCAATCGAAGCGCAGATGTTTGGTCATCAGCACGGCCATCAGGTCGGCGGCGGACATCGACGACGTAGGGTGGCCGGAACCGGCGGCCGTCGTGCAGCGAATGCTATCGACGCGCAATTGAGCGGCCAATTCTCGCAAATCGGACATGAGATTTCTCCTTAGACGGTGACAAGGCGTTGACGGACAGATTCCAAGCGGCGGGCCGGTGAAAGTCACATCATCGGCTCGGCGGACGGAGAGCGGCGACCGTCTTCCTCATCATATGGTTCAAGGCGAGTGTCTTCCGCATCGGGCGATGAAATTCTTGCGTTTGCGCCGAATCGACATAAAACATCGTAACCGGCCGCGTGGAACGGCAGGCCAAGCGCGCGGAGAATAGCCATGAATGCAGGTCGGATCGTTTGTGTGATGCTGAGTTCGGCTCTCGTGGTTGCCGGACAGGCGCAGGAGCCGAAAAAAGGCGGCGTCCCGATAACCGACAAGACTTTTCGCCAGATTGGCACGACGTACCTGAACGATCCGGCCAACAAGTTCGCCGCGAATTGGTCGCGCTTGATCGTTCTTTATGTGTTGGAAACGAAGAACTTTGAGGTCGTCCTCGGCAAGGAGGAATGGACCTGGACCGGCTTGGAAAGCGAGCATCCCCATGCCACACTTCTTCTGGCCGGATATGTATCCGGGAACCTATTGTCGCAGATGAACTCCGGCGTCAAGCGCAACGACCGCTATTCGGGACTGCTCACCCTCTTTCGAGTCTACCGGACGCTGCGCGAGACGGACATGGAATTTAAGCCAATCGAAGCCATCGATAAATTGCTAAAAATGCACAAAGAGAACACACTGCTGACGCACCTGCAAGAATTAGACAAGAAAAAGCCGGAGAAACTGTCTCCGGCGGATGAGGCGATCCTTCGGAATCTCATTCGCATTCGATGACGATTTCGAGCATGCGATAGCGTCCCAGGCTATCCGGAGCGGAGTACGGCGGCCCCGCGCTCCGCTCCGGGTTGCGGTTAACCGAGGTTATTGATTGTTCGCGTCCTTTTTCGAGAAGCGTTTATTCAACGCCTCCGCAATTTCCATGGAGATGTCGATGCCCTTACCCTCGTACATGGGGATTAACGAACCGGTATTCAATTTGCGGGCGATATTTTTCGCGCTGATGTAATCCTCCTTGGATGTTGCGTCGTTGTAGTGCATCACGAGATCGAGTCCGGCTTCGTCGGCATAACGATTGACGGCGGCATAAACATCCATATAGGTACTCCGCATGGCGTCCTCGCTTTTCTTTTCCAATTTCAATTTGATCTCGCCACTCAAATCCGCAAGTTGTCGTTGGATTTCCCGGACTTCCGACTCGACATCTTGAGGTGCATCCTCATCGTCTTCGCTCTCTTCTTCTGTCTTTGCTGGCTTCGCCGTTGGCTTCTTCGCGGTTTTGTCCTTCGCTTCGGTTGCCTCCAGATAATTGGGCAGCGGGATGGAAGGCAGAGAAGGCGGCGTCCGCGAAGCGTGTTGCTTTCCTTCTAAAACGGCTTCCGGACGCAATTTCTCGAGCCGCGCCCGCAGCTTCGCCTCGCGCTTCCGATACGGTTCGACGACTACCTTGATTTCTTCTTGGAATTTCTTGTACTTGTCGTAGTTTGTAACGACGTAGGCTAGGTTGAACGTGCCGATTCGTGTGCGCGGCGCGGGTCTCTTGGCTTTACTCTCGGCCCACGAACGGCCCACCACGACGACAATCGCAACGGCAGCAACTAAACAACCCCAACGCAACAGGGTCTTCATGGTTCCTCTCCTTGGAACTAATATACACGATCGTGGCACAAACGCAGGACTACATTTCCAACTCGGCGCAGGTTTACTCGCGCCGGACTCGTGAGGGACTCACCATTACGATTTATTCCGGTACTCACGGTTCAGCCGGTCGGAAACCTCTTTTGAGATATCGATGCCGGGTACGGTGGTCATCAACTGGAGAGGGCCGTCATTCATTTTTCGCGCGAGGTTCTTGGGACTGAATAATTCGCTGCGGTCGATGGCATCGTTGTATTGCAGTACCAAATCGAGATCGTGTTCGAGGGCATGGCATTCCACTACGCGAGCCACATCGAGGAAGACTTCGCGCATGGCTTCATCGCTGCGTTTATTTAGTTTTTGTTGCATCTCGGATCGCAGATCTTCCTGATCTCGTCGGATTTTATTCGCCCGTGCCTGGAGCAATTCCTTTTTCTTGGGTAAGAGTGCGGCGGTCTTCTCGGAATCGTTGGCGTGTTGCATCAGTTCTTGCGCCTCTTCGCGGAGCTTCGCCATTTTTCGCTGCAACGCTGCATCTCGTTGCTGAAACGGCGCGGCAAGATCTCGGATTTCCTCTTGTATATCGCGAAACTTGGTGTAGTTGCGGATGGTGCGGGCAAGATTGAAGCAGGCGATTCGCGTTTGTGGTTCGGCGGGTTTGTCCTCTTCATCGTCGGCTACCAGCCTCCCGATGCCGAGCGGCGCGGTCAAGGCGACGACAAGGCCGCACGTCCAGAGCGTGGCTCTCATGTTCTCCTCCTTGAGACGAATCATTCGGGGCAGTCGTTGCCCGTTTGACTCGCATGTCGAAAGTAGTCTACTCTTTTTGCGTCAACGGCGTCAACGCGAGTGAAGCGCGCGCAAACACCCGGCGGGGAGAGACGCCGGGTGTTTGTGGCTTGGAGCGCTTACGCTTGCAATTTCCACGGCCCGCGCCGCGGACGAGACAACATGCGATTGGCTTCGGCGTCATCGAACCGATGCTCGCTCGGATCCCATTTGAGCGTCTTGCCCGTGCGCATGGCAATGACGCCGATGTGGCAGACAATTACCGAACCGCCGCCGACGGTGACATCGCAGATGGGTGCCTTGCGGCTGCGCACGCAATCGACGAAGTTCTGCATGTGGTTGGTCGGCCTACCGTCGTAGACTTTGGGATCGTTGGCGATCGGCTCGGAGAGAATCTTGGCATCGCTGGCCAGGATCGCGCCTCGGCTGACGAAGATCGTACCGTTCTCGCCCAGGAGGAGTACGCCGTTCTCATCGGGGCCGACGTGGATGGGAGCGACCTTGCCGTTGCGGAGTCTGCGTTGGGGAGATTTGCCGTCTTTATTGACCAATTTGTCGCCGAGATCGGTTCCGCCGCCGCTCATGGCGATGACTTTGGTGCCGTTGTCGTAGGTGTACTGGACTTGGAAGTTGGGATGGCAGTTGTAGCCGTCGCCGCCCTTGTACGGTTCGTCGGCTTTGAGCAACTCCACGGCCACGGGACCGCTGCCGTCTTTGTTCAGCGCCCATTGCGCGATGTCGAGATGATGCGCCCCCCAGTCGGTCATCTTGCCGCCCGAATACTCGTACCACCAGCGGAAGTTATAATGGCAGTTCGTCTTGTCGCCCTGGAGGCGATAGGGAACCTTGGCGGTCGGGCCGAGCCAAAAGTCCCAGTCGAGTTCCTTGGGTGCGTCCACGGCCGGGATCGCGCCGCTGGATGGATTGCCGCCGATACGGCATTCGACGGTCTTGATTTTGCCGATGCGTCCGCAGCGCACCAGTTCGACGGCGAGGCGGAACATCCCGCCCATCTCGGTACGTTGCTGGCTGCCCGTTTGCACAATTTTGCCGGTGGCCTTGGATACCTTCTGAATCGCCAACGATTCTTCGACGGTCAGAGTCAACGGCTTTTCGCAATAGACGTCCTTGCCGGCTTTCAAAGCCTCAATGGCGACTTGCGCGTGCCAATGATCCGGCGTGGCCACCAAAACGCCGTCGATGCCTTTGTGATCGAGCAATTTGCGATAGTCGCGGTAAGAGGCCTCGAAGTCCTTGAATCCGCGTTCGCGCATAACCTCGGTAGCGTGTTTGCGATGCCGCCCGTCCACGTCGCAGCCGACGAGATAGGTCAACTGCTTGGCTTTGACGCTCGGTCCGGAAGCGCTGACGACTTGCAGACTGCGGCTCTGCGGGCTGCCGACTCCGACAATTCCCATCGTCAAAGTGTCATTTGCGGACGCCTTCTTTCGCGTCGCATTCTCCTCGGCCGCCAGCACTTGTTGGGCGTACCACGAGGGCAACCCCGCCGCGGCCATCGCCGCCAACGAGCGCTGCAAGAAACCACGTCGAGACAGATTACCTCGGTCCATAACGAATCCCCCTCCCAAGAACTAGAAAAACGGCTGCTGTTGCCATCGTATCACTCGGGATCGGAGGGGAAAGAAAAAAAAGGCAAAAAATTGCCGATGCGGCGAGTTCGCAGGCGGCGATAATGCATTCAGAAGCCAACATGATTGGGGAAATACGCCGAAATACGATGTACGAGGCTAGCAACGCTCACCGTGAGGCGGCGGGCCGCAAAGCGGAGATAAAGAGGTAAGATCCGAGTCCGAGCGAGCCGAACGCATTTCAGCACCTCGCAGCGAGCCTCGCGATCGCCCTCCGCTAGGCGTTCTTCGATGTCCAGATCCAGCCCGTAAGAGTCTGGCGACGATTTCCGCGCAACGCGTTCCGGCATGGTTCCCTCCGCTCGACGTCAAGGTGCTGGCCCTCACCGTCCACGAGGATA
>JAKBCS010000228.1 GCA_021807595.1 Planctomycetota bacterium | reverse complement strand
CCCCCTCACCCCAACCCCTCCCCCCCCGACTACAGGGGGAGAGGGGCTTCGAGTCTGTTGCGAAAGCTCCCCTCTCTCCTGTACTCAGGGGAGAGGGACTGGGGGTGAGTGGTGCATTTTTCCGTGGTTTGTCGCCCCCTCACCCCAACCCCTCTCCCCCCGAGTACAGGGGGAGAGGGGCTTGCGGAAGAGACTCTTAGAAGCGGGTGAAGGAGACGGATTCGGTCGAATCGAATGTGCGGTTCCGTCTCGCCGTGTGCCAATTGATGGCATAGCGTCGAAGCCTCGTCGGTCTCGTGGACGGCGGATGACTCGCAAGCTCCACAAATCGAAGGGATGGGACTCTCTCCTCGCGTATCGAACTCCTCCGGCACGACAGATGCACGCCTGCTGCTTCGTGTGGCTTTCCGAAAGGCCCTCTCCCGACTATCCTGGAGGCGATTATGCGGCGTAGGATGCTTCTGTGTTTAGCGGCCTGTCCTTTCTTGGTCGTATCCACGGCGGGTTCGGAAAAACCGAGCCGGATGGTGGTGATCAATCGGGAATGGCTCGATGAACGGGGCGGCGCTCCGTACATCCTGAATCAGCCCAACACTACTTACGCCTTAGACACCGATGTTCGAGTCGCGGGAACGGCTTTCGTCATTGATGCCCCCAGCGTAACGTTCGATCTGAAACAACACACCGTCGTCTACGGAGACGGCAAGCCCATTGTTGTGGCCAACGGCGGCTTCGAGGAAGGGAGTAAGCGAAGCGTGCCGGGCTGGGATCTGAGTCAAGCTCCCGCGGCTGAATTGGCCGAGAATACGAGCTACCTATTCGGCAGACACGTTCTCCGTTTGAAGCGTTTTCGAGTCATCCAACGCATCGTTTCCGACCCGATTGAAGTTCCAGCCACCGACCATACCTATGTGGCCTGCATTACCCCAGCCGGGGGCGATTACCGCACGACTCTGACGATAACGGTCGTGGACGAGCGCACGGGAAAGGTACTGGGCATAGGGAAGTCGGTGAATGTCGAGCGCGGCGTTTCGGCCATCGCACGCTTTCAGCCCGGATCATGTCGAGCCGTGCGCTTGCGGATCGAGGCCACGCCAGGCGCGAATCGGACCGAGAGTCTGGACCTGGACTATGCGATGGTGGCGGTGTCCCACGACTACGGCATTCTGGCCACCAATGCCTGGACGGGAGATATTCCTGGGTGGAGCAATCTACCGCGCAGGGTGCCGCGAACCGGCAAGCGGGTGAGCGGATTCACCCTCAAAAACGGCTCCATCCTCCAAGGTGGCGCTCGAGGCTACGGCAGTTCGCCTCTCTTCTTCGCTCACGCGCGGGACATCGTTGTTGAGGGTGTGCAAACGCTGACGAGGGGGATGGACACGAACACTCTGAACGCCGAAAGCGCGAGCGGCAACGTTGTTGTTCGAGACAGCACCTTCCGACACGAGGTCGATAATATCTCGAACCGAGGTTTGCAATACGCCGCCATCCGCCTCGTTCATGTGGATGGCTCTGTGCGAGTCGAGGGCAATCGCTTTCTCGATGTCCCGTTAGTCGGCGTTCTGCTGGACGAGGGCCGTCGGACGCGCATTCTGCGAAACGAGTTTCGCCAGCGCGCGGTAGTGGTGAACGGTTATGGCATCCTGGTTTCGTCCTCCCACGACTTTGAGATCGCGGAGAACCGTATTCTCGCCGAGAACGGTCGAGGCATCCTGCTCGACGGCTATCGGAATGAACCGTTGCGAGACGGCGACATCCACGACAATTATGTCGAGGTACGCGAACGCTTCAACCGCGAGTATCACACGCGGATCGAGGCCCGGGCGCTGCGGATGCGCGCGGGGGACGCTGGCTCGCATGAAAACCTCAACATCCACCATAATACGTTCGTAGCCGAGACTGGCCCCGGTTTGGCTCAACGGGCGTTCGCGGTGCGGATCGGCTATGTGAACAAGGGCGGACTGATGGACCACGCCAACCTGCGCGTCGAACACAACACGATGCGGGCGATCACTACGAGTCGCGATCCGAATTCCCGCGCCTCGGCCCTGGCGCTCGATGGACTGGCTCCCGGCGTCGATCTGAGCATTCGAGAGAACATCTTAGAGAGCAACGACGCCTCGGTCACGCTGGCCGACACGGAGGGACCGGCCGAGGGCGCACGGTTGATCGGGAACACCTTCCGGAAGTCTAAGAAGGGAGCGGATCGACCCTATGTAGCCGTCCATGCCGGCTACTGGACTTTTCCCATCCACGATGTCGAAATATTGGGGCCGCGTCTCGAAGACGGCGCGACACTCGCCGTCCGTTGGGCCGGTTCGGGGGCCAAGGAATTGAGCATCGGCTACCTGTTGACCGTGACGGCACGCCGGGAAGGTAAGCCGGTCTCGGCTGCCGAAGTGTCCCTCCGCGACAAACGGGGGAAGGTCGTGTTCTCTGGGATAACGGACGCGAATGGGGAGATTCGAGACATTCCCGCCATCGACCTCCAATATCGCCAAGAGTCGAAGGACCCCAACCGGATAACCGCGCGACGCCACGATCCGTTCGTCCTTCGTGTAAGTTCCGGAGGCGCGACGGTTTCGCGGCAAATCACACCCGGGGCAAATCGAGCGATGACGCTCGATCTTGCATCGAACGGGCGGTGATGCGTCTCTTCGAGGCCCCACTAGAAAGATCGACAGGCGAATTCCACGAGGGCTGAGAACCTATCCGCTTGTGGAACGTCGAGATCTCACGAATCGGGACTGACCTCGCCGACATCGCGTGTCCCGAGCGCTCCGACACCGCATAGACTGGCGATCGAACTGAGGAAATGGACGGAACCATCGGCGAAGAGGAAATTGCACCGGCGGTCCACTCAACGGCAGACCGTTTCGCGGTAGCCACTCGATCGTGGCATGGACCCCACGTTGTGCCGTGACGCACCCTCTCCGTCGATGGTCGTAAGAACTTATCTACACTTCTCCCCTCGCGTCGGATTACAATAACCGAAGACTCCAGGGCAAGAGAAGCAAACCATGACACGCGATCTGATTCTCGGCACGGCGGGCCACATCGACCACGGCAAAACTTCACTCGTTAAAGCGCTGACCGGCATCGACTGCGATCGGCTGCCGGAAGAGAAAGCGCGCGGCATCACCATCGACATCGGCTTCGCTATTCTCGATCTGCCGCCTTTTCGCCTCGGCATCGTCGATGTGCCGGGGCACGAGCGCTTCGTCAAGAACATGCTGGCCGGTGCTACCGGCATCGACTTGGCCGTCCTCGTTGTCGCCGCCGACGATTCGATTATGCCGCAAACGCGCGAACATCTGGAAATTCTGCGTCTGCTCGGCCTGCGCCACGGCGTCATTGCTCTGACAAAATGCGATCTCGTCGATGAGACGACACGCGAAGTGGTCGAATTGGAAATTCACGAACTGGTGCAGGGGACATTTCTGGAAAATGCACCGCTCATCGCCACATCGGCGAGTACGGGAAAGGGCATCGCTGAGTTGAAGGCGGCCATCGCCGATGCGTGTCAGAAAGTCGCTCCCTCACCCCCAACCCCTCTCCCTACGGAGGAGAGGGGCAAGAGGGAGAAACGCTGGTTTCGCTTGGCCATCGACCGTTCGTTCATCGTCCAGGGACATGGCACCGTCATCACCGGCTCGGTGACTTCCGGCAGCGTCCGCGTCGGCGACGAAGTGGAATGGCTACCGCGCGGCGACCGGGTGCGGGTGCGATCGTTGCAGAATCACGACGCATCGGTCGAGGAAGCGCATCGCGGTCAGCGCGCGGCGATCAACCTTGCCGGCGTGCATCATGAGGATGTGATCCGAGGTCAGGAATTGGCCTCGCCGGGCTATCTCGTGCCGTCGCGCGTGATGACCGTGCGTCTGCATTGCCTGGCCGACATGAAGCGACCGATCAAACATCGTATGCCGGTGCGCTTCCACATTGGTACGAGCGAGGTCATGAGTACCGTCGCACTGCTCGACGCCGACGCGCTGGAACCAGGGCAATGGGGATTGGCCCAGATGTTTCTCGAAGAACCGGCGATGGGCGTGTGGGGACAGCCGTTCGTGTTGCGTGAATCGTCGGCGGCGCAGACGCTCGGCGGCGGGCAGGTATTACAGCCTGCCGCGCGCAAGATTCGTCGGCGGCACTTCGAAATGCTCGAACGCATCGAACGTCTGTGGACCGGCGACGCTCGGCAGCGCGTGTTGACGGTAGCCTGGTTCAGCGCGTTCGGTGGATTCACCGTGCCGGAGTTGGTGCGCGGCGCGGGCATCGGCCCGGACGAGGCGGCCGATCTCGTCGCTCGACTGAAAGAGGAAGGCGAGTTGGTGGAAATGGCCATCGGCGGGGCGCGGCGCATTCTGCTGCATAAAGACATGGTCACCGAGTTGGAAACGCGAACTTTGTCGGCGCTCGATCGTTTGCACGAACAGTTTCCGCTGATGTCTACCCACGATCGGCAGAAGGTGCAATCGCAGCTCGATTACGTCGGCGACGACCCGTTGGTTCATGCCACGGTGGAGCGATTGATTGGTGCAAAGAAACTCGTCGGCGACCTGCGCCGTATTGGCCGGGCCGACTTCAAGCCGAAACTCAGCGCTAATCTCCGCAAGTTGAAGGATAAATTGGTGGCGGCGTATTTAACGGCGCGCTTCCAGCCGCCGGAGCCGAGCAGCTTCGCCAACCAGGCCGGAGGCAACGCCGCCAACCTCAAGGATCTCTTCGATGTCTGCGTCGCCGAAGGCTATTTGGTAAACATTGCGGAGGGAGTTTATCTGCATTCCGATGTGGACGCCGAGATGCGGCGTTTGGTGCGAGAACGTCTCGCCGAAGGGGAGGGGTTGACCGTGGCCGAGATCCGCGACATGCTCGGCACGACGCGGAAATACGCCGTGCCCTTGTGCGAGTATCTGGATCGCGTCGGCGTGACGCGCCGCGACGGCGACTTGCGAGTGTTGACGGGTTGAATTATCTTGGGGTAGGTTTTCACAAATGGAGACGAACGATGACGCTTGCACAGCTTGCGGAACGAGTGGCGGCGCTGGAGAGGGTCGTCGGTGAACTTCAGATTCAGCGAATGGATTCGCCTTCGGAGAAGATAGATTCCCAAGCGGCCCCGCTGCTCGAAAATGAAGACGAGATCATCCCTGGCGTGGAATACCCTTTCGTTACAACGGTTCCTCCAGCGGAAGAATGGCACATTGTCGGCAAAATTGTCGCCATTGAGACGCCTCCGGCGGAGCTGGGGTTGTCGGAGGCCGAATGGGCGATTCTCGATCTGGAGGATGAAGATGAATGACAAGGACTGGTTTGAAGTCGTCGATGGAGCCGCCATTCTTCAGGGAGACGTACTGTTCCGATGTCCCGTTTTTCAACCGGACATCATAATCCAATGGCCTCCAACAAGTGACAATCAACAAGGGTTCCGCGTCCGAGCACTCGACCTCGTGGTGATGACCCAAAGCTGTGACTTGGAAAATGACAAAGTGCAAGAGGTATTGCTGGCGCGACTGGTTGCGTGGCCTGATGTGGTGCGAAATGAAATCGCAAAGGGCAATGAAGCCATCAAGGGGAGCAAGTTCCGCAAAGCTTTGGTCGAGGGAGGGTTCCCCGCCCTCTCATTGCTACACAAGCGCGAAGGTTCGCCGGGCTTACCGTGGTCTGTAGTCGATTTCCATTGGCTCTATACGCTTCCCAAAACTTATCTGAGCGGTTTCGCGGCCAGCTGTGGATCTCGATTGCGCCTTCGTTCCCCCTACCGTGAGCATCTGGCTCAAGCGTTCGCACGCTATTTCATGCGCGTCGGTTTGCCGCACGATGCCAGGGTATTTGAAAAAGAGGGAGACGTGAA
>JAKBCS010000227.1 GCA_021807595.1 Planctomycetota bacterium | reverse complement strand
CGGATCATGCAAACCAGCCCTCTTGTGTCCGCCAAGAAAAAAGAGAAAACGATTGAACCGAGTCGGCTCCGTCCCTTATCCTACATCTATTAGCCCCCAATCGTGGTTACAGGCACGAGAGGTCGTTCGTGTTGTCGCCGAAGGAGGAATGCCATGAGAATCCGATGGTGGTTCGTTCTCGGAATCCTCGCCTGGATGCCGCCGCTCGCGGTGCGCGCCGAGGAAGAGGTCAAACTCAACGGCCGCGCGGTGGACGCGACGGGCAAGCCGCTCGCCGACGTCGAGGTTGCCGCACACTGGCACATTCAAAACGGCATGATGAACCCCTACAACGGGACGGTGACGAACGCGGAGGGTCGCTTCACCCTCGCCGTTTCCTTCTTTGGAAGAAGCCAAGCATTGTTGGCTTTGGAGAAAGATCGCAAGTCCGGGGCGCTACTCGTTCTCGACGAGAAGGGAGCAGCGAAGCCGGTGGAACTGAAACTCGGCCCCCTCGTCCACGTTCACGGTCAATTCTTCTGCAAGGAACTCGATAAGAAGCCGATGTGGACGATGGTTTACATGATGAGTGGCGATGCACGCTTTCTCGGCTGTTCTTCGGACGACGCCTCGTTTTCGTTCCATCTGCCGCCGGGCACATACAAATTCTGGGGCTATGGAAGAGACATTCAGAGTCTGAAAAAGGATCTAACCCTCTCCGCCGACAAGCCCGATATGAATATGGGAACGCTGGACATGGCGGCGACCATCATCGCTCGCCATAAGGGCAAAGCGCCGCCGGCGTGGCACGTCACCGATGCGCGCGGCGTCAAAAAAGAAGTGGAGATCTCCGACTTCAAAGGCAAGTGGGTGTTGCTCGAATTCTGGGGCCATTGGTGAGGCCCCTGCACGGCCGGCAGTTTGCCGGGACTGATCGATCTCTACGAAGCCCACAAAAAAGACCGCGATAGGTTTGAAATCCTCGCTTTCCACGATGGCACCGTCAAAGATTTCGAGGATCTCGACAAAAAGATCGCGTCGCCGCGCAAGAAGTTTTGGAACGACCGCGAACTACCCTTTCCCATCCTTCTCGACGCCACGGGTCAGACCATCAAGGATTGGGGCGTCCGCGCCTTTCCGACGACGCTCTTGATCGATCCGGAAGGAAAACTGGTCGGCGAGGCGGGCGAGGCAGAACTGGAGAAGAAGCTGCCGCCGCTGCCGATGAGCGTGCGCGTGGCCAAAGCGCTGGATCGGCGCGTTAGCTACAGCATTATTGAAGATACAAGACTGGATCACATCTGTGACTTATTGTCTCAACTCGCCCGAGTGCCCATCCGTCTCGAGGAAGAGTCTTTGAAGAAAGCCGGCATCCCGTTGGAATCTCAAGTGCCGTTTACGATGGCCGGCTCTGTTTCGCTGCGAAGTTGGTTGGCTCTCGTCTTGGAAGCCGACGGCCTCACCTTCGAACGGGACGACAAAGGGTTGGTGATACGTCCGCGTAAACCCGGTGAGCCGCCACCGGCTCCGTCGGACATTCAGCGGAGGACGGCGCGAACAATCGAGAAGGCACTCGAGGGCAAAATCAGCTTCGACTTCAAGAATAAAACGCTGAGCGAGGCGACCCGATTCTTGGAAAACAAAACGGGAGAGAACTTCGTTCTCTCGCCGCGCGACCGCAAGTCCGGCAAACTCGATCCGAAAACGCCGATAACCGGGACGGCGAAAGATGTGCCGCTGCGCGAGGCGTTGACGAAACTCCTCGAACCACTGGGGATGAGCTACACCGTCCGCGATGAAGTCATCGTGCTGACGGTGAAGCCAAAAACTGTGCGGAAGTGAGCCGGGCGAATACTCGTTGCGTTCGCTAATCGGGACGCTTCAAACGATTGCGTCGGCGATGGCATCGTCTTCGAGCCTGTCCCATCGGGGGTGATTTCAGAGCGGCGACCGCGAGGGATCAGTTCCTTCGCGGTCGCACCTCCTATACGACTGCTCTTCCAAGAAAAAACGAGAACGCGATTGAAACGAAGGGACTCCATCCCTTATCCTACACTTATCCCACCCGCGCTCGTGGCTGCGACCAGGATGCCGGTTGTCCCGCCTCGGCCTGCTTTCAATGTCGCACTGCGATTGGACCGTGCGAACAGGAGTTGACGCAATGATGTTGCTGCCTTGCTCTCCCCGCCTTCACCGAGCGTTCTGGTTCTGTCTTGCGGTAGTCGTCTTGGCGATCGGCCGATCGAACGCCGACGAGTCGAAAATCAGCTACGACCGCGACATTCGCCCCATCTTGGCGGACAACTGTTTCGCCTGCCACGGTCCCGATGCGCAACAGCGAAAAGCGAAGCTGCGGCTCGACGTGCGCGAGGGCGCACTGGCCGAGGCGCGTAGCGGCGGACATGCCATCGTGCCCGGCAAACCCGACGATGGCACGTTACTCGAACGGATCGCTTCCGATATTCCCTCGCGCCACATGCCGCCGAAGAAGACCGGCAAGACGCTGACGACATCGCAGATCGATTTACTCCGCCGTTGGATCGTCGAAGGCGCTCCCTACACCGCTCACTGGGCATTCGTACCGCCGATGCGCCACGCGCTGCCGAAGGTGCGAGCTGCGGGGTGGGTGCGAAATGCCATTGATGCCTTCATCCTCGCTCGACTCGAACGCGAGGGTTTGCAGCCGTCGCCGGAAGCGGATCGAACGACACGGATCCGCCGCGTCACACTCGATCTCACTGGCTTGCCGCCGACGCCGGCCGAGATCGATGCGTTTATGGCCGACAAATCCCCCAACGCCTACGAGAACGTGGTGGATCGCCTGTTGCGTTCGCCGCGCTACGGCGAACACATGGCTCGCTTTTGGCTCGATGCGGCACGCTATGGCGATACCCACGGTCTACATCTGGACAATTACCGCGAGATGTGGCCGTACCGCGATTGGGTCATTCGGGCGTTCAACGACAACAAACCCTACGATCAATTCCTCACCGAGCAGCTGGCGGGCGATCTACTGCCAGATCCGACGGTCGAGCAACTCGTTGCCACCGGCTTCAATCGCTGTCACGTCACCACCAGCGAAGGTGGTTCCATTGAGGAAGAGGTTTACGTTCGCAACGTCGTCGATCGCGTGGAGACGACCGGCACGGTTTTCATGGGCTTGACCGTCGGCTGCGCGCGCTGCCACGATCACAAGTTCGATCCAATTAAAACCAAAGAGTTCTATCAGCTCTTCGCCTTCTTCAACAATCTCGACGGTCCCGCGCTGGACGGCAACGCCGCCCGCGTCGCGCCGACCACAACCATCCCGACGACGGAGCAAAAAGCGCGGTTCGAGAAGATAAAAGGAGAGATCGCCAATCTCCGCAAAAGGATGGACACCGAAATCGCCAAAGTGAAATTCGACGACAATGCCGACGCGAAAGAGGTGGAACCCTCGAAACGCGCGGAGTTCGTTTGGCTCGACGATGCCCTTCCGCCGGGAGCGAAGCCGTCCAACGACGGCGGGGTGAACGGGCAATGGAACTTTGTCTCGAAGCCGAAACATCCCGTTTTCAGCGGCGAAAAGGCGTCGATGCGTTCGGCGGCCGGACTCAGTCAACACTTCTTCGAGGGGGCCAACCCTGGACTGCGCATCGGAACGGGCGATACGCTGTTCGCTTACGTCTATCTCGATCCCGCCAATCCGCCGAAGGAGATCATGCTTCAGTGGCACAGTGGCGAATGGCGGCATCGGGCCTATTGGGGCGACAATCTCATCGACTGGGGCCGCGACCAATCCGGCGAAAGGCGTCGCATGGGAGCGCTGCCGAAGAAAGGCGAATGGGTGCGGCTCGAAGTAGATGTGGCGAAAGTCGGGCTGAAGCCGGGCACGGCGGTCAACGGCTGGGCGTTCACGCAACACGGCGGTACGGTCTATTGGGATAGGGCCGGCATTGTAACGCAAACGCCACAGGGCAATCCATCGTTCACCAACCTGGCGGCCTGGGTCCGCGCGCAGCGGGCCGTCAACGGAGCGGGCTTGCCCCCGGCGATTCAGAAAATCTTGAAGTTGGCGTCCGACAAGCAAAACGCTCAGCAAAAAAAGCAGCTGCGCAACTATTTCTTAGAGAACGCCCACGCCGACACGAAAGGGCTGCTCGCTCCGCTTCGGAAACAAATTGCCGATCTTGAGCAGCAGCGAGGGGACATCGAAAAAGAGATTCCGACAACCCTCATCTACAAGGAGCGGGCGACATTGAAACCGGCGTATATCCTCAAGCGCGGTGAGTACGATCAACGCGGCGAACAAGTGGGGCGCGACACGCCGCGGTTTCTACCCTCATTGCCCGATAAGGCATCGCGCGATCGTCTGGGCCTGGCGCGTTGGTTGCTTGGGCCGGAACATCCGCTCACGGCGCGCGTCGAAGTCAATCGCCTGTGGCAACAGTGTTTCGGCGTCGGACTCGTCAAGACCACCGAGGATTTCGGCACGCAGGGCGATTCGCCGAGTCATCCCAAGTTGATCGATTGGTTGGCGGTTCAGTTCCGCGAAGACGGTTGGGACGTGAAGAAGACGATGAAGCGATTCGTGATGTCGGCGACTTATCGACAATCGGCGCGTGGGACCAAAGAAAAGCTCCTAAAGGACCCCGATAATCGTCTTCTATCGCGCGGCCCTCGTTTCCGTCTCGACGCCGAGATGCTGCGCGACCAAGCATTGTTCGTCGGTGGATTGCTCGTCGAAAAAGTCGGCGGCCCCAGCGTGAAGCCACCGCAGCCATCCGGCTTGTGGGAGGCGGTCGGCTACACGGGGAGCAATACGCGCAACTTCGTCGCCGACCACGGCCATGAGAAAGTGCATCGCCGCAGTCTGTACACGTTCTGGAAACGCACTTCACCGCCCCCGGAGATGAACACGTTCGACGCACCCTCGCGCGAGACTTGCCTCGTTCGACGCGAACGCACCAACACTCCCCTGCAAGCGCTGCTGATGATGAACGATCCGCAATTTGTCGAGGCGGCACGCGCGCTGGCCGAGCGCGCGATGAAGGAAGGTGGCGCGACCGTGGAAGCCCGCTTGACGTTCCTGTTCCGCACGACGACGGCGCGAACGCCGAACGCCAAGGAGTTGGCCGAATTGATCGCAGCGTACAAAGATCATCTCGGCGTCTACACCAAGGATATTGCCAAGGCAAACCAACTCCTCGCCGTCGGCGAGCTAAAGCCGGATTCGAAGCTGAATCCGAGTGAGCTGGCAGCCTGGACGATGATCGCCAATCTGGTACTCAACTTGGACGAGGTGATTAACAAGGGATAGGGTCATGTCCATGTCTCCGTCGAGGTAAAAGGCGTTCATGAATCGCGCATGTGGCATAGGAACCATCGGCGTCGTACTTCCGCTCGCCACCGCTGTGCGCGCGGCGAACAATCTCATGCCTTTAGAGATGGGATTCGAGTTGCGCGTTCGACCGTTCTTGAAGCAATACTGCGTGCGTTGCCTGGTCTCAGGACCAACTTACCCAGGAACCTTATTACCTCGGCATGAATGTTGCTCGAGAAAGCCTTAATGACACGTTTCTTTCGCTCACGAGAGGTCGACATCATGGCTATCTCTTTACCCGATGCCCGCAAACTCTCCGATGAAGTCCTCGAAGCCCTCCGCTTGCGAGCCGTACGCGGCTTCCAGTTGGGCTTCACCGAGACCGAACTCGCCGACATTCTCGGCGTCTGCCGCGAAACCGTTTGCCGTTGGTGGTCTGCCTATGCCGCGGGCGGATTCGATGCCTTACCCCACGACCGTACCGGATGACCCGTCGCTTCCAGACGCGCTCTGTCCGATTTGGAGCGTCTGCTGCGGAATACGACGGGCAAGGTATTTCTTATTGTGGACCAGTTGCGGGCGCATAAGACGCCGGAGGTGGCGGCGCTCGGCGACCGT
>JAKBCS010000087.1 GCA_021807595.1 Planctomycetota bacterium | reverse complement strand
GTTCCTCATGATCGATTTCCGAATGTAAATAAAGGCGACGTCCGGCGACTGTGTAAGGCGGGTCGATAAAAAACGCAACATTGGATCGGTGTGCGTTGTTCCGGATAAATTGAATCCCATCGCCTTGAATAAAACGGCTTCGATCCCTTCGCTCCGCAATTGCAAGAATCCGTTTAGACAGAGTCTCAGCGTACCAGCGCGAAGCGACACCTCGCCCATTCTCTCCTTGCTTCATCAGGCTCGCCCCTGGAGCCATGATGCCACCTCGCTGAACGCGATTGCGTAGAATCGTTGCGAAAGCGCGATCGAGCAAAGACGATGGCTCGGATGCGAGAACCCGTCGAACGGCACCTTCTTCGATTTCAAAGGAGACAATTCTCTCGACGAGGCGTTTTGCGTTTTCATTGAGAATCACTTGCCACACCGCGCTAACATTTTCATCTCGTTCCATGAGCGTTAGAGTATCCGCAAAGTCTTCAAATAAAACCGACGATTGCACCGCCCGCAAATGGTTCGATGAATTCGTCCGGTCTATAAGAGAGACTCGAAAGCCATTGGCGGACGCGAGGAACAAGCCAAGTCTTTCCGCCGGGATAGCGGAATGGGCTGCGATGAGGGGCGCTGGCAACATTGACGATGCGTTCGGGGAACGGTTTTCTTTCGGTCACTTGGCACGTCCCTTCGGTTCCGCGAACAAGTCTGCCAGCGGAAGATTAATGGCTCGGACGAATTTCCTCAGCATCGACAGTCGCGGATCGTTCGTGCGATGGATAAACTGCCACGCTGCCTTGCGAGCTAAAGTGCTACCGTAGCCCATCCGTTGCCCCAAGACTTCCAAAGTCAGGCCAGATGCCTCGAACAAATCGCGGACACGGAGCATGGTTGTGTCGTGTAAATCATCCATGTATTCTGTCTTTAACAAAATTGACAAGAGAATCGGCTCGTAGTTTTTGGCTCTTGAAGACAACGCGCGTCCTTCGGCGTAAGATAGCGTCGCGGACTTCCCACCTATTTTGGAGAATCCATCATGCGTTGCCATTCCGACGCGCGTTTCCTTGTCGCTTCATGCCTGCTCGCCGTCACTTTCGGTCTTGCGCGCGGCGATACAACCGACGATTATATGCAGCAGGCCGGCCACGCCTTAAACAACAGAGACGCTCGCAAAGCCATCGAACTGGCCGGCAAGGCCATCGAAGCCAATCCGAAGGATGCGCGAGGCTATTTGTTGCGCGGCAGCGGCTTCGAGATGTTGCGGCAACACGACAAGGCCATTGCCGACTTCACGCGCTGTATCGAGCGCGATCCGAAATTGGCCGTCGCCTACGACCATCGAGGCAGCGAACAGTTCATCCTCGGCCATATCAAGGAATCGTTGGACGACTTCGATAAATTCCTCACCTTGCAACCAAAGGCCGCGCCCAGCCATTGGAAGCGCGGCATCTCGCTGTACTACGCGCGCCGCTACGAAGACGGGCGCAAGCAATTCAAGGACGGCGACAAAGTGTTCGGCAACGATGTCGAGAACGCCGTTTGGCATTTTATCTGCAATGCCAAACTGAAGGGCGTCGGCAAGGCGCGCGAGGAGATACTCAAAATCGGCAAGGACGACCGCGTGCCGATGATGGTTGTCTACGATCTATTTATGGGCAAATGCAAACCGGACGAGGTGTTGAAGGCAGCAGAAGCTGGCGAAGTTCCCGCTCCGTTGCGGAAACAACAGCTTTTCTACGCTCATCTCTATTTGGGGCTGTATTATGATGCAAAGGGAGACAAAGCCAAGGCCCTGCATCACATGAAACTGGCGGGCGGCGAGTATCGCCTCGGTTATATGGGAGATGTGGCCCACGTTCATGCGGAACTGCTCGAAAAAGAAGCGAAGAAATAATGGCAGGCCTGGCCGAGACCCAACAAATGAAACGCTTTCGCCTACCGATGTTGTCGATCGCGGTCGCTATCGTTGCGGCGGGACTCCTGCTGTGGGCGAGGCGGTCAACAACGGAAGCAGCCGTGACGCCGGAGGAATGTCTCGATACCTATTATAATGCTCTGCGGAGCGGCGATAGGGACAAATACTCTGGCTGTGTAGTCGAATCGCATGGGATACAGTCGGGCGGAGACCGTTTTCAGGTTCTCTGCCGTGAGGCGAACGACTTGAAGAATCTGGTACAAGTCGCGGGGCCGCGAGACGACGAGGCGTTGCGGTGGATCGATGTGGATGAGGTTCGCGCTTCGGGGATTCGGCGTTTGCGCTACCATCTTCGGAGAGACGAGAGAGGCTGGCTCATTGTGGGGATCGAGACGGCGCGCGAACGTGCGGCCCCCATCCCGTTCGGCACCCCTGCCGGTGACGAACGGTGAACCCACCGTCTTTCGCGCATCGTCGAACCTTCCTACCCACACATCGCTTCACTCGCTTCTCGTTCTTTCCTCGTGTTCTCCTCACTGCGACAATTGGGCAGTGCTTTGGCGAACGCTACGGTTGATAGCGAATCCACATGGGCGAGGCCCAGGCGAGGTTGCCGTCGGCTTGTTCGACGCGTACATAGTAATAGCTCGTCGTGCCCTCCTTGGCCTCCATGTCGGTAAATCGAAGCGTGGCTTTGCGCTCCTTCGGCTCGGCCGTGTAGACATATTTGCTGTCGCGCAGGATGTGAACCTTTGCGATGGGGACTGTGCCCTCGACATGGATTTCTAAGGTGGGTCGCTTGGACGTGGTGAAGCTATCGCCCATGAGATGCTCGCCCGATCGCACGTCGAGTACGATGTTGTCGGTGGCGGCATAGCTGTGGCGTTTCTTGAAGGCGTCGATGATTCCTTGGCGCGAGAAATCGTCGGTCAGAACCACGGCGTAGCTCTGGTGGGTGCTGAGGTGGTCGCTGGACGATTGAAAGCCGAGACGGTAGCCCTTGGACAAGGCGTTGTTGATGAACCCTTTGGGACGATAACCGCCGAGTTGGGTCTCGGCCGTGGCCGAGCGCGGAGCGCCGGACAACTCGTAATTGTGGCGGCAACCTTGATAGATTTCGACGACGGGTTCCACGGTCGGATCGTTGTCGCGCCAATCGGTTCCCATGTCCGTGGCACTGGTGTGCGACGAGCAAATCGCGCCGAAATGCTTGAGGTAGGCATAGAGGAGTTTGGTATCGGGCGTCCCTTTCTCTTCGGTGCCATTCAGGTCCGCGCGCGGCAATGGACGAATGCCCGGGCGCGGGAAGATGACGTTGCGATGGCCGTCCGGATAGAGGACGCTGCGTTCGTAGACGTGCATCGCCACGAATCGCGGTGGATTCTGAAAGAGTTCGACCACCTTCTGAAAATGCCACCACATATACTCGGAGCCAAAGCCGTTGTCGTGGTCGCCGTTGCCGATCCAGTCCATGTCGGCGGCGTCGAGCGCGTAACGCCACGCATCTTCCAATGAACCGTCTTGATCGTTGTGCGAACTGAACTCGGTATGACGGTGGAACTCCCCGCGCAGGAGACGCAGCTTCTTATCTCCCGCCGCGATCCGATAATCGCGCATGTGGGAGATGTCCGCGGATTCCTCCTTATGAACGGTGGGCACTTTGACTTCGGGCGTCGCCGCGTCGTCGATTAATTCCAGCGGCTGCGTCGGCCCGGATGCGGTAAGAATGGTGGCGAAGAGATCGTCTTGATCGCGCACTTGAGTCCGCAGCCGGCCGTCGCCGCTGTAAACGGCGAGAACGCCGTCGCCCAATGGAGACAGAGCGGGGCGATTATCGAGCAGATCGCTGGAGGAAGCCAAGCGCCGCTGCTTCGACCAACGCCGGCCCTCGTAGCGCATGGCGTAACTGTTCCATACCTCTCCCTCGCCGCCAGGCAAGGGATGATGGCGCAAGAGAAGCCAAAGTCCTCCCGCGGCATCGAGGGCCAAACGCGGCAAACTTCTGTTTCGCGGCAATCCGTTAGCCAGCGCCGCTTGAAGATCGCCCGCCGGACGGTGAAGCTTGCCGTCCGAGAAACATTTGACTTGTACCGTGCGATGATTGTAAAGCCCCCAGCCCGGATTCTTCGGTAGGTTGTGCTGGAGCGGTCGCGGATCGCCGAAGTCCTTGCCCCATTGCTCGTCGCCTTCCTCATAGGCGATCCACAACCGATTCTGTCGATCGCAAGCCAGATGCGGTCGCGCCTCGAATAGCGACGACTCGGCCACGGAGATCGTTTTGCCTTCCTTGGCTTCCTTTGCCAACGCGAAGAGACGAACGTCGTAGTTGCCTTTATCGTAGGTATCCCAGGCCACATAGACGTTGCCGCGTCCATCGGCGGCGATGGCCGGCGTCCAATCGTTCGCGGGACTGCGGGAGATTGCACGCGGCTCGCGCCACGGATGCCCTTCGACGGGGGCGGCAAGCAGAATGTCGAAGTTGTCTTTGCGCCACGCCTGCCACGCCAGCCAAACCGTACCGGCAACATCGGTAGCCGCGACGACGTGGAAGTCGCTCCCAGGGGCATGGGTTAAGCGAATGATCTCGGACCACGAACCGGGATCGCCTCTCTTGGACGGTGGCGTATAACGGCGATAGCAGATCTCCCAGTCGCCCTCGATCTGTTGGCTCCAGGCCAGCCATACATCACCCTTGCCATCGACAGTGATGCTCGGCCTCCAAACGCGCAATCCTTCCACCGTCGCCTCAATCGGCGGATGCCAGAGCTTCCCGTCGAAGCGTCTCAAAAGAATCTGATCGCCGTTGCCTTTTGGTTCCAACTCCTCAAATCCACCGGCCTTGACGCGCTCCATAAGGATCGGCCGCCCCGGTTGATAGACGACGTAGGCCAGCCATGTGGAACCGTCCTTACCCTTTGCCGTCACGGGATAATCGTCCTCGGTTTCTGGCCCCGTCAAACGAACGGCAGGCTGTTCGCGTTCAACATAGACCCGATCGTTCATTAATCGCTGATTCTCCCCTATCGCAAGATCGCCGAGTTTGAACTGAAAATCCCCTGCCTCGGTCGAAAACTTCACCGTGGCCGACTCCGGAGCATTGAGGCGAACGTGGATGCGCGAACGAACGACGACATCGCGCTTATTCTGCTTGCGCATCGTCGAACGGGCGCGAAAGCGACCGTCCCCAAACTTCTCGCGTTTACCGCCGTAGTAACTCTCGATCTCGACGACTCGGCCTTCGGAAACCTCAATCGTGCCGTCCCAGATGGTGCGCTTGGTATCTTTGAGTCCCGGACGAATCTCCAAGTTGACCGTGTGTTCGGGCATCGGCAGCGGTTGTATGGCCGGTCGCTTCTTCTTGGCTGGAAGATCGGTGGACGGAGGCGCGTCCTGGGGCACCTGTCCGCCGGTAAGCGCGACGATTCCGAAAACCAATACCGCTACACCAGCTACGAGAGATGACCATCGGCGCGAGGAAACCATGACACAATCCTCCGGATGAGCAAGGCGCTTGAGACACCACAACCGAGAACGTCGTATCTGATCTACTGTCGAGATTCGGCGACGAGAAAAAAGTGGCGAACGATTGCCTTTAGAGTAAGCGCGGTCGGAGGGATCGTCAATTGAGAAAAAAGACGAGGCGGGTCGCACTTCGGGCAACCCGCCTCGTCTGTTGATCTTCGGCGGAAGGCTCATCGATCATTGCGTTAACTTCGCAGAAACAAAAGTAGTTTGCGGAGTGCCGAAGATGGTTGTCTGACTGGCTCGTGCCGGCGAGGCATTCAGAATTACTTCGGTTGGATCGACGATGGCCGACGGTTGAATGGAAATGGTTAGTCCGCCGCCGCTCCCATCGGCTTGAGAGATCGTTATACCCACGAAACCGACGATGGCATAGGTGGCATTCTGGCCTGTTCCCGTAGCCGCAACATAACTGGAACCGGGAACGGGATTACTCGCCTGAAACAGGGGAATGAGGTTCGGTTGCCCAATTTGCGACTGAAAGTTGGTGAGCAAAGTATCTTTCAAACCAGGACCTGCCTTCCACGGTTCGGGGGAGGTTGGGGACACTGGGAGCAGATTATTACTCAACAAGTACGAAATATCGTTGGGAGTGGAGCCGCTATCGATCCAATTGCGAAACGCAGGCGCGCTGTTGGACGGAACGCCAACATCCAGCAAGCCGAAGCTGCCGGGTGTATTGGTGCCGTTAATATAGACTTGCAACTGGGGATTGCCGTTCGAACCCGTAGTCACAGCGTTCGTTAACCAGTCCGAAGTCAGATTCCCGTTGGCAAAATTGGCCCAAACGTTTACGTCCAAGGCAACGGGTAAAATATGCGCGCTGACGCCCGAAATCACTTGGAGACTCGAGACGTCTCCGGCATAGATCGTGGCACTGGCGGTGGCGGTCAGATTCGAGGTCGTGATACCGAAAATCTGTCCGAAGAACAAACCGAGCGATCCGTTGGCGGTGGTGTCGCGCCGGGTGATAACGGTAATTGTGTTGGGGAAGTAATCGGGATAGGACGCCGCAACGAAGGGGTTGGTGCCGTCGTAGTAGCTGAAACTAATATCGGTAACCGGCACCTGGATGTTGACGCCTCCGGCTTGGTTGGAGGCGGCAAATTGTTGGGCCGTGGGAATGGGACTGGCCGGATTCGAGGTGTCCGTCGTCACTTGGAGATAGATTTGTTGTTGCTGCGTTTGGCCGGGAGAATAAAAAGACACGAATGGACTCTGCATTTGCTGAGCGCCTGCGAGCGCGGCGGCGTCGGCGGCGTTTTGCAGTTCCGCCTCCACGGCGCAGATGTAGCCAATGTCGATGGAAAACGCCAACATGCCTACCATCAAGGTCATCAATAGCGCGGCCATCGGAATGATGGCGGCGCGGCGAGCGGTTAAATGTGAGCTACGGAATGTCACGATTGAGACTCCCTGAATTATAGTGGAATAGTATTCTCTTGTAACGGCTATCGTTATTGTTTCATCATCACCACGGTATCGGACTCGACCATGCTGTTCGTCATAAAATAGGAGGACACCCAGTTCACCGACGAAGTGGGGACGACGACTTGCACCGAAACCGTGCTGCCGGGCGTGGCATCCAAGGCGTCCGGCAAGACATTGCCGCTGGGATCGGTAACGGTAATGTTGATGGAGCCGATGGTCGGCGGATTGAACGAGGTGGTGTCGAATCCATTGTCTTGCATGACGTTGGTGGCATCGCTGATGATGTTGCTGTTGCCGTATTGGTGAATGATGCCCGTGCGGCACCCTTTACGGGCCGCGCCGGTTAGTATCTGTCGAACCATGACGCCCCGGCTCAATTCAAACATGCCTAGGGCGATCAAGGCGAGGATAGGCGCGATGAAAGCCATCTCCACGGCGGCGATAGCCGAGCGCGTTCGACGCCGCGAATCGGTTTGCTTTACGAAACTAGGTAAACGCATGATGGTAGTTCCTCTTATTCTCGTCGCATGGTGTATTGCCCCGTTAAACTGCCGGGCACGAACCAGAGAGGCGTCCAGGCTACGTCGCTGACCGGCACGGTGACGACCACCGTGATTTCCGTGTACGCCGGCATACTCGACACGTTGGTGGAGCCGGCTAGAACGTCGTTGACGTAGACGTTGGCCGATTCGCCGTTGATCCCCACGCCGCTGAGGTAATTGCTTGCTGCGGTTTGGATTGCGCTGGTACCCGTCCCTTCGATGACTCCCGCGCGGCAACCGCGGCGCGCCGCCTCGTTCAGCAGTTCCGTCACCATGCAAGCGCGGCCAATCTCGATAAGACCCAGCACCATCAGAAAAAATATCGGTGCCACGAAGGCGAATTCGACCGTCGCGGCAGCGCCTCGCAATCGACGCGAAAATCGGTTAACGATCATGGCTATCCCTCACTTCCGGGCAGCGCCCGGTGGAAAAATGGTTGTGAAATCAACATTCAACAACGAGAACGGGAGATGATTCCGGCAGAAGCGTCGCAAGCGCACAACGGAGGGGGGCCGCGATTCTACACGGGCTCTCGTGTAAAGTAGGTCGAGAATGCCGTACTGTCAAATACACGGCAAAAAGATTTGCGAAGTAGTCTCTCCGCGATCCTAAAACAAAGCGAAGCACTCCCAAGGCGAGGAAACCTTGACGAGAACCCCATCCATGTGGTGATGTTACTTCACGGACTTTTCGCCTTGAGATGGACACCAAGCGCTGAGGGAACCATGAAGCAAGTCGGCGACACCCAAGCTGCGGAGATAACTCTCGACTGGTTGAAGAACGACGAACCGGAAATCTATCATCTGCTGCGCGCGCTCGACGGCGATCTCGACGCGCTGCGCTGGCTGAAACTTCGCGGCGACGGCCTTTTCCTCCTCGTCGAGGCGTTGACCGGAGCCAAAGAAGCCGTCGATGCGTTGGAGAATCGGCCGGCGGCGAAACTCGTCGATCTGTTCGACACGATTTCGCACGGCAACACCGACGAGTGGCTGCGCGAGCATCACGCGGAATTGCACAGCTTGTTTGCGTTCGTGCGCGGCGACGACACGGCGTTCAGGGGTGTCAAGCACAATCGCGCTACGCTCAAACGAGTGGCCGAGATCGCTCGCGAGAAGTATCGCAACTATCGAGAAGAGGACATCGACGGCACGGCGTCCAGCTACGGCGTGGTATCCGATGTGGGTTGTCTGATCGGCGAGATGCACTTGAACAATCGAGAATATCAGAAAGCCATTGAGGCGTTCACGCGCGCGCTCGGCAGCGATCCCACGCCGGATGCCTTCACCGGTCGTGCGCGTGCCTATCGGGCGCTGGCCGATCTCGACGATGTGGCCGCGACCGAGTTAGGAGCGCGCGTTCTGAATTGAGGGCGATGCCGACTTCGCTTCACATGACATCGAACGGTAGTCCGTGCTTGCGACAGTAATCGGCGACGATCTGTAAGAACAACGCTCCGAAGTCGCGTAAGCGCCTGTCGCCAACGCCGGGTATCAGGCGCATACGTTCGAGTGTCGAGGGACGAAGGCGTGCCATTTCGCGCAGCGTGTTGTCGGTGAACACGATGAACGGAGAGACTTGTCGATCGCGTGCCAGATCTCGCCGCAGGTGCCGCAGTTCCTCGAACAAGGTGCGGTCCACGCCCTCCCATGAAATCGTTTCGACTTTTGCTTTTTGCGGCGGCTCGCCCTTTTTGCGGCGAACGAGTTGCACCAAGCGAACTTGTCGTTGGCCTCGCATCACTTCCCACGAAGCCTCATTCAGGCGCAATAACGGGTATTCGTCGCCGACTTGCAACAGGACACCTTGCGCGATGAGTTGATAGACCCAATCGCGCACATCGGCTTTGCCGTGTCCTCGGAGTATGCCGAACGTCGTCAGTTTGTCGTGACCTCGTTTGCGCAGGTTCTCAGAGTTCTCGCCGCGTAGCACAGACGCGACGTGGCCGATGCCGAAGCCTTCTTTCACCCGCGCCACGCACGAGAGAATCTTCTGCGCCACCACGGTTGCCTCGGGTACCGCTTCGGTGTCGCCCAAGCAGACATCGCAGGCATTGCAGCTATCGCCTTGGTATTCTTGGCCGAAGTAGCGCACCAGAGCGGCGTGACGGCATAGCGCGCCGCGGCAATAGCGGTCCATGTCGTCGAGATGCTTGAAGGCATGGGGCAAGTGCGCTTCGACCCCGGCTTCCTTGGCCGATTTCGCCAGGATCGAACGAAACGAGTAGAGATCGCCGCCGGAATACAGCAAAACGCATTCGGCCTCTAGGCCATCGCGTCCGGCTCGCCCCGTCTCTTGCTGATAGTGTTCCAGCGATTTGGGCATGGCCGCATGGAGTACGAAACGCACGTTGGAGCGATCGATACCCATGCCAAACGCCACGGTGGCGACGATGACATCGACTTGTTCCGAGGCGAAGGCTTCCTGGGCATTCTGGCGTTCGTCGCTGCTCATGCCGGCGTGATAGCCGCGGGCCTTGATGCCTTTCTTCTGGAGAGAGGCGGCCAATTCGTCTACATCGCGCCGTCGCAGACAGTAGATAATGCCGGCCTCTCCTTCGTGGCGTTCCAGCACGTCGAGCGATTGCTTCAAAGCGTCTTGCCGCGGCAGGATGCGGTAGATCAGATTGGGCCGGTCGAAATTGCCGACCAACTCGATGGGATCTCTCAGAGCCAATTGTGCGATGATGTCGCGGCGTACCTGCTCGGTCGCGGTGGCCGTATAGGCGTGAACCGTGGCTTGGGGAAAGAATTCGCGCAGTCGGCTCATCTGCCGGTATTCTGGGCGAAAATCGTGGCCCCAATGGCTAATGCAGTGCGCTTCGTCGATGGCGAAGGTGCAGACCTCGATCTTCTGCAAGACGCGGTAGAAATCGGTCTGCACCAGCCGTTCCGGCGAAAGAAAAAGCAGACGCACTTCACCTTGGCGAACGTCCATCTCGTAGGCGAAGCGTTCGTTGGCGGACAAGGAACTGTCGATAGAGACGGCGGCGATGCCGCACGCGCGCAGGCTATCGACCTGATCCTTCATCAACGCGATGAGCGGCGAGATGACCACGGTAGTGCCGCCGCGCAGAACCGCGGGCGCTTGATAGCACAGCGACTTACCTCCACCGGTCGGTAACACGACCAGCGAATCGCGTTGGTCGAGGACGGCTTGCATCGCCTGCCCCTGCAACGGCCTCAGCGTGCGATATCCCCAGTGGCGAGCAATGATCTCTTGCAGATCGGCCAACGACCAAGTGGCTTTCGGCTCGGACATGACGGAGACTCCTGTAATGGCGTCCATCATGCCGGATCGTGGATGAGTTGAGAAGAGCAAAGCTTATGCCGCGTCGCTCACGCGCGACGGCACCACAGAAAGCGCGTCCAGCCGAGCGCGCTCTGCCACTCGGCAGCCACCGTTCGACCCCGATGTTCGTCGGCTAGGCGCGGCACATCGGCATGCAGGCGTTTCCCGCTGATCTCCGCGCCTTGATACTCGAGCAAGACACGCTCGACTTCGCTCTCCTCGCCCGCGCGCAGCAAAACGATGCGACGCGGGCAACGCTGCGTTGAGGCATCCGATCTCGGCGTCGAACCGTTGTTCGTAACGGCCATCGTTACTCCCGATTGCTCTTGCGTGGTGGACGGTCGCTCGGTATCGATCGATTCATGCGCGGACAGGGCACGCAAGGCGCGCGAAAAAAAGCGGTGGCGCAGCCTTGCGCCACCGCTCCTCTTGAGGTGGGTCAACACCACACGACAACGACTCTTCATCAAGGTGCGTGGCTCAGGGGGGCAGGTCTTCGCGGGGTTGTACCGCCTCTCGATACTTTTGTTATCGGTCGAGAGAACTTCCGAGCTTAAGTTAAGTACCGAAAAGAGGTCCATATGCCTACTTTCACCAGACGAGGTTGGACCTTCCACTCGATTGCCGTGCCGTTGTTTGGGTCGTTGATTTTGCACAGTATCCTGTTCGCGGCGTTGTGGTTGTGGCCATCACCCAGCGGCATTCCCACGCTGGCCATCGAGAGCGAACGGCTGATGGTGGATACCTGCGTCCTCGAAACGCCCTCCGCCAAACTGGGTGTCGAACGGGAGTGGCCTGAAGATTTAGTACCCGTCGATGTCGCCGTCGCGGTCCAGCTGAACGAGGCTCCGCCGGTTCCTCAAGCGTCGTCCACGGAACCGGGGCCGAAGCTAGTTGAAGACCCCATGCCTGCTCGAGCGACCGGCACATCCGAGCCGTCGGCCAGCGGGACGGATAAGGGGAGGGGCGGCGAGCTGTTTCCGCTTCCCGCCGCTTCGAGCAGCGTCGTCTATGTTCTCGATCGTTCCGTCAGCATGGGGCTCGACCGCAAACTGGACTTCGCGCGTCGAGAATTGATCTCCCGTCTTCGGCGTCTGCCGTCCTCCATACGCTTTCAAGTCGTTGACTACAACGCATTCGCCGCCTCTCTGTTTGTGGAAGGGCGGCATGGATTATTGCCCGCCGAGTCGCCGATCGTGGAAAAGGCGGTTGCTCATCTTCTCGATCTTGAGGCCGAAGGCATTTCAAATCATCTTGCCGCACTTCGTCGCGCGCTCGATCTCCAACCCGATGCAATCTACTTTCTCACCGACGCAGGCGACTTGCAACCGCGTGAGGTCGCCGAGATCACGCGGAAAAATCGGAGACGTTCGGTCATTCATACGCTGGAGTTGACGCGCCGCCGCGCTGCACCGTCGGATGGTCCGCTGGTTCAGCTGGCTCGCGAGAATGGCGGAACCTCGCGCCGCGTCTGGCTTCGCTCGGCGGATTAAGAAGACGGTTCAAGCAATCCACCCGCGGCCTTCTTCTCGAACGATGGTCTTCATCGCCTCGATCCAGGCGGGGGAATCGTTTAGACACGAACCGAGGTGCAATTCTTCTCCGCCGGCATGTTGGAACGCCTCGCGCGCTTCGCGGCCGATCTCATCGAGCGTTTCCAGGCAGTCGCTGGTGAATCCCGGAGTAGCCACGAATACCCGTTTGATGCCTCGCTTCGCCAGACGCACCAGCGTTTGTTCGGTGTACGGTTTCAGCCATTCCTCGCGGCCGAATAGCGATTGAAAAGTCTGCGACCAGCGGTCGCGCGGCCAGCCGAGGCGTTGGATCAAACCTGCCGTGGTGCGTTTGACGTGGGTGGCATACGGATCGCCGCTCTTGGCATAGCGGATGGGAATGCCATGAAAGCTCAGCAGATAGTGATCTGGCTGCCAGGCCAGGCGCGCCAAATCGTCGCGGATAACGGTCGTCACGGCGTCGAGATATGCCGGGTGATTGTAATACGGCGGCACGATGCGCAGCGCCGGCACGCGGCGCTCTTGTAGAAGGGTTTGAAAGAGTGCGTCTGTCGCCGATGCGGTCGTCGTCGCCGAATACTGCGGATACATCGGTAAGACAATCAGACGATCGACGCCGTCCTGAATGAGCGCGCGCACCGTCTCGGCCAACGGGGGATTACCGACCTGCATGCCGAACTTGACGGGCAACTCCGGCAGCGCCTTTTGCAACTTCTCGCACTGTTGTGTCGTCCAGTGCAAGAGGGGCGAGCCGGTCTCGGCATCCCAGATACGTCGATATTTCGCGGCGGATTGCCTGGGACGAAAGGGCAGTATGAGGAGACGGAGGATGATCCACCACTTGAGGCGCGGTACTTCGATGACGCGCGGATCGCCGAGGAATTGGCGCAGATAGCGTCGCAGGGCCGGCGCGGTAGGAGCGTCGGGGGTGCCCAGTTGAATGAGAAGAACGCCTGTACTCATAAATCGGCGGCCATCGGCCATCGGCTATCTGCTGTTGTCGACCGATAGCCGATCGCCGATTGCCGAATGCATCAACCCTTCTTTTTGCACTCTGGTCCTTCTTGTGCATCGCCCTTCTCGGTGATGTGGCCTTCGCCGGCGTCCTTCAACGCGGTCGAGCGTTCGGCGTTCATGGGGGTGAAGCTGGCCCACTGCGCCGGCACGTTCGCCTCGGCGAAGATGGCCTCGACGGGACATTCGGGAACGCACGCTTCGCAGTCGATGCAGTCCGCCGGATCGATGTAGAGCATCTTTTCGTCTTGGTAGAAGCATTCCACCGGGCAGACCGCCACGCAATCGGTGTACTTGCAGTCGTAGCACGGCTCGCAGACGGTGTGAGTCATGGGAATCGGATCCTTTCTTTTATGGGATTGCCGCTGGTGTTTTCGCGAGCGGACGCACCAGAGCGAATAACCCGAACAACCTTTCGTTGACCACAATCCTCGACATCATCGTATCCATACCAACTCTCGCGCCTTCTGTCCAGAAAAATGCACTCTTTTGCAAAGCCCGCGCCCTCCTCTCCATCGAACGCCGAATTCTGCCGCTCGGTCGGCAAGGGCCACGCGGTGGACTTCGCCGTCGGAAAGGGGGATATTTTTCGGCGCGGCGAAGCGAAAGAATGTCTTTACAGCCTCTTTTTCGAATGGTATAAGGGCGGTTAGCAGTACGGCGTTACTCCCCTCTCCCCTGTACTCAGGGGAGAGGGGAGAACATGGTGGCGGGCAACGAGTTACGTCGTTCGGCTTCGCTAGAGTAGCGGTGTACTGTTAGGCGGCAAGCGGCCGCTCGGATTGATGTCGATTTGCGCGTTCGGGTTAGGAGAACGAGTTGTACGGTCGAGAAGGATAGTTCCCTTCCTCCTCAGCATTTTTCGATGGCGTCTCACTCCCTTTCCAGAGTCGTCGTCTCCCGCGAAGGATTCCGAGAAGGTGGGTTAATCCAGCCCGAAACCACCGGCCGATAACCTCATTCCTCCTCCGAGCGATTTATCCCGTCGTCAAGCGACATTGGGCTGGAGAAAGGATTGGGAAATCAGCCGATCGCCGGCGTTCGGCTGGCAACGTCAAACATTAAGCCGCGGCCTTGAGCCAAGAGGCCGAGAGGTGACAACAACCCGACTTGCTCCGGTCGTTGGGCCGGAGGGAACTGATTATCGGACGATTTTTGTTGAGTGCCCCCCGCGCGGCCGCGCGGGGAGTGGTCGATGCGACCCGGCACGGAAAGGTTCTGCGATGGCGAAGAATTTATACGTCGGCAATCTAGGGTGGGACGTTACCGCCGACGACCTGTTGACGCTGTTCCAAAGCTTCGGAGGGGTAGCGCGGGCGCAGGTCATCACCGATCGAGAGACTGGCCGTTCGCGCGGCTTTGGTTTCGTCGAAATGGAAAACGATCGAGAAGCCGACACGGCGATTGAAAATCTGAACGGCACTCCGTTTCGCGGACGGCCGCTGACGGTCAACGAAGCCCGGCCCCGCGAGGAACGCGGCGGAGGTGGTGGCTACGGAGGCGGCGGTCGCGGAAGCTATGGTGGCGGCGGTCAACGCGATCGCGGCGGTTACGGCGGCGGTCAACGCGATCGCGGCGGTTACGGCGGCGGTCAAGGATACTAATCTAGGGGTTAGCCGCGACGCGAAGCGGAGCGCGTTCCCCTCGCTCGACCCGGAGCGCGTAACCGATGCGCTCCGCGTCGAGGATATCCGAGTTTTTTGCACGAACTCGACTCCCACTTCAGATGTCCGGGCTGCGAGGGCATGCCTGACTACCGCGCTGTCGCAATTAAAAAAAGAAGAATTGACGAGCGAGCTGCGTTATTACCTCGGCATGGAAGATTCTCACATATCCATGTTAGCAGCATTCTGAACGGATGGATGTTCAAAGTGACTCATTCCATGCTGAGGAAGATGGAGCAACTTCCGCATGAAATCCTGTATCCGCGAACGTACCTCAACCTTGCTGTGAGGCAAACCGGCCACATTTACCTTCCCCTTCAAGTCGTCGTGCAAATTCTCGTCCGCGTTCAACGCCGGCGCGTAACGGGGCAGATAGAACAATCCCAGACGGTCGCCGTGTGACGCCACCCACGCCGCCACCTCCGGCGTCTTATGCGCCCGCAATTGGTCCACAATCAGAAACACCTTGCCCGTCGCGTTCCGCAGCAGCCGCTCCAAAAACGTCGGGGACAAAGCGGCATTCAAGCTTCCCAGGTAGGTCATGAAATGGGCTTTGCCCGCTTTATTGCTTGATCCGTATTCACTGAGGGGATACATTCGGATGACTCGCGCGCGAAAGCGATTCGTAAAGCGCTCTTGCAAGGTCCGCGACGGGGCTTTACAATCCTGCTACACTGAAGTTTTTTCGACTTTGCTTAGGAATGAAAATGAGTCCCTTCGGGGTTCGGCAGTTCGATACCTCTTTTCATCGACCAAACCCTAGCCAGACTACGGACCATTCTCGATCCGAAAGCCTTGAAGAATCCATCGAACGCGCCGCGCATCTGCTGCCTTCTCAGGGACCAATCACGGTCTTTATTCACCACAATACGTTGCACGCCTTCGAGCATATGCCGTTCGTCGATGCCGTGAAACAAGGGGCCGAGTTGTTTGGCTGCCAGCCGTATCTGACGGAAGATCGCTTTCGCCAAGAGTTGGTGCGCGGACGGATTCGTTTCGGCGATTTATGGGAGGTGCTGCGCGACGATTTGAAAGAGGCGGCGGAGGAAAAAATCGTCGATCTGTGCAGCCGTCTCAACCTTCGTCTGGCCATGCTCCAGTACCCGCTGCACGCGGGGCCTACCGAGGAACTCGTCTGGTTCGTCGCCGAGACCGACGCTCTGCGCCGCATCCGCGCCGGCGTCTCCTCAATCGTGCGCGAACCGTTGATCGCCGAGACGCGCCGGTGGTTCTTGCGCGATCTCCGCTACAACGGTAAATCGGGCGACGATCCGCGCTTCGCTTCGATGTTGCGCAGCATCTTCGACCGGCTCGACGAATCCAAGGTGGAGAATTGGAGCGAGGGCGAGTGGGAAGAGTTTACCTTGCGGGCTTTGTGGGCGACGTGTTGTCGAGGCGTGGCCGGAGCGCCGTCGTTTGCGCCGCATGTTCGGGAGCCGATTCGCCACCGCGATTGGTTATTGGCCGCGACCGGCGCGGATGCCGATTGGCTCGTAAACGACGAGTTCATTCGCTTTTGTGCCGCCTTCGTCGATCAGGGGTTGACGCACTGGCGATTGCCGCGGCGCGACGAAGGATTTTTCGCGGCTTTTTCTACCTTGTATGGCCAAAAGTCAGGACCGAGCCAAAGCTGGCGGCGTGGTTTGCAGGCGGAGTTGTGCCGTCTGAAACACGAGAAAATGGGGCCGTTGGATTCGATCCGCGAATCGTTGGGCATTCTCGGCGTCGATGAAACGGAGCGCTACGATTTTCTGGCAGCGACCCTGTTGGCCCTGCGCGGTTGGGCTGGGATGATCCGGCAGATGGAAGTGCGCGGCGATCGAGTGGCCCACGCCGCGCCCCAAGGGAGTCTCGTGGAATACCTGGCGGCGCGGCTGATTCTGGAACGCTGTGTCTTGTCCGAAACAGCGCGCCAGGCGATGGCATTCTCCGGGCCGTTGCGAGAACTGCGCGGCGCGGCGCGGAATCGCCTGGGACCACCGAGTCCGCCCGCCGTCGAACCGCGCGCCTTTCTCGTCTTTCAACTCGCGCAGCTCCTCGGTTGGACGCCCGAACGGTTGGCTCGAATGGGTGCGAAGGAATGGACGGAATTGCTGCGGGAGATCGAGTCGTTTTCCGGATTGGAGAGAAGGCGTATCTTTCATATAGCCTATGAAAAGCACTTCTACGATCGCGCCCTGGACGCCGTGGCATTGCACGACGAGGAGTCGGCGCGCGGCGCTTCCCCGGCCCGCTTCCAAGCCGTCTTTTGTATCGACGAACGTGAAGAGTCGTTGCGGCGGCATCTGGAAGAAACGGCTGGCGACGCGGAAACGGAAGGCGTTGCCGGTTTTTTCCACACGGCCATGTACTATCGCGGCGCGGCGGATGCGTCGTTCATTCCGCTTTGTCCCGTGGTGATTCGCCCGCAACATTGGGTAGCCGAGCAAGCTGCCGCCGACTGCCGCGAAGAGTTCGAGCGCCGCACGCGCGCGCGGCGTCTTCTCGGTACAATGGCGCATTTCGTTCACGAGGCGACGCTCACCTTTTTTGCCGGTGCCGTCCTTACGGTATCGCTCGGCGTGTTGGCGTCGTTGCCCATGCTGGCGCGCATCTTCTCGCCGCGAGGGACGGCGCGGCTGCGCGGGCGATTTGGGGGATGGGTGCATACTCCGCCTCGCACGCGCTTACGCCTGGAACGAGGCGACGCGCCCGCCGGTCCCGACGACGCCGGATGGGGTTTCAACGAAGAGGAAATGAGCGAACGAGCGGAGCAGTTGTTGCGCGACATGGGCGCGACCTCGCGGTTTTCCCGCTTAGTTCTGTTGATCGGCCACGGTTCGGAAAGCGCGAACAATCCGTACAATTCGGCTTACAATTGCGGGGCGTGCGGCGGTGCCTCGGGTGGACCGAACGCTCGCGCCATGGCAAGCATCCTCAACTCGCCGGGCGTGCGACGACGGATCAAAGAACGCAGCCTGGTCGTCCCCAACGACACAATTTTCGTTGCCGGCTGTCACAATACCTGCAACGATGCGATCGAGTTCTTCGACCTAGACCGGCTGCCCGAATCGCATCGACAGGATTTCGAGGCGGCGCGGCGCGACTTGGCGGAGGCCTGCGTGCGCAATGCGCACGAACGCTGTCGCCGATTTCTGTCCGCGCCGTTGAACCTGGCGTTGCCGGAAGCGAAGCATCACGTCGAGGCTCGCGCGGAAGACTTGGCGCAACCGCGCCCGGAGTGCGGCCATGCCACCGACGCTCTGTGCATCGTCGGACGCCGTCGGGCGACGCGCGGTCTGTTTCTCGATCGCCGCGCTTTTTTAGCTTCCTACGACCCCACACAAGACGACGCCGATGCCTCCGTGTTGACTCGCGTCTTGCGCGCCGTCTTACCCGTCTGCGCCGGAATTAATTTGGAGTATTACTTTTCCTACATCGATAATCGCGGTTGGGGCAGCGGTACGAAGCTGCCGCATAACATCTCTGCCCTCCTTGGCGTCATGGACGGTGCGGCCAGCGATCTGCGCACCGGCTTGCCTTGGCAAATGGTGGAAATTCACGAGCCGGTACGTCTTCTGAATATCATCGAGACCACACCCGAAGTGATGCTCGGTATTCTAGCGCGCGATGAAACCATTGGCCGCTTATGCCGCAACGGCTGGGTACATCTCGCCCTGCGGCATCCGCAGACTCGGCGCGTCAGCGTCTATCGAGACGGCCGATTCCATCACCACGAACCGCGAACCCGATCGTTGCCCCGCGCCGCATCGTCCTTGGCCTGGTATCGGGGCTGGCGCGATCATCTGGATTTCGCGCGGATCGAATCGGGCGAGCGGGGGCGTTAGCCCCCCCGATGATTTCCCGCGACATGAGGGGGCTAACGTCCCCCGCTCGCCCGGAGGCCTAATCGAAAGAGGGATTCGTGTCCGATCTCAGACTTGCCATGTCGTGGTTGGGTGGATTGGTGATTGCCGCTCCGTTGGCGCTGGTGCTGTTTTTCGGCTTCGCTTCGTTGTTGGATCGGCGACTTTCCGAATCGGCCATAACCAAAGCGATACGCGCGGCCATCGGGATCGGATTGCTCGCGTGCCTGGGAGTGTTGGCCCTCATGCTGATTTCTGGCAAGCGCCATGTGGTCGTGGTGCTGGGCCGGTGGGTGGAGACGGAGGACTTTCACGTTACGGTCAAGTTCGTGTTCGATAGACTCTCCGTGCCGTTCGCTCTGTTGTCGTTCGTTCTGACGGGAACCATCGCTTCGTTCGCCGAACGCTACATGCACCGAGAGGCCGGATACAACCGCTTTTTCGTTCTCTATGCCGTCTTTTTGCTCGGCATGATCGTGGCTTCGCTATCGGGGACAATCGAGACCCTTTTTCTCGGTTGGGAATTGGTCGGTCTCTCCTCCGCTCTGCTGGTTGCCTTCTATCAAGAGAGGCTCGGCCCGGCGCGGAACGGCTTGTGGATCTGGAGCGTCTACCGGGTTTCGGATGCGGCTTTATTGTTGGCCGCCGTGGTGTTGCATCACATGACGGGAAGGGGCGATTTTCACCGGCTGCTCGGCGAGGCAGCGTGGCCGGAAGGGCAGGCGTCGGCGACGGGGACAGAGGCGTTCGTGGTCGGTCTGTTGCTACTGATCGCCGCCGCCGGCAAATCCGGACTGATTCCCTTCTGCGGATGGCTGCCGCGCGCCATGGAGGGACCGACGCCGTCTAGCGCCGTTTTTTACGGCGCGTTGTCCGTTCATCTGGGGGCGTTCTTGTTGCTGCGCGTCAGTCCGCTGATAGCCTGCTCGCCGGCGCTGGGCGCGGTTCTCGTCGTGCTGGGATTGGCGACGGCGGGACTGGCTTTTCTCATCGGCAGGGTGCAGACGGACATCAAGGCGATCTTGTCGTTCGCCTCGCTGTCGCAGGTCGGCGTCATCGTTGCCGAGATCGGACTGGGATTTCGCTACCTCGCCCTGGTGCATTTGCTTGGTCACGCTTGCTTGCGGACACTGCAATTCATCCGCGCCCCGTCGCTGCTGCACGATTATCATGGCTTGGAAAACGCTCTGGGCAAACACTTGACCCACGCGCCGCCGCCGTTCTTGCGTTGGGCCGACCCTGCCACGCTCGCTCGGATTTATCGCTTTGCTTTCGAGCGCGCCTATCTCGATTCATTTCTACTAACCCGTTTCGTTCTCCCCTTCGTTCGCGTCTTTCGCCGTTGCGACGATCTGGAACGCGCCTGGACCGGCTGGTTGCAAGGCAACCGCTCCGGCGTGGAGGATGAGAGCAAAACGCCATCGCTCGGCATGGAAGAGGTGACATGATCGTGTTGCCGTTGCCTTGGTTGGAAGCCGCCATTCTCTTCGCCCTCGCCGGCGCTCTCGCCGTCAGCAGGGTAAGAAATCTGGATCGCGCCTGGCGCTGGGGGGTTGCTCTTACCGGACTGGTGTTCGTTTGCGCGAGCGCGGCCTCACTCGGCTTCTTGCTGCAAACGCCGGAAACCGAGTTTGCCGAGTGGAACCTGCAAACGCTTCTGTTCGGCCGCCCCTATCTCGGATTAGACGAGTTAAACGCTCCCTTATTACCCGCCGCGGCCTTGCTGCATTTCTTGACGGCGCTGGCCACGGCGCGAACGCGCATGCGCAGTTTCTCCTTGACTTGGTCGCTCAGCGCCGAAGCCTTTCACCTCGCCAAGTTCGCGTGTAAGGAACCGCTCGTCTTGGTGGTTCTGCTAACGATGGGAGCCGTGTTGCCCTTGATGGAACTGATCAACCGAGGTCGCCCCGCGCGCGTCTACGCTTTGCACATGAGCCTCTTCGTCGTGCTTTTGTGGCTGGGCGCTCTGTTGCCGAACGGAACTCCTGCGGCCATCGTTTTGTTGGCAGCCGTCCTTATCCGCTGCGGCGTCGTGCCTTTTCACTGTTGGATTACCGATTGGTTCGAGCAGGCCTCGCTGGGCATCGCACTCTTGTACGTCATTCCTTTATCCGGAGTGTATGCGGCCATTCGCCTCGTTCTACCCATCGCTCCGGATTGGTTGCTTTCCGGGCTGGGGCTGCTCTCGCTGACGACGGCATTTTACGCCGCGAGCATGGCCCTCGTTCAGCGCGATCTTCGCCGCTTTTTCGCCTACTTTTTCCTCAGTCACGCCTCCTTGGTCCTCGTGGGGCTGCAACTGCATACGACCGTTTCGCTGACGGGCGCGCTGTCGCTGTGGTTCGCCGTCCTCCTGTCGTTGGGTGGATTCGGACTGGTTCTGCGGGCGGTGGAAAGCCGATTCGGTTGGCTGTCGCCGCGCCAACATCGCGGACTCTACGAGCATTCGCCGATGTTGGCCGTGTCGTTCCTTCTGACCGGCTTGGCCAGCGTCGGTTTCCCCGGCACGCTCGGATTCGTCGCCGCCGACCTGCTCGTCGAGGGTGCGGCCGGAGTCCATCTTTTCGTCGGACTCGCCGTCATCGCCACCGCCACGCTCAACGGCATTGCCATCCTCCGCGTCTATCTGCTTCTGTTTACCGGAGCCCGCCACACCTCGTCGGTATCGCTGAATATCACCCCGCGCGAACGCCTCGTCGTTCTGACGCTGTCGGCATTGATCTTAGGCGGCGGCTTGTTTCCACAGCCGGGCATCTCCTCGCGCGAGCGCGCCGCCGAGGCCATATTGGAAGAACGCAAGGACCATCTCGTCGGCAAACGCGGGGCGTTAGCCCCCTGATCTGCCGGACAACCGTGGGCTGACCCCTACCGCTCGCCGGTAGCCCAACATCGCATCGAGCGGCTTTTGTACTTGCTTTCCACTGTGTCAGCGAAAATAATCCTAAGTGGTGTATCGACCTCTCGCCGCGCCCCAATAGGTCGGTCCTAGCGGACCCGGCGAGTCGGCCCATCGGATAAGGAGTTTCCCCATGCCCCAGCGCCGCCGTCTCGCCTTTACCCTCATTCAGCTCTTGGTCGTCCTGGCCATCTTGCTGTTGTTGTTCGCTCTGCTGTTACCGGCCATCCTGAAAGCTCGCCTCGCCGCCGAGCAAGCCAAGGCCATGAACAATCTCAAACAACTGGGCTTGTCGCTGCACAACCACAACGATGTCTACGGCGTTCTACCGCCCGGCGTCGATGACAATCACTTCTCGGCGACCAGCAAACTGCTGCCATTCATCGAGCAACAGAACGTCTACAACAAGATCGACTTCAAGAAGGACATCGACAACGAGGCCAACGCCGAAGCGCGGAAGACGAAAATCAAGACCTTCCTCAGCGACTCCGATCCGATCGCCTCGGTGAAAGAGGAGTGGGGCGCGACGAACTATCTCTTTAACGACAAACTGTTTTCCCTCAATTCCAAATCGCGCATCCCAGCCTCCTTCCCCGATGGCACCAGTAATACGATCGTCGTCGGCGAGACGCTCAAGGGAGACAAGAAGAACAAAATCCCCGACATTCACCGACAGTACGTTCTCTTGAAGGAGGAGGATCTCAAGAATACGGGACCGGATACGGGCGTCAAGTATTTCAAAGACGACAAGAACATCGCGGAGGATCGCTGCGCCAGTTGGATGGACGGCCGATTTCTGCAAGGCACGTTCAACGGCCGGCTCCTTCCCAACGACAAACGGCCGGACGTTAGCTGCGGCGGAGTCAGCGGCGTGTCGGCCCTGCGCAGCTTCGGCGACTCCGTCTTCGTTGGGATTGGCGACGGCAGTGTGCGCCCCGTCAAGATCAGCATCTCGAAGACCACTTGGAAGTACGCTCTCGATCCGGCCGACGGTATGCCACTCGGCTCGGATTGGTGAGACTTCGTTCGTTTCGATGCGGAGCGGAGCGCGAGGATAGCTCCCGCGCTCCGCTCCGCGTCGCGGCTAACCC
This sequence comes from Planctomycetota bacterium, assembly GCA_021807595.1. Taxonomy (GTDB): domain Bacteria; phylum Planctomycetota; class Planctomycetia; order Gemmatales; family Gemmataceae; genus JAJPHU01. The sequence goes on along the minus strand of JAKBCS010000087.1, from coordinate 2,061 downwards.
TGAAACTTGGCCACTCGATTTATGGGAGAAACACACATGAAACGACAAAAACGATCCGCATTTACGCTCTTTCAACTGCTGGTGGTGATCGCCATCATCGCCATCCTCATCGGCCTGCTTCTGCCGGCGGTGCAGAAGGTGCGCGAGGCGGCGGCGCGAATGCAATCGCAGAACAACCTCAAGCAAATGATGCTCGGTGTACTCAATTACGAATCTACCTACCAAGTTTTTCCGCCGGGCGTCGATGACAAGCACTTCTCGGCGACCAGCAAACTGTTGCCGTTTCTCGAATATCAGAACATCTACAATCAGATCGATTTCAAGAAATCGATCGACGCCGACGCCAACGCCGCCGCCCGCAAGTTACTAATCAAGACGCTTATCAGTCCGGGAGATGGTGTTCCTCAAGTAAAACCCGAATGGGGTCCAACCAACTATCTCTTCAACGATCAAGTGTTCTACCTCAACTCGAAGGAGAAAATCGCCACGATCACGGACGGCACCAGCAATACCATAGCCATCGGCGAGACGCTCAAAGGCGACGGTAAAAATCAGGCCGTCGATGTCCGCAGGCAATATGTGCTGCTGAAGAAAGAGGACCTGAAAAAGACTGGTCCGGAGACCGGCGTGAAGTATTTCAAAGACGACAAGAACATCGCCGGCGATCGCTGCGCCAGTTGGATGGACGGGCGATTCCTACAAGGCATGTTCAACGGCAAACTGCGGATAAACGACGAACGGCCCGACGTCAGTTGCGGCGGCGTCAGCGGCGTTTCGGCGCTGCGAAGTTACAATCGTTTCGTTCTCGTCGGCTTGTGCGACGGCAGCGTGCGAAGTGTGTCCACAACCGTGTCGCACACTACCTGGAAGGCAGCGATGACGCCCAACGGCGGCGAGATCCTCGGCGCGGATTGGTGAGTATTCCTTCGGTTAGCCGCGACGCGGAGCGGAGCGCGGGAGGCATCCTCACGCTCCGCGCCGCTTTGCGGCTAACCGAGAACATTCCGTGGATTTTTTCGCGCAAGCAATCGCTCGTCCAATCGTTCCTTCTTCAATCGGACCATTCTCTCTCTCAAGCGGAAGGAAAGCCGTCATGCGTCGTCACCATTTCTATCTGGTATTGGTCGCGGCTGTAACCGCGTCCGTATTCGCCGTCTGGCGTTCGTCGTCTTCGGGCGCGCCGCAGCCGGGCGATAATGGAGCCGTGGCAAGCGAACGCCATCCCGGACAGAATCTGCCCCTGGGACAAATCGTCCTCTTCAACAGCGGCGTCGGCTACTTCCAGCGCGAAGGAAGCGTCGACGGCGAGGCCCGCGTGGACTTGCAATTCACGGCCGGCGATGTCAACGATCTACTCAAAAGTCTCGTCCTGCAAGACCTCGGCAACGGCAAAGTCACCGCCGTTAGCTACGACGGCCAGGAACCCATGGAACGCACTTTGAAGACGTTCGCCCTCGATCTGACCGGCAATCCGACGTTCGGCCAGCTGCTGAACCAGGCGCGCGGCGAAAAAGTCGAGTTGACAATGCAAAACGCCAACGCCGGACCTGCCACGATGACGGGTAGCATCGTCGGCATGGAGTCGCAGACCGAACCGGGACCGCGCGAGGTCCACATGCTCAATCTGCTCTGCACCGAAGGCATGCGCTGCGTGCCGCTGAACACGGTGCAGCGCGTCCGTTTCCTCAACGCCGTCCTCGACGGCGAACTGCGCCGCGCCCTCGATGTGCTGGCCAACGCCCACGATAGCCAAAAGAAAAACGTAACCGTACAGTTCAGCGGCGCGGGAAAAAGAATAGTAAAGATCGGCTATGTAGTCGAAGCGCCGATGTGGAAGAGCAGCTATCGCCTGGTTCTCGACAAGGATGGGAAGACGACGCTGCAAGGCTGGGCCATCGTCGAGAACACGACGGAAGAAGACTGGAAGGACGTGCGGCTGGCTCTGATTTCCAGCAGACCCATTTCATTCCAGATGGACTTGTATCAACCCCTGTTCGTGCCGCGTCCGATCGTTGAGCCGGAACGCTTCGCCTCATTGCGCCCGCCGGAATATCAAGGTCC
>JAKBCS010000226.1 GCA_021807595.1 Planctomycetota bacterium | reverse complement strand
CCTTCGCATCTTGCGTGAGCCGAGCTTCCGACAGCCCTGCCGCAAGTCTCTGTAATAGACGTCGCGACTCCACCGTGGAGCGGGCCTCCAACACCAGAACCGCCCGCACCTCGCGCAGCCGTTCCCTCGCCTTCGGATGAAGCCGCGACTGGAGCGTGTGTGTCCGGCGAACCCCTTGGGGGGTGGGCGAGGATTCGCGCCGTCGGAAAGTGATGCGAGACTCCTTCGTAAGGGGATATGGACGAAACGAGGCGATCATTCACGAGGTTCGCCGACCCGGGCCGAGGGGGGAATTGTCGCCTCGACTAGCGAGCTTGGCCGTGAGGTCGGCAATGGTCGTGCGTATTAGACGCATGACGGACCCGAAATGTTCCAAGAAAAAGAAGCAACAAAAGGAGAGACGACTTTCGCCGTCTCTCCTGTCGTCGCCTCAACCGCTGGCCGGGCGGTGATAGCGCTGCGACCGCCGCGCGTTGGGCCAATCGATCCCATCCAGCAACATGGCCAACTCGGCCGCACGCAGTCTCACGCTGGCCTGATCCGTCGACACGACGCTGTTGTTGCGCCATCGCCGCCACCGTAGTTCTCTGCACCGATCGCGTGTGTTGTCGCGGGCCATGAAAATGCCCTCCTTTCGGAAGACATTCCACCACACCCGTCAAGAACGCCCTTCACCGGACAGACACATAGAGGCTACGCGCAGACCGGCGAGTTTCCAATCGGCTAGGAGAACGTCGGTGGCAGAACGCGGCGTTGCCGAGGTAACTGCGGCGACCACCGCATCGAGCCCATCCACCCACAGAATCAAGACTGGCCGATTCTTGGAACCGCTTCCGCTGGTAAAAGGAATGTCGGCCACCCACAATTCACCCGGTCGGATCGGCATCGTACAATCCTTCGTCTTCCGGAGCGTAACTGTTGAGAAAGGCGGTATGACCGTGTATTTGCGGAGGGCGAACCGGCCGGAGGGTGAGACGCCAACGGCCCGGTCCGACCGCAGCTACCAACGCCTCCGGCAAACGCAACGTCTCGCCCGGTTGCAGTTCGATCTCGTAGGTCAATTGGACCAGTTCGTCTTTCATTGTTCGAGCCTCCCCGCGCTACGGTTTGTTCCCTGACATCATTCTACCGTTGTATGCTTGTTCTGACCCCGATAAATTGACGGATAGGATCAAAGAAATCAGCAAGCCACAATACGCTATTTGACCGACGTTGTTTCCAGAATGGAAAGCGCGCGCTAGGAAGACAGAAAGGGTGCAATCATGATCGAATTGACCGAACAACAGCGGCAGGAGTTGAGCGCCCCCGAACCGACGGCCATCGATCCGCAGACGCGGGAAACTTATGTACTCCTTCGCCGCGAAACCTATGAGCGTCTCAAGGTTCTGTTGGCTCTCGACGACTACAACCCGGACGAAGGAGCCGGTTACATCAACGAAGTCATGGCCGAGGGCGATGCGAACGATCCTTACTTGAAAAGCTACCTACACTACGGAAGACAGGCATGATGTGTGTTGTTCAGGATCGTTAATATCGTTTTTTTGTTAGCTCCTTGATTTTTTCTCCCTACGAGGGACAATAAGCAGTATGGCCTTATTCCATCCATCCCCGAACTTTCTGCCGATGTCCGCGTCCTGTTGGACGCGGCGATACGCCATGCCCTGACGGGCGAGGGCGATTCCGCTCTCTTGCAGCACATTCACGACGAGGCCGAGAAGATCAAGCGCGAGGTGTTTGAGAAGCACGGCCTGCTCGACCTCGACACGCTTACCATCCGGCAACTCCGCGACGAATGAAATACCTCCTCGATTCATGTGTCCGGACGAAGGGAGTAGCATTATGGCGACCGCACCGGAAAACGAAGTCGTCATCGACACCGACGAGTGGAACAAACCGACTTTCCTGCGCCGAGTATGTATTCGCGGCTACAAGAGCATCGCGTTCTGCGACGTGACACTGGAACCGCTGACGATCCTTGTGGGCCGCAATGCTTCGGGCAAGAGCAACTTCCTCGACGCTCTGGCGTTTCTCCGCGATTGTGTGAAAAGCGGTGTTTCGGAGGCAGTTCGACTCCGAGGAAATATGCAGTCGCTCCTGTGCCGCTCGGTAGAGTCAAACGCCCTTACATTCGAGATCGAAACCAGTTTCACAGCGGGAGCCACTCCTTCAGAACATGAAGCCTGCTATCGGCTCAACATTCCCGCAGTCCATGTTGCCGACGTCCTGACTCATGGTGAGCCGGAAGAATCGGTGACTATCACGGAGCTGCCGACAGGCCGGCAACGTAGGCTCGAATGCCTGGGCCCCCCTCCCAAGAAACTGCGCGTGTTCAGTGGCCGTATCGAGCCGGGGACAAACGTGCCGCCAACCGACACAATGCCCTGGCCAATCGCATCAGGCCAACTCATGTTCAATTATCTCGCCCAATCGCCGGACATCGAGTGGGCCGATTGCCTGCGGCGCATGACCTTTTATAACTTCATCCCGGAGGCCATGCGCCGACTTCAACGGCCGAATCCTGGACAGCTACTAGACCAACACGGACAGAACCTCGCAAGTGTACTTGCCGGCACTCGGCAGTACGATGACTGGGCCTTCAAGCGTGTAGGCAGTTACTTATCTGCCGTCGTTCCGGGAGTCGAGCGGTTTGATGTTGTCCGCTACGGGGACTATGAGACGGTTCACTTCTGGTTAGAATCCAACCGTCCCGATAAGAAACTGGCTTTCGACGCTTCCAGCATGTCCGACGGCACTCTGCGGGTGCTTGCGGCATTGACGGCGGCGTTCCAGAGCTTGTTGCCCTGGGGATGCCCGACCGTCGTCGGCATTGAGGAACCGGAGACGGCGCTGCACCCGGCGGCCATGCGAGCCTTGGTAGCGGCACTGGACGAGGCGACCCTGCGGACACAGATCCTGCTGACCACGCATTCGCCGGACCTGCTCGACGCGGCCGAGATCAAGCCCGCCAACGTCCGCGTCGTCCAGATGATCGATGGCCAGACCGTGATAGGTAAAGTCGATGAGGCAAGTGTGGAGATTGTTCAGCGGGAACTCAATTCGCTTGGCGGGCTAGAGCGCGAAAATCAACTCGAACCCGATTTGGACGATCAAGACCGACAGAAGGCAATGGCGCAGGGGCGGCAGGAGGATCGTCCGTGACCCTCTACCTCGTCCCGATTGTTGAGGGCCAAACGGAGGTCGGCTGCATCGAGCGGTTGCTCCAGCGCGTTTGGGCAGAACTGCTTGTCGCGCCCAGCCGGCTGCAAGTGATGCCCGCATCGCGCGGAAAACGGGACGCCTTGATCAACTCGAAGCACCCGGACTTCCGCACGAAGATCGAAGAGGCGTATGCGAAGCTGGACCGCCGACTACGTCACGATTCGTCCGGTCAGGGCTTGTTACTGCTGTTGCTGGACGCCGAAATGGATTGTCCCGCCGAACTCGCGCCGCGGCTGCTGGAAGCAGCTACGCAAGTACGCTCAGACGCCCCCATTGCTTGCGTCCTGGCGAAGCGGATGCTGGAGAACTGGATCGTCGCCGGGGCGTCCACCCTAGCCGGCATCAACGGCCTTCCCAACCCGCTCCCGGCTCGGGACCGGTTCGAGGATTGCAACGGGGTTGCGTGGCTGGAAGGCCAACTCCGCAGCCAGCACAGGGCGCGGAAATACAAAAAGACCACTGATGCCAAATCCTTCGTTGGGGCCATGGACCTCAATGAGTGCAGGGCGAACTCACCATCCTTCGCCAAGCTCTGCCGCGAACTCGCCTTGAGGTTGCAGCCGTCCGAAACCCCTCCCTTAGCCGAAACCGATTCGGGGCAAGAACCACCATCGCCGTAAAGGTGGGCGGCGAAGGGTACGCAGCTGTGTACCCTTATCTTTTCGACCATCCTACATCCGCGGAGCGGGAGGTTGCGGCCAGAGAAACGCCGTCGCCTTCACCGCCCGATAATTCGCATCCAACGCCGGTTGCAGCAATAGCAGTGCGGCGATGCGGCGGGTCATGTGCATTACTTCCGTCAGTTCGTCGAGCGTGAGGGGCGGCCCAGCAGAGGGCGTTCGCGGTAGGAGAGCCATTTTTTCATCACCTGATAGCCGCCCAGCGTGTACGACCACACGCGCGACGGGACGCAGCGCCAGAAGGCCACGTCGTTGAGATACACATCGAACGTCGTCGCGCCCAGGCAGGAGAGAGCGGCGGCGGCGAGGGCGGATTGTTCGTCCGGGGTGTAGGCGCGTTCGAGGGCTTTGCCCTTGCCCGGCATGCACACGCCGCCCTTGCCGGCGCTGCCCCAACGGGCCGTCACAGCCAATTCGCTCGATGGATTCAGACTGCCGCCGCCGCCGCGCGCCGGCACGCCGAGAGCCTTCAAATCCGGTCGCGGCTTGCATGACGTGACGCCGTTGACTGACGCTCTTGGATCGCGCAAACGGTTCCGGGCATTCCTTCCCATTCAGGCCCGATTCGGCTTAGCGAGGCCGTGCAGCACATCGGTCTGTGACAGGACGTGGTGAACAAGAGACACTGCGGCAGCGGCAGCGAGTAGTTGGTGCTTTTTGTCCTTCTTACCGTCGCCCCAGTCGCAGATAGCCTTCACGAGTATCCACGGAATGTTGTTGCGGACGGCAGCCGCTGCTAGACCTCCACCCTCCATCTCGCCGCCGATCGCTTGGGGATACCGACTGAACAGTAATTCTTTGAATGCCATGGCGTCCACGAGTTTCTCGCCCGACAAGAGAGGCCCGACTTGGCATTCACACTTTGAGCCGTCCGGGCGGTCGAACGACCAGTGCGGGACGTTCTCGAAACGGTTGAGTAGGGTCGTATTGGCCGGCGTGTTGGGGCCGCGGGGAACAGTCTGATTCTCCCCGATCCGCTGTGGTTCGTATGAGATCACCTGCGAAGCGACGAGTACGTCCGCGATCTTTTGTTTCGTTGGATCCTTGCCCAGAGCGATGCCGACCATGACGATGGCACGAGGACGCCAGACACGTTGGGCGTGCTGCGTTGCCAGCGTCGCGGCACCCGAATCGAGCGAACCCATGCGGCACTTCGTCACAGCGGTCAGGAAAGCCCCAAACTTGCCGAGGTAGTAGGTCTCCTGTTCGGAGAATCCCTTCAGAACGGATCTTCTGTTGAGAAACGGATCAAGGCGACGGAGTACGGCATCCCGCTCGGTATCGGTCGCCGTGAGCAGGACGATATCGATCTTGTCGGCGAGGGAAACCAGTTCGTCGGATCGGAGGTTCTTAGTCGTGGGCAGCGGGGTGTACCAGGACTGTTCCTCCACGTTGTACGGCGATAAGTCTTCGGACTCTGTTGTCGGATCAGCCTCCGACGTTGGAGGGGTTTCAATCCTTGGAACCTGGTCCAATAGCGGCAAGTTAGCCCATCCCTCGGCGGCGTCTTCGCCCCGACCTGCATCTTTCACGTTGATGTCACGGTTCTCGTTCTGCTGTAGGCGCAATGCTGCTCGGCTCGTCTGCCGTCGCATCGCCCCCAGCATCTCGGCCAGATCGAAGACGGGGATGGTCTGGATGTGCGCGGTCGCTTGGTCGAAGGACACGATGTTGAGCATGACATGGCCGACAGCGTCGTTTATCCGGCAAGCCACATTCAGCGCCTCTTGAAATGGACATCCGCCTCCCTCATCAATCGCAGCTTGCAAAAGCAATTCGGCTGCGGCGTATCGCTCTCTCGCCATCCGCCATGCGGTAGATAGAGCCTGGGCCTGGACCTCGAACAATTGCTGAATGCTAGACGGAGACCGACGGATTTCCGCAGCCTGGAGCAGCGCTTCGACCACGGCCTCGAAGGCTTCCCGCAAAGGAGTCGGTGTGCCGATCGGAGCTTCCAATGGTACTTCGCGGGTATCCACTTCCATCGTTGTCGAAACCTGTCGAGTTGGCTGTTCTGCCTCCAAACTTACTAGTGCCCCGTCAACGCTGGGAATTGGGGTTGCTGGTTTTGTAGCAAGTTGGGAAGCTTCCGAATACCAGGAGGTTTCCCATGAACAAGAAGTTCGTTGTCCGCCTGTCGGACGAAGAGCGTGGTG
>JAKBCS010000086.1 GCA_021807595.1 Planctomycetota bacterium | reverse complement strand
GCTTGCCCTTGGTATCGAGTTTGCGAACGCGGTGACCGGCAAACTCGATGAGGTAGAGATTGCCCGCTCGGTCGAAGTCTACGCCAAACGGTTCGCGCAGTTTCGCCCCCCCCTCGCCGCTTTCGAGGACCGGAACGAGCTTTTCCTCGCCCGCCGCCGCAAGCGTCGCCAGGCAGCAGACGAAGACGCCGAGGTGCCGAATATACAAGGTTCGAGACATGCCGCTCTCCTGCCTATAAGTTGGAAACGGTTCCAGCTAACCTATGCCTGGCCGACCGCGCCAACAAGGGGCCGTGCTTCATGCTTCATGGCGAGCCGAGGCAGCGGGAGAGTGGCCGAAACCGGATGTTTCCGCGCCGTTAACTTTCGTTAACTCAGGAGCGCTTCTCTGTTTCGTTTTGTTAACAAATCGGGGCGTAAAAGAGAAGAATCTTCTGCGGCGGATCGCCGTAACCTACTCATTTCATGTATGTTACGGCGCATGTATTTTGGGAGTCGATCGGTAGCTAGACGGCATGAGATTTGCAGACTTTAACGCTTACTGATTCTTAAGTGTCGTTGTTCCCCACCGCATCGCACGAGACGATTCGGTATCAACACCGTTGTTGACCATCTGCACAGGTTCGCAAGGAGACCGACTGCAAACGATCGCGAGGACCGCCCCTTCGCGGAGATGGCGCGACATGAGGAGCCAAGGCAATGATGCGATCTTTTTATTCTACTTATGGACTCTTATTAAGCGTTGTTTTGCTGACGAGCCTGCCCGCCGGAAGTAAGGCATCCCCCGTTGAAGTGTCGAGCTTCGCCGGTACGATCGGTGGATTCAGCATCACTCCCAATGGCAATGGAACGGACACTATGTCCTTCCAATCGAGTTCCGTCAGTCAGATCAACGGATCGATGATATCCCCTTCCTTGACGGCGACTTTCAGCAATTTCACGCTGCATACCACGCCGACTTCGACGACGAGCATGGGGACCAATTACTCAGTTTCCTCCGGCACGATGTCGTTTTCCAATGGCACAAAGAATGTTAATTTCAATATATCGAAGTTCAATCTGACCGTTCTCAATAGTGCCAACAACATCGCCGTCTTGTCGGACACATTGCAGCTGACGGGAACGAACACGGTTCTTAATAACTACAATTTTAACAACTTTGGTTCTGGCTCGGGTTATCAAGGTGTCTTGTCCGGATCTCTGGTCGCGGTGCCCTCGGGGACGAATCTCAATAATGTCATCCAAGGCGATCAAGACCCACTCGGCACCGGAGCCTTTGCCGGCGGTCTCAATCCTCTCGTTACAAATGTACCCGAACCCGCTTCTCTCCTCCTTTGGGGCGCGGTTGGCTTTGCCGGCATCTGGTACTCTCGTCGTAAGCTCCAGCACAAACTTGCGATGTGAACCTTGACGAGCTATTCTTGAGTTATCGTGAACAGCGGGCAGGATCGCTCCTTCCCGCTGTTTTTCTTCCTACTTTCGGACTCGCGGAAACTTCATGAGTCTCGGCGCGCTGAAACCACGAGAACGCAAGGAAGCTCTCGCCGTGGATCGTCTCGTTCCACACCTTGCTTTCCTCGTGTGGCTCGGCCTCTCCGCGCTGTTGTTCCTCGTCTTTTTCGGCGGCAACCTTCTCAAACTCACCGAGCGGTGGAGCAAAGATCCGAGTTATTCGCACGGTTTCTTCGTGCCGCTTCTCGGCCTGTGGCTGGCGCTGCGCGTCGTTCGCAAAAAGGGCGCTCCAAGCGTCGGCGATCCGCACGTCGGTTCGATGGCGATCGTCTCCGGCGCGCTGTTGCATCTGATTCTGACCGTGATTAACAACCCGATGCTCGATTTCGCGGCGATGGCCTTAGTATTGTGGGGTGTGGCCGCGGCCCTCGGCGGAGTCGGGTGGGCGAAAGGATTTCTCTTTCCCATTGGCTTTCTGTTTTTCATGTTTCCCCTACCGGCCACCTGGACGAACTATGCCGGATTGTGGCTGCAAGATTGGGTCGCCCAGGTGAGCGCGGGGTTGCTCGATCCGTTCGTCGTCTGCTATCGGCGCGGCAACTCGTTGTATCTGGCGGGGGTGGGAGAGCCGTTGGTCGTGGCGGCGGAGTGCAGCGGATTGCGACAGATCGTCTCGTTCGTGGCCTTGGGAGTCCTCGTCGGCGGCCTGAGTGGGAAATCGGCGACGTTTCGGATTCTCCTCGCCGTCGCGGCCGTGCCGGCGGCCCTCGTCGCCAATGTCCTGCGCATCCTCATCATGGCGGCGGGTTCGGTCTGGTTCGGAACGCAGTGGATGGGCGGATGGATGCACGACGCGCCGGCGCTGGTGACCCTGCCTCTCGGTCTGGCACTGTTCGCTTCGCTGGGATGGCTGATGAGTCGGCTGGAGCGATCGCAGCGGGAAGCGCCGAGTTTACCGACGGCCTGCGAAGACTGCGGCGAGTCTCGAACCTCAACCCATTCCTTGGACTCTAGCCATTCGCCCAAACGGGGCTTGTTGGCCGTTGTCGTTTGCTTGCTGGGTGCATCGCTGGCCGAGGGGGGACTCGCCTGGTATTTGCACGGTGCCGCGGCAACGCCCTATCCCGAACTCCGCGCGCCGTTCGCCGCTCTACCCCACGACCTAGCCGCGCCTGGCGCGAGCGGGATCGGCTGGCACGGGCGCGACGTGTCCAATCTCGACTCGTTCCGCGCCAAACTGCCGTATCGCGCCGACGATCTACTCTATCGCGTCTACGCGCCCAAGATGGCGGGCCCGCCGCTGTACCTGTATCTGGTCTATTCGCGCCAGGGCGACGACCGCAAGCATCATCCGGAAATCTGTATCCGCGACGCCTCCGGCGCGACCGAGGATTTCGACGCTCGGAAGCAGATCCCTCTCGATGTGTCCGGTCAACGCTCGGTAATGCGCTTTCGCTTCCGCACCGGAGTCGGAGAATATACTACGGTTTATTATTGGCACTATTCCCTCGAAGCGCCGCCGCAGCCGGGGCAGACCTTGTTGCGTCGTTTGTATCAGCGGCAGAACCATCCCGTGCCGAGCATCACGGCACAGGTATCACTGGTCGCCGCTCCCACGGAGACCGAGGCGGTGGAACGAGGTTTTTTGGTCGCCGTCGATGCGGCCTTGCGCGCCGAGCAATTGCCCGACACGGCGCGCATCGGAGACAATCGTCTGCCGCTGACACTGATTCGAGATCGATGACGGGGCAACGGGGACTCAACCATGATCGACAAATCGCGTTGGATAAAAATCATCGTCGGCTCGCTGATTCTCGGCATCTTGATCGGCGGCGGCCTGAGTCTTTCGCATCGTTTCTTCCCCGCCTCGCCGGAGAAGCTGTTGCAAGTCGGCGAGGAGACCTACGCCAAGGGAGAGGCGGCTTTGAAGGCGGGAGACGGGGCGACGGCTTCGTCGCGCTTCGAGGAAGCCAACCTCCAAGCCAACAAAGCCTTAGATGCCATGGCGCGCGAACGAAGCAAAGCCCCAACGGTCGATTGGTCGCACGTCGAAGGGCAGGGGCTGTGGCTGAAAACACGGGCCCTGCGCGACGAAGCGTTCGCCCATGCCTTGGTTAAGGGTCAGCCCTTTCCCGAAACCACCGATCCGGTCAGCGGGTTGAAATTTCGCTCGATACTGTACATATCCGACCCGCAGACGCGCCAAAACGCCGTCGCTTTTCTCGAACAAGCCAGCGATCTACTCAAAGATGACAAGGCTCTGTTGCGGGAAGCCCTCCTCACCGAGACGATGCTGCCGGCGCTCAATTGGGGCCAAATCGAAAAGATCGCGCGGCATACCCTGGAGCTTGAACCCAACGATCCGTGGGCGCTGTACCTGCTGGCGCGGTTCGACTTCGATCAGCCGACCGCCAACCGGCGCGCCGATCCATCGCTCCCCGCGAAGAAGCGCAGCCGCGAGCGCGTGCTGCAAGCGCGACAGTACGTCGAACGCCTGAGAGGCACCCCGCACTATCCGCTTTGGCGCACCTTGTTTCTCGAAGCGGAAATCGTCCAATGGCTGCGCGACGACGCCGAACAGTCGAACGCGGCGCGGCGCGAAGCGGAAGAGGAGACGCTGCGAACCTTGTTGTTTGGACCGAAGGGCGCGCTGGCTCGCGCCGCTTCCGGCGAGGGACTCGAACACCCGTCCAAGTGGGACGCCGAGGGCGTTCTGGGCCTGCACGAAATGGCTCTGAAAGCGGCGGTGCAGGACAGTCTCCAGCCCGATGGCAAACCCGAAAAGGTTGTGGAGCTTCTCGAGGCGACGTTGGGTCTGTGCCGCAAATTGGCCGACCGAGCGCCGCCATTGGTTTCCGAGTGCGCGCTGGCGGCCATCGGCGCGATGAACGTCGCGGAGCCGGTGTTGGCCATCGATCCGCCGCCGAGTTGGAACAAGTGTCTCCAAGGCGTGCAAGACTTGGCGGCCAAGGCGAAGGAACAGAAAGTCGTACTCCCTCGGCTGTACGAATCGCTCGCCGGACTTCTCGACCGAGAAGCCCACGTCGAGGGGCGGCGCGGCAATGCAAAGCGGCGCGCCGAGTTGGACGAACGAGCCGTTCAATGGATCGAGGACGGCCTGCATCTGGCCGCCGAGGCCAAGACGCCTCCGGTCCAGCTGGCGGGGTTGAACGCCTTGGCCGCCGGGATTCAAACGCTCAAAGGGGATAAAAAGGACGATGTCAATCGCCATCTCTCCGCGCTGAAGGAGGCGAAAACGCCGCAAGCCTTGGCGCTTGCGTCTCTCTACGAGGCCGTTCCGGCGGCGCGCGAGGGCCGACTCAACGAGGCGCGCCGGCTGTTGGAGAAAGTCGTCGCTTCCGGCCAGGGCGATCTCGTCCTCCGAGCCAACATGATACTCGGCGGCGTGTACCTCGATCTGGGCGAACCGGACAAGGCGTTGGTCTGCTTGCAACAGGTACAAAATGCCTACAGTGTGTTCGACAAGCTGACGCCGCTCGAAAAAGCCTGGGCCTTGGAGTTCGTGCGCAGTCCCGAAGATTTAGCGCTGTTGATGATTAAGGGCTGCGCCAACAGTGCGCTGGAAAAAGTCCGCGAACAGATGCGTCGCAATCCCGGCAAGCCGCCGTCGCTGGACTCGATCCGCTATCAGGAAAAAGTCATCGCCGAGCTGCGCAAATCGTTGGCGAAGGAATCGCCTCAAGATCGCCAGGCGCGCGAGAATCTCGTCGCCTACTTTGCGGCGACCGGACGCCGCGAGGAAGCGGAGAAAGAGATGGGCGAATTGCGCAGGCTCTACCCCAATCGTGTCGAGGTGTTGCGCACCGAGGTCGGTTGGATCGAGTCGGAGGGCGACGCCGCGAACCAGCCGAGCGCCGCCGCCGTCCGGAAAGCGGATCTTCTCATCGAGCAGTTCATCAAGGATCATCCCAACGATCTCGACGCCCGCTATTATCGGGTGGAATGGCTCATCGCGCAGAAACGCCTCGACGATGCCCTGGCCTACTTGCGCTCGCCGACCGCTTTCCCCGATGCCAAGAGCGAACGCTATCAACGTGTTTTGGCATCGGCATTATTGGTAAAGGGCGACCGCCAAGGAAGCCAAAAAGTCTTGGAACACCTGCCACACGATCCCGCCATCGACGCGCTGTTGATCCAGGCGGCGGCAGCCGGGGATCAAGAACAGCTGGTGCGACAGGCTCTCGCCCGGCACAAGAACGACGCCCAACTTCAGATCATGCAAGCCATGCTCGCCTTTAACAAGGGTTCCTACGAATCCGCCGCCGAGTCGTTTCTACGCGCCAGCCGCTACAGCCGATTCCAGGCATTGGGCAGACGCGGACTCCTCTTGTCGTTGGTGGCCATGGCACAGACGGAGCCGGTAAAGGCTCGCGGCTTGGCGGAACGAATGCACAAAGATTCGCCGGACGAACCGCTGTTGCTTTTGGCCGTGGCCTTTGCCGATGTCCTGCTCGACGACATCGGCCCAATCGACGACAATTCGCGTCCGATCAAGAACATGGCTTCGGCGCTCAACGCCTGGGAGCAAATGGCGTTGGAACAATCGCCGCAAAACAAAGTCTCCGCACCGCTGACCAAGTCGGCCTTCTGGGCGTTGGCCGGACGGCAGGAGTTGGCGCTGAACGAGGCCGTCCGCGCTCTCAACCTGGAGCCGGCCAATCCCGCCGCTCTCCGCCAAACGATCGTCCTCGCCTTGGAGTTGCGCGATCCCGCTCTGAATGAGATGACCCGCCGACGTTTGGACGCCCTCAAGCAAGTGCAACCCGGCGACACCGACGTTCGCTTGTTGGAAGCCCGCTTCGACGAGGAAACCGATCGTCCGAAGGAAGCCATCGCCATCTACGAGGATGCGCTGAAAAAGGATGCCAAACTCGCCAACGCCTACCTCCGACTGATTCCTCTCCTCTCGCAGCAGGGCGACAAGGAGCGCGCGCGTTCGTATGTTCGACGTTGGCGCGAGCAACTGCCGGAAGATGTCGCGGCCGCACGGATGGAGGTCCGCCTGCTGGCCGAGGAGAAGGAACTGAAGGAAGCGCGCCGGGCGGCCGAGCAATTCATCGACCAACAGATGGAGCGCGAAAAGAAAGCGCAATCCGCCGCGCCAGCGAACGAAGGCGCGGAGAAGAATCCCAAGCGTTCTCTCGACGACGTGCGTTTGGGCCTGCAATTGCAAATGATTCTCGGTTTGCGCGAAGCGAAGGCTTGGAGCGAGGCCGAACGCTGGCTGCTCGAACTCCAGGCCAAGAATCCCGATCGTCCCGCCGTTCTCAGTTTCCTCGGCGACGTGTACTTGGCCGAGGAATCGTGGACCAAAGCGCGTGCCGCATACGAGAAAGTGTGGACGAAGGATAAGACTCAAGGAGCCGTGGGCAACAACTTGGCCTGGATTCTCGCCGAGTATCTTAACGAAGCGCCTCAGGCATTGGGCATGATTGCGGAGTTGCGGCGGGGAAAGTTCAGCCACAAACCGATAAGCGGCGACCGTCTGCGTCCAGAATTTCTCGACACACTGGGCCTTATCTACACCAAAGCCGGCTCGCCCGCGCAGTACGACGCGATGCGCGAGCTATTCGAGGAAGCGCGGCAACGCTTCCCGCGCGACCCGCGCCTTTGTCTCTATTTAGGCCGCGCCTATGCCGGTCTGGGCGATTCGGAGCGCGCCGAGCGCATGTTCGCGGCGGCGATGGAACTAGCCCACAAGACCGACCTGCCCTACTTGACCCCCGAAAAGTGCAAGAAGCTGATCTCCGAAGCGGAGGCGGAACAAAAGAAACTCAAGGAAACCGCCAAGCCGTAACCCCAAGGCATCGGCGGACTCGATCGGTGCGGCGAACGCGCGCACCGGGTGCTTGCCGAGGAGCGTGGCACACGGCTACCTTCGCGCCAGAAAATCCGTTGAGGAAACGATTGCTTTCTTCCTCGCTTCTTGGCACAATGCTTGTACTGCCGGTTTCAAACGCGCGGTGTCATCCTCCACGGACGACAACCCCACCGCCGTTTCCATCCTGCCTGTAATCCTGCCATATGGGGGGTATCGAATCCATGACGCTCACTCGCTTGCCGATCTTGTTGACTTGTGTTCTCATTCTCCACGCCGATCCCGGGCTTCGAGCCGGCGATCTTTACGCGGGAAAGGAACCCGTCAAGACCGACGCCGTCGCCTTGCCCAAGCCATCCGACATCAAAACGCTCACGGTGCATCCGGCTCAAATCGCCCTGAAAGGCATCGATGACGCCCAACAATTGATCCTCACCGCCGAGTTGCTCGACGGTCGCGTTCAGGATCTCACCCCCGATGTGAAATACGAAACCGCGAACAATAAGATCGTCCGCGTCACCAGCACCGGCCGGGTGCTGCCGTTGGCGAACGGCAACACGGAAATCGTCGTCTCTTTCGGCGACAAGGTCGTGAAGGTTCCAGCGTCGGCGGCCAGCTGCGACGTGAATTTGCCCATCAACTTCCCCAATCAAATCGTGCCGATCTTCACCAAGCTTGGCTGCAACTCCGGCGGTTGCCATGGCAAGGCCAGCGGACAAAACGGCTTCAAGATCTCCCTTTTGGGCTTCGAGCCGGAAGTCGATTACACCGCGCTGGTGAAGGAAGGCCGAGGCCGTCGATTGTTCCCCGCCGCGCCGGATAGCAGTCTGCTGTTGCTCAAGGCGGCCGGCGGCATGGCCCACGGCGGCGGCAAACGCATGGAGGTCGGCTCCGACGAGTATCGCCTCATCCGCCGATGGATCGTCGCCGGCACTCCCTACGGCGAGAATTCCGATCCCGTCGTCACCCGTATCTCGGTCTTTCCCGAACATCGGGTGATGACCCGCAACAACCATCAACAATTCGCCGTCTACGCCCACTACAACGACGGCCACATCGAAGACATCACCCGCCGCGCCCAATACGAGAGCAACGATCAGGAAGTCGCCGTAGTCGATTCGGCGGCACTGGTGCGCACGCTCGGCATGAGCGGCGAGGCGGCCGTCATGGTCCGCTATCAAGAGTTCGTCGGCACCTTCCGCGCCACCGTTCCGTTGGGAGCCAAGGTGCCCAATTACACCTTCCCCATACAAACGCTCGTCGATCAACACACTCAAAAGAAATGGCGCGATTTGGGTCTGGTTCCCTCGGAGGGGTGCGGCGACGAGGCATTTATCCGCAGGTTGTCCCTCGATCTGACCGGCACTCTGCCGACGCCGGCACAAGTGATGGCTTTCGTGAACGATAGAGATTTGCAAAAGCGAGATAAACTGATCGACCGCCTGTTGAATTCGGAAGAGTACAGCTATTACTTCGCCAATAAATGGGCCGACATTCTGCACGTCAAACGACGCGGCCAACCCGACCGAGCGCGGGGCACCTTCGCCTTTCACGATTGGATTCGCAACGGTGTGGCCCGCGACAAGCCGTACAACGAATTCGCCCGCGCCATTCTCGGTGCCAGCGGCGACGAAGTGACCAATCCGCCGACCGTGTGGTACAAGGAATTGCAGAACCCCGAGCAGTTCGTGGACGACACGGCTCAGGTGTTCCTTGGGCTTCGATTGGCGTGCGCTCAGTGCCACCATCATCCGTATGAGAAATGGAGTCAGGACGATTATTGGGGCTTGGCCGCCTTCTTTGGCCGCGTCGCGCGGAAGAACGTTCAGGTTCCCGGCGACGTGAACCAACAGGGAGGCGGACGCCTCGTCGTCTACAGCCGGTCGCGTGGCGGAGTCACCAACAAACGCACCGGCCAAGCCGCCGTTATGAAACCCCTCGACGGCAAGCCGATGGAAGTCGGCATCTACGACGACCCGCGGCAGAAGCTGGTCGATTGGATGGTCGATCCGGCCAATCCGTTCTTCGCTCGCGCCGTGGCCAATCGCTATTGGGCGCACTTCTTCGGACGCGGCATCGTCGATCCGCTCGACGACATGCGCGTCACCAATCCGCCCAGCAATCCCGAACTGCTCGACGCCTTGGCCAAGGATCTCGTCGATAGCAAATACAGCCTCAAGCAGCTGATCCGCACTATCTGCAAGAGTCGGACGTATCAACTGAGTTCGACGCCCAACGAATTCAACCGTCAAGACAAACAGAACTACGCCCGTTACTATCCGCGCCGTCTCAGCGCCGAAGTGCTGCTCGACGCGGTGAACTTGGTGACGAACAGCCCGGCGTCGTTCGGCGGTTTGCCGCAAGACAAGCACGCCCCCAATCGCGCCATCATGCTGCCGGACGAATCGTTCACGTCGTACTTCCTCGACGTGTTCGGCCGGCCGCAGCGCATCAGCGCGTGCGAGTGCGAGCGCGTCAGTGAAGCGAATCTTGCCCAGGCGCTGCACTTGCTGAATTCCGATGAGGTTCAGGGCAAGGTGGGCCGCGCCGGCGGCCGCGCCGACATGCTAGTCAAAGATCCGAGACCGGACGCCGAGAAGGTGGACGAGTTGTTCTTGTGGGCCTTTGCTCGCAAGCCGACGGACGATCAGCGTAACGCGGCCTTGCAACACCTAGCCAAGAACGCCGCCAACAAGAAGCTCGCTTACGAGAACATCCTGTGGGCACTGCTGAACACCAAGGAGTTCATCTTCAATCGCTGAAAATCCCGTTCGTACGCTCCCCCTCTCTCCCTCCGTTGGGAGAGAGGGGTTTTTCATTGCCCCTCATATCGCAAAGAGTTTCTCTCTTCGATGTTTCTTCGGGAAATAGTTCTACTGTGTCCCACATGCACGTTGGTTCAACCGTCGCGGGGGCAAGCGGTTACGCCTTATGCCAATGATAAAGACGGGCTTCCTCGTTGCGACGTAAACGACGCGCCATCCGGCATTGCACAACGCTGGGCCGATGATAACCCAAACGCTGCATCAGCAATCCCGCTAACAACTCTGCCACCTGCGGAACCGTCCATGCCGCTGTCTGTATTTTTTTCCCGCCTGTCTCCTGCGTCAGGAACCAGGTCGCCGGCAAGGCCAAGGTCTGACGATGATGCCAACCCCACATCCATGTCAACCGTCACGGGGAGTTACGAAAAGCGCGGCAGTTGGGTAACGCATCGTTGCAGCCGCGCAATGGTACGATCGCGTGAGCTACAGCCAGCACACACAGGAGGTACCATGACCATCCGCCCCTCTCGATTTTAGAAGAAAGGGATGTCATCGAGATGCGGTATCGTGCTGCACCATCATACGATGGCAGTCAAGGACCCGTCCCGAACGTAAGTCCGTGAGACGGTAAACAAGAACCCGAAACGACGCAGATGAGAATTGTTATTGACGTTAAAGAGAACGACCGATACCGATATAGATTGGGTTTGCTGGCGGAGATCATCCTTTCTCGACTCGGATGAGGTCGGTCGATCGTATGAAGCAGAAGTGGGTAAGCTCGCTGGCGTGGGTTGCTTTAGCCGTGTTCATCACGGCCAACAGCCTCGCCGTCGCGCACACCCACTTACACGTTTGCTCGCGGCCGCACGAACATGCCATCGATTGCCCAGGCGACGAAGCGGCAGATGCTTGTTCCTGCCCGGACGTTGACCACGACGCCGACCATTCCTCTTGTCCGTGCGAAAACGAAACCCCACATCCGAAGAAACCGTCTTGCCCCCACGGCTGCCCCGCCTGCAATCTCGTTCAGACGTCTTCGATCGTCCCCGTCGAATCGTTGCTGGAGTTGGCCGTATGTGTTGGGCATAGCCTTTGCGAAAATCCAATCGCCCACGTCGCTCCCTTTCACGGTCAGTTGATTCGTCCTCCTCGCGCCTAATTCTCGCTTCTATCTCAGCAGCCGAAATTCTTGGCCTCAATGCGCGTTCGCCGTGCATTGATGCCGTTATCTTCCGCGATTTGTTCCATTCGGCCATCCATCGAGCGCGCCGAAAGCTTCGAGCCGGTTGTGGCGAGGAGTTCATTCGGCGAGCCGCAAGGAACGAGGGAGGCAGCGATGAGCGAGATTTTGGAGATACCCTATGTCCGCAAGGCGTCGAACGCCGACTCATCTCCCGCTCCGACTGCTTCGGGCGGGCGATTGGTTCGTTGGTTGAGCGGCGCGATGCCGACGGCGATTGTCCTGACCGCCCTGAGCGGATTGGCCTGGTGGGGACATCACAGCGGTTGGAAGTTGCCGAAGTTCTCCACCTTGACCGGAAGCGCCGCGGCGGAGAACGACGACTGGTGCCCGGCGCACGGAGTTCCGGAGTCTCTGTGCGTCGAATGCAGTCCCACGCTGATGCCGGCGGCGAAGCAATACGGCTGGTGCGAGAAGCATGGGATTCCCAACTGCCCTCTGGAACATCCCGAAGTGGCCCACGGCTACAACGTGGAGAAGGCGGCACCGGCCGATTTGGAGCGCGCTGAGCGCGCTCTGCTTCTGTTGCCGCGGACGAAGAATAACAAAAAATGCAAGCACCATCTGCGCCGCATCCAGTTCGCCTCGCAGGCGGCCTTCGACCGAACGGGCATCGAACCTAGGCCGGTGGGCCGGGAATCGATAATGGAGTTTATCGCCGCCAACGCCGAGGTCACCTACGATGCAACTTGTGTCGCCCGACTTTCCAGCCGCGCGCCTGGTACGGTTTGGCGCATCGACAAGCAAGTCGGCGAGAAGGTCAAACGGGGCGAGGTCATCGCGCTAATCGAGGCGGCGGAAGTCGGACGGGCCAAAGCCGAGTATCTGCAAGCCGCCGCGCAGGTTCGCTTCGCGGAGCGCACCTTGAACGCTCTCCGTCAAGCCGAGCGTTCGTTGGCGCAGCAACAGATACGCGAAGCCGAAACGACTCTCGGCACCGCCCGCATTCGTCTCCTGAGCGCACGGCAAGTCCTGGTCAATCTCGGTCTGCCGCTTGAGGGTGAAGAGAGAGAGGAATTGTCCGAAGAGCAGCGCGCGGCATCGCTTCAGTTTCTCGGACTGCCGCCGGCGCTTCGGGAAACGCTCGATCCGCGGACGACGACGGCCAATCTGCTGCCGATTGTAGCGCCCCTGGATGGCGAGGTGATCGAACGGGAAGTCGTCGCTGGCGAAGTGGTGGATGCTCGCAAGCTTTTGCTAACCGTCGCCGACGTGCGCCGCATGTGGCTGACGCTGAGCGTTCGACAAGAAGAAGCTCAGCGGGTGAGGCTGGGACAGCCCATCCGTTTTCACGCCGAAGGCAACGCCGAGGAAACGACGGGAACCGTCAACTGGATCAGCACCGCCGTGGATGAGAAGACGCGCACCGTCAAAGTTCGAGCCGACTTGGCGAACCCGCAAGGACGGCTGCGCGCCAACAGTTTCGGACAGGGGCGCATCGTGCTGCGCGAAGAGAAAGACGCCATTGTCGTACCCAACGAGGCAGTTCACTGGGAGGGCGATTGTCACGTCGTCTTTGTGCGCGACAAAGATTTCTTGAAAGAGTACGGCTTAAAGGTGTTCCACACGCGAACGGTGCGCGTCGGTGCGCGCAACGACAGCTACACGGAGATTCTCGCGGGAGTCTTACCCGGCGAAGTGGTGGCATCGAAAGGAAGCGGCGTTTTGCGGTCGGAACTGTTGAAAAACAATCTCGGCGAGGGCTGAGGCTGCGGACACTAACGGCCCGTGCGGCCGCTTCGCACCGTTTAACCGCGACTCGCAGAGGAGCGCGAACGCGCTCCGCTTCGCGTCGCGGCTAACCGAAATGGGATACGATTTCGGAGGGAATTTGGTGCTGAACGGAATCATCGACTTTTCACTACGGCATCGCTTCCCGGTTATCCTGGCAGCGCTGGCCTTCGCACTCGGCGGCGCGGTGTCGCTGCGCTATCTCGACATCGACGCCTTCCCGG
Organism: Planctomycetota bacterium; assembly: GCA_021807595.1. Classification (GTDB taxonomy): domain Bacteria; phylum Planctomycetota; class Planctomycetia; order Gemmatales; family Gemmataceae; genus JAJPHU01. Next base: position 11,871 of record JAKBCS010000086.1, on the reverse strand, counting down.
ACACGACGCCGGTGCAGGTGCAGATCAACACCGTGGCTCCCGCCCTCGCCCCGGAGGAGATCGAACAGCGCATCACTTTCCCCATCGAGCAAGTCCTCGGCAACATGCCGCGTTTGACGCAGTTGCGCTCCGTGTCCAAATTCGGTTTGTCGCAAGTCGTGGTGACCTTCGAGGACGGAACCGACATCTACTTCGCGCGCCAGATCGTTAATGAGCGCCTTACCGGAGTGGAATTACCTGTTGGCATCGAGCGACCGAAAATGGGTCCGGTGGCGACCGGCTTGGGCGAGGTGTTTCATTACGTCGTCTCCGGCCAGGGCAATGACCTGACCGACTTGCGCACCATTCACGACTGGGTAATCAAACCCAAAATGCGGACGGTGAAGGGAACCGCCGAGATCAATAGTTGGGGCGGTTACGAGAAACAGTATCAGGTGCGCATCGACCCGGATCGCCTCATCAAACACGGCCTGACGTTCGAGGAAGTCGTAGCCGCCGTACAGAAGAACAATCGCAACGTCGGCGGCGGCAACATCCGTCAAAACAGCCAAATGCTTCTCATTCACGGCCTGGGACGCACAGTCAACGTGGAACAGATTCAGGCCATCGTGATAACGGCCAAGGACGGTGTGCCCATTAAAGTCGGCGACGTGGCCGAGGTACAGATCGGCCACGAGATTCGCCGCGGCGCGGTCACCGCCGACGGCAAGGGCGAGGTCGTTCTCGGCCTGGGTTTCATGCTCATGGGTGAGAATAGCCATCAAGTCACCTGGGCCATGAAGAACAAACTCGACGAGATCAAGGATGCGCTGCCCAAAGATGTGCATGGCCAACCGGCGTTGCACGTCGATCCAGTGTACGACCGTACCGAGTTGGTCGGCCACGTCATCGACACGGTACGCAAGAATCTGTTCGAGGGCGGTCTGCTCGTCGTCGCCGTGTTGTTTTTGTTTCTGGGCAATCTCCGCGCCGCCTGCATCGTGGCTTTGGCCATTCCGTTGGCGATGCTCTTCGCCTTCTCCGGTATGTTGCGTTTCAGCATCGCCGCCAGCTTGCTCAGTTTGGGTGCCATCGACTTCGGCATGGTGGTCGATAGCTCCGTCGTCATGGTCGAGAACTGCATTCGCCATCTCGCGCACGGCGATTCGCGCGGACGGAGTCATCTCGAAATCATCCGCGACGCCGCCGTCGAAGTGCGCCGGCCGACTCTGTTCGGCGAATTAATCATCATGATCGTCTACTTGCCGATTCTGACTTTGGAGGGCGTGGAAGGCAAACTCTTTCGACCGATGGCCCTGACGGTTCTTTTCGCTCTCGCCGGCTCGATGGTGTTGTCGCTCACCCTCATGCCGGTGTTAGCGAGTCTGATTCTCCCTAGACGCATGGAAGAACGCGAACCGTTGCTGATGCGTCTTGCCCATCGCATCCACAGCCCGATCCTGCGCTTGTGCATGGAACACAAGGCGGTCGTTGTTGGTTTCGCCGCGTGCGTGCTGGTATTCGCCTTCGGCATTCTCGCTCCGAATCTCGGCTCCGAGTTCGTGCCCCGCCTGTCGGAGGGAGCGATCTGCATGAACATCGTCCGCTTGGCCGGCACCGATCTCGACGAGTCGATCCGCGACAACACGCAATTGGAAAAAGCCATACTCAAGGAGTTTCCCGATGAAGTCAAGCACGTGTGGAGTCGCATCGGCACCGCCGAAATAGCCACCGATCCGATGGGCGTGGAATTGACCGATGTTTTTATCACGCTGAAGCCGCGCGACGATTGGCGCAAGGCAGTCACGCAGGCCGAATTGACGGAGAAGATCGAAAAAGTGGTCCGTCAATTACCCGGACAAAAAATCTCTTTCTCACAGCCGATCGAGCTGCGCATCAACGAGATGATCTCCGGCGTGCGCTCGGATCTGGCCGTCAAATTGTTCGGCGACGATTTGGATGAACTCAAGCACACGGCTGAAAAAATCGAGGCTGCCCTGAAATCCCTATCCGGCAGCGCCGACGTGAATACGGAGCAAGTGACCGGCCAGCCCGTATTGCAGGTACGCATCGACCAGCAAGCCATCGCTCGCTACGGCGTGCCGGCGTCGGCGGTACTCGATCTCATCGAATCCAACGGGAGTAAGCCGCTGGGCGACGTGGTCGAGGGCCAATTGCGTTTTCCTCTGGTCGTGCGGTTGCCGGAGAGGTTGCGTAAAACTCCGGAAAGTCTCGGCGCGATGCTGGTGGCCACGCCCTCCGGAGAACGTATCCCCGTGTCCCGATTGGCGACATTGGAGACCGTCGAAGGTCCATCCACCATCACGCGCGAATGGGGCCAACGGCGTATCACCGTATCGGCCAACATTCGGGGTCGGGACATGGGCAGTTTCGTCGCCGAGGCTCAGCGGAAGATCAAGGAGATCGCTCTACCGCCGGGAAGATACCATGTCGAGTGGGGCGGTCAGTTCGAGCATTATGAGAGCGCCCGCAAACGGCTGTTGATCGTGATTCCCTTGGCGATTCTCCTCATTTTTTCTCTTCTCTACCTGACGTATCACAACGTCGTGGATGCGCTTCGCGTCTTCACGGGGGTGCCGCTCGGTTGGGTCGGCGGCATCATTGCCTTGTGGCTGCGCGACATGCCGTTCTCGATCTCCGCCGCCATCGGTTTCATTGCCATGTCCGGCGTGGCGGTTCTCGACGACATGATTCTGGTTTCGTACATCCGCCAACTACGCGAGAGAGGAATGGGGCGGGATGACGCGGTTCGGCAAGCCGCCGTGACCCGGCTGCGCCCGGTATTGATGACGACTCTGGTAGCCAGTCTCGGCTTTTTGCCAATGGCGTTCAGCACCGGAATGGGCGCGGAAGTACAGCGTCCGTTGGCCACGGTCGTGATCGGCGGCGTCATCAGCGCGATGGTCATGTCGCTGTTGGTCATTCGCGTGCTCTATGTGTTTTTCGATGAAGCGGCGAATTCGGCGCGGGGGGCGCTGACTTCTTGGTTTGGATTCCGAGCCGAGCAACTCTCGTGGCTGTTCGGCGAACAGGGGCAAATCGGAGCCGGCAGCGGGAGCGAGGGTTCACAGTATCCCTCGCTTACGCTGCCGGCTTCGAACGAGTGAAAAGGAGACTAAGATGATGTCTTTTGTGAGAATTATGACGCTGCCATTGGTCGCGTCGTTCGTATGCGCTCTCGTCGGATGCGGACAAAGCGAGAACAAGGCGGAGCAGACGAAGGAAAAGCCCACTCAGGTCGCCGCGGCGAAGAACGAAGACACGAAGCACAGTGGTTGGTGGTGCGAAGAACACGGCATTCCCGAAGCGGAGTGCAGCATGTGCAGCAAGAAAGTCGCCGACGAGTTTAAGAAGAAAGGCGATTGGTGCGACAAACACGACCGCGCGAAATCGCAGTGCTTCCTGTGCGATCCCAAGCTCAAGGAGAAGTTCGCCGCTCGCTATCGGGCCAAATACGGCAAAGAACCGCCTCCGATTGAGGAATAAGGCGTCGGCCCAAAACCTCGGTTAGCCGCGGCCCGAAGGGGAGCGCGAGGCAGTTCGCGCTCCCCTTCGGGTCGCGGCTAACCTTGGAACTTGTTCATTGTCCGTATTGTGCGATTCGCCACGGTTTTGCCGTTTACCGGCAACTTGCCGAGTTTGACGCACGAATCGAGTTTTCTCGGACGATATAGAAATGTGGCGAGTCTTGTTTGAGAAGGCGAATTGAGACGTCCGGGTGGGAGAAAGAGGAGAAGCGTCATGGACCAAAAGACGAAGATCTCCAGCTTGTTGCCAATCTTGGTCGCACTCATCGCCTTGTCGCCTTGTCGCCTTGTCGTCGTGTTCGCTCAGGAACCCAGTTTGCCGCCTCCGCGCGATGTGCCGGCGAATAAACAAGAGACAGCCGAGGGACTCAGCCTCGATGAGGCCATCGAAATCCTCGTGCGGCGCAATTACGATCTCCGCCTCAAGTATCAGGACATTCCCAAGGCTCGTGCCGACGTACTCTCCGCCGGACTGCGCAACAATCCCTCGGTCTTTTTCAGTGCCGACGGCATACCCTACGGCAACTACTCGGAGCAGCGGCCGGGCGAGACCGACTACGAATTGACGCTGATTCAGCCCACCGATGTCAGCGGCAAACGGCGGCGGCGCATCCAGTTAGCCGAGCGCGCTCAGCGCGTGATCGAGGCGTTATATCAGGATGCCGTGCGGCAGGAGATCGACAAGTTAGGTAGCGCGTACACCGACGTTCTCGGCGCGGACATCGGCGTACGCGCGGCCCAGGCCGACGTTTTGCTCGAAGGCGAGAGGGTAAAGACACTCCGCGACCTCGTCCGACGGGGTGGCGTGCGGCCGCGCTCGGACTTGACGCAAGCGACGGTGAATCAGGGCAAAGCCGAGACCGCACTCAAGCGAGCCGAGGCCACGCTGCTGCAATCCCGCCGCGACCTCGCCACGCTGTTAGTCGTGCCCCCAGAGCGAGCGGATGCGCTGACCCTGCGCGGTGCGATTCACGACAAGGGACCGCTGCCGCCGAGCGCGGACGACTTGATTCGAGTGGCTATGAGGATACGGCCCGATTTGACGGCGTATCGGTTGAATGTCCATCGCGCGCAAGCTCAGGTGCGGCGGACGCAAGCCGAAAAATTTGAAGATGTGTTGCTGTTTTACACTCCCTACCAGATTCAGACGTTTCCGGGACAGCAGGCTCAAGCGGCTCCCGGATGGGAGACCGGCGCGCTGGTAGCCCTTCCCGTCTTCGACCGCAAACAAGGCGACCTCGCCCGCGCCAACGTCGAAGTATCGCAGACCGAAACCGAAGTACGCGCGGTGGAACAGCAGATTGCCATCGAAGTGCGGCAGGCCGCGGCGGACTACGCCGTTTCGCGCGCGAGCGCGGAGCGCTACGAACGCGACATCTTACCTGCCGCGCGCGACGTTCTCGATGCCAAAAATCGCACTTTCGCCGGCGGCATGTCTGGAAGAGAGGAGTTGCTGGCCGCCTTCAAGGACTACAACGCCATCGTCCGCCAGTACGAGGAAGCGCTGTTGCGCCTGCGGCGCGATGCGCTGAAACTCAATACCGCCGTCGGTCAACGCCTCATGCCCTGATGGAACACCGCCCGTCCGCGCGCCGGGTCAGAACGGGACATATTTAGGAGAACAGAGAGTGAAAGAGTCGCTTTTGCTCGCGGAGATCGCTCTTCTGTTTGCTCTGCTGCCGGGGTGTCGCGCCCCGATGGGAAGCTCGGATCGGAGCGATGGCTGCGCGGGTCCGATGCTCCAGCCCGACGCGGGAAATCGAGTCGAGATCGAACGCCTGGCGTATCGGGCGGCGGACGATTCCACCGCGGTTGTTCCCGTCGAGTTGCCGGAAGAGGAGGAAGAGTCCTCGGATGGATTGACGTTAAACGCTGCCATCGAACAACTGTTGAATGCCAATTACGATCTGGCCGCCAAGTTTCAAGACATACCCAAGGCTCGCGCCGACATTCTCTCGGCCGGACTGCGCAACGATCCCGTCTTATTCATCAGTGCCACGCAATTGCCCTATCAACGGTACACCGCTCAACGACCGGGAACGCCGTTGTACGACATCACGCTGGTACAACCCGTGGACATCAGCGGGAAACACCGGACCAGCATCCGCGTTGCCGAACGCGAGTATCGCGTGCTGGAAGCGCGCTATCAGGATGCGGTGCGCCACGAGATCGACAAGCTGTACATGGCCTGGGTCGATGTACTGGGAGCGCGCGCCGCGCGAACGACAGCGCAGTCCGACGCGGCCAATCTTGCCAAGTTGGTCGAAACGGCTCGACGCCGCGTTCAACGGGGAGGACTGCAAGCGCGCAGTGAACTGACCGCGCTCTCACTCCGCAAGGCGAGAGCCGAGTTGGCCGTGCAGGACGCGGAAGTGGCATTGCGGCGCGCGCGTCGGCAATTGTTCGTACTCTTGGTTCTCCCCGAGCGAGCCGATTCGTTGAAACTTACCGGCTCGCTTCACGATCGCGCGCCACCTCCTCCTTCGACAGACGAACTGATCCGCGTGGCCTTGAAGTCGCGGCCCGACCTGATTTCTTACCGCCTGACCGTGGAGCGAGCGCAGGCCCAGGTAAGACAGGCGCGCGCCGAGGGGATCGAAGATCTCTTCCTCTTTTTCTCGCCCTATCAGGCCAGCGATTTTTCTGCCGAAGGCAAACAACCGGCGAACGGTTGGGAGATCGGCGTTCTCTTGCCTTTCCCGGCTCTGAATCGCAATCAGGGCAACGTCGCCCGCGCGCGGTCCAATGTGACGCAATCGGGAATCGAGGCCGAGTCGGTGGAGCAACAGGCGATCGCCGAAGTGCGCCGCGCGGCGATGGAGTACGACGTTTCGCGAAACGAAGTGCGGCGCTACGAACGCGAGTTGTTGCCCGGCGTGCGCGATATAAAGGACGACAAATATCGCTTGTATGCCAGCGGCAACGAGGCCGTCGATTCCTATTTGATCGCCCAGAGAGATTACAACGACGTCGTCCGTCAATACTGGGAAGCGCTCATCCGCCACCGCCGAGCCATGCTCGAACTGAACACGGCCGTCGGTCAACGCATCCTTCCGTGATTTGCGACGGCGCGACGAGAAAGAGGTAATCGCACATGATCGGAACGAAGAATCGACGTTGGATTCGGTTGGCTCTCGTTGCCTCCGTTGCGTTGTCGCCTTGTCGTTTTCTCTCTTTGCTTTCGCAAGCCGTCGCGCAGATTGTGGTGATCGACGACGTCATCCTGCTGACGAGTCGGCAGAAGAAGATGCAGGAAAACCGGACGCATCAACATTTGGATTCACCGGGAGGGACGTACCGCTTGTCCCCCGGCCCCGGCACGGATACGCCTCGCTTGGGAGAAGAGCGCATCGCCGTGGCCACCGTGCCGGGGCTCCTCTCCGACGAACGACCGCGCGCGATGCGGGAGGGAGCCAGACTTCGCCTCGCTCCCTTGCCGAGCCTGCGGAGCGAGGGTATCCCTCAGTACGGCGTGCTGGAGCTGCCGGGCAAAGAGGAAGAAGGCGAGGAGGACGGCTTAACCTTGGACGCCGCCATCGAACGCCTGCTCGCCGCCAATTACGACTTGGCCATCAAGTATCAAGACATCCCCAAGGCGCGAGCCGACATTCTTACCGCGGGGTTGCGCAATAATCCATTCCTCTTCGTCAGCGCCTCCGACCTCCCCTATCAGAATTATTCGCCGCAGCGTCCGGGCAGCGCCAACTATGACATTACCCTGATTCAACCCATTGACGTAAGCGGCAAACACGACAAGGCTGTCCGAGCCGCTCGGCAGGCCAAGGAAGTCTTGGAAGCGATGTATCAAGATGCCGTGCGCTTGGAGATCGATAAGTTGTACGCGGCCTTTGCCGACGTTCTGGAAGCGCGTGAGGCGGCGCGGGCCGCGCGGGCTGGTGTCGCCGGCATGGAAGAGCTATCGCGGCTGACGCGCGACCTCGTGCGCCAAGGGTTGCGCGCGCAACCCGAATTGACAACCGCTCTGATCCGTCAAGCGAACGCCGTAGACGCCCTCCGCCGCACCGAGGCGATTCTTCTCAAGGCGCGCCAGAATCTTGCCGTCTTGTTGACAGTTCCGACTGAAAATGCCGAGACTCTCCACCTGCGCGGCTCGTCGCGTCAACCGTCGCCGCCCCTGCCGCGCACTGAGGAACTGATGGAATTGGCCTTGCAAACGCGGCCCGATCTGGCAGCCTATCGCCTCGGCATCGAACGCGCTCGCGCCGATGTGCGTTTGGCTCAGGCGGACGGAATCGGCAACGCTTTCCTTTTTGCCACCCCTTATACCGCGGTAGATTATTCTCCCGTGGGCAAGCAGAGCGCCAACGGTTGGGGCATGGGAGTGCTACTCCCCGTGCCGATTCTCAACCGCAATCAAGGCAACATCGCGCGTGCCCGAGTCAACGTGAAACAAGCGGAGATCGAGCAAAAGGGATTAGAACTCCAAATTATCCGCGAAGTGCAAGACGCGGCGGCGGAACTAACGTCTTCGCGCGCCGCCGTCGAGCGGTACGAACGAGAAATCTTGCCCGACGCGCGCACCTTGCGGAGCGACAAGCAACGGCTGTACGAGAAAGGGCAAGTAGGTCTCGACGTCTATTTAGAGGCGCGCAAGGAGTATAACGAAGTTGTCCGCGATTACCTGGACGTGTTGGCACGCCATCGCCGCAACGCTTTCAAACTCAACACCGCCGTCGGCCAGCGCATTCTTCCCTTTTAGGGAAACGGGCAGAGGAGCGTATACAATAGGGATGATCCTCCGCGTCCAATCTCGCCTCGTCTTCGAGCGAACGTATGACGTTGCCGATTTATCATTTGCCGGTCGTGCAAAACTGGGATTGTCACGTCTGCGGCACCTGCTGCCAAGAGTATCGCGTGACCGTGACCGAGGCGGAGAAGCTGCGCATCGAGGCGCAGGGCTGGGACCGCGAAGCCGATCTCGCCGGGCGCGAGCCGTTTCTTCCGCACGACGCCGAACGCGGCCTCTCCATTCTCAACCACCGCGACGACGATAGCTGCGTTTTTCTCAGCGACGCGGGGCGCTGCCGCATCCACGAGCGTTTCGGCTACGAGACGAAACCGTTGGCATGTCGGCTGTTCCCGTTCGTCTTGGTTCCCGTCGCCGAAGAGTGGCGCGTAGGTATTCGCTTCGCCTGCCCTTCGGCGGCCGCCAATAAGGGCAGGGCCATCGGCGCGCACGACGAATCGTTGGCCGAGTTTGCCGCCAAGCTGGCCGAGCGCGAGGGGTTGACGCGCCGGCCCGACGGTTCCCTGACGCCTCCGCCGCCTTTGGAACGCAGGCCGAACGTCGAGTGGAAGGAGATATTACAGATCGTCGAAGTTCTCCTCGGCTTCCTCCGCAATCGACGCCAGCCGATGGAACTTCGGCTGCGCAAATGCTTGGCTTTGGCCGCGGCGATGCGACCGCTGCGCTTGGATCGACTCGAAAGGAATCAGATTCGAGAACTCGTCGATGTGATGGCGCGCACCGTGGAACAAGAAACCACGATCGAGCCTTCGATGGTCGCCGCGCCGACTTGGGTGGGCCGCATCCTTTTTCGCCAAGCCGCCGCGCTGTATACGCGCAAGGATCACGGTCCCAAACGCGGGCTGCCGGGGCGGGGACGTTGGGCGCTGTTCCGCGCCGCCTGCCGATTCTCGCGCGGTCGAGGCATGATTCCGCGCATGCACCAACACATTCCCGTTGTCTCCTTCGAGGACTTGGAAACGCCGCGAGGGCCGCTCTCGGCCGAGGCCGAAGAGATACTTGAGCGCTACTACACGCTCAAAGTCGGAGCGCTGCAATTTTGCGGAGCCGCGTCGTTTGGCTTGCCGTTCTGGGAAGGGTTGGAATCGTTGGCGCTGACGCTGCCGATTTTACTGTGGCTGTCGCGCGCCTATGGAGACCGACCGCGCCACGAAGCCGTCGTGGAAGCGTTGACCATTGTGGACGATCACGTCGGCTTTAATCCCGTCCTCGCCACGCGGAGGCAGCGTCTCAGCTTCCGCATTCTGGCGCGGCGCGGCGAATTGGCGCGGTTGATCGCCTGGTACAGCCGCTAGGCAACTCCGTCAGCGTTGGATTGCCGCGCGCGTGAAGGCGTCTCGCGGGAACTCCGGGTTGAGCTTGATGTCGCGGAAGAAATACTCGCCGATAAATTTGTCCTCTTCTCCCTTGAGAATCGTGCCGACTTGCAGCCAAGTCTCCTTATCGACATAGATCTTCACGCGAGCGATGCCGTCTTCCTCGACTTTGGCGTAGCGCGTTCGCTGGAGAACCCAACAGGGACGTTCGCCCGTTTCCGGTACTTTTTCCACACCGAGATATTCGACGTGCAGGGCTTTGTCCTTCTGTGCTTTCTCCCACGAGGCAAGGGTGCGCTGCGTCCCAATCTTGATGCCGAACTCAGGAACGGGGTATCGCCCCCCTTTTTTGGCATCGCTGCCGTTGGGATCGCGGGGAACGATGCCCGCCACAGAGAGGATGCCGTTGGGACGAATGAGCAGTTGATCGCGGTTCTCCCCCTTGACGTAGAGCAAGGCCGAGGCCCGCCGCGCCCCTTCCTTCCAGCTCATCCGCACGCCGAATGGCTCCTCGCGGAAAGCCACAGCGATGGTCTCACTCGGTTCGATCCGACCATCGATGCGTTCTTGTTTGCGCAGCGTGGCCGTGTAGCTTTTCACTTCGCGGTCGTAACGGCGGATGCACCACTGAAGAAAAGCGAGGGGATCGTTTTTCGCCAGGCGTTCCATTTCGTCGTTGCTCGGCAAGGCTTTGCCGGCGTCGGCAACGGCCTCAAACGTCGTGGAAGCCGGAACATTTCGGTTCGACGAATCCGAGAGGAACAGCAAGCAAACCGGCAGACACAAAATGGAATGTCTCACGACGATCCTCCCGTGGGTCAATCGACCGACCAAATCGGTATCCAGCGCCGAGGCGAATGAGCCTTGCCGCTTTCCTTATTTTACAGAGGCGGAATTGTCCGCCAATAGGATCAAACCCGATCCGCACCCTTTGGGCAAGACGGGAAAGATAGCAAGGCCATACGGCGAACGCTCGTAGGAACGATTATAAGAGTCGAAACGACCGTGTCGGCGACTCGGCGCGCCGATTCGAGGCAAATTGGCAATCTGGGTGAAAAAAAACACCTCCATCCGTCGAAATCGCACAAGGCAGCATAGGGTATTGTCGCCGTTTCGCAGCGAACAGGAGGGAACCGACATGACACGAAGGACGGTCTTGCGCGGTTTCGCCCTCGGATTGACTTCGCTCGTTCTATGGATGCCGTCGTTGCCAACACCCCTCCGCGCGGGAGAATCGCAATCGCTGCCTTCTGCTCCACCATGTCCGGGACTTGCGATCGTGGTTGACGGAGCGGGGGGGTTCGAGGCGGCTTCGCGTCAGCTTCGCCAGACCGCCGCCCAAGCACAACTTCCGTTGGACGTTCGTGTTTTTCATTGGAGTCACGGCTACTGTCGCATTTTGGCCGATCAGGTACATGCCGAACATGCGCGCCGAGAGGCCCGAAGGCTCACCGAGGCAATCGTAACCTGCCGCCGAACCGCTCCCACGCAACCGATCTATTTAGTGGGCCACAGTGCGGGGTGTGCCGTCGTCTTGCTCGCCGTGGAGTGTCTGCCGCCGGATTCCGTTGAGCGGATCGTTCTGCTTGCCCCGGCAGTGTCGGCCACCCGCGACCTAAAGCCCGGGCTGCGCTGCGCCCGTCGGGGTATCGATGCGTTCACCAGCACCTACGATTGGGCTTGGCTCGGTCTGGGGACTCTGTTGGCGGGGACGGCGGATCGTCGCTGGACCTCGGCGACGGCGGGGCGAGCGGGCTTTCAACCGCCCACCTTGGGAGGGGCCGACGATGTGTTGTATGCCAAGCTGCGGCAACATCCGTGGAACCCCCGCATGAAGAGCTTGGGGCACAACGGCGGACACTACGGTGCCTATCAGCCGGAATTCCTTCGCGCTTTCATATTTCCCTTGCTCCACGACTGAGAGTCTAACTTGAAGGGAAACCTGTCGGAGCGGCGACCGTGAGGAAGCGGTCTTTCAAGACTTCTTCGTTCCAGTCCTCTTACGGTCGCGGCTCTGAAATCGTCCTTATTTCAGCGGGGCTTGCGTCTCGGCATCGTGGAGCCGACGAAATTTTTGTGAATCTTTTATCGACGCAGCGCATCTAACCCCGTGAACCTTATGGGTTCAATCGTTCTTTGACAAGTTGGTGTGATGAGCCAAAGCGAGGGTGTGGTCGTGTCTTTTTTAGTCCGACTCATCCTTGCCGGCAGCGGCGATGCCAATCGTCGTTGCTGCGAGTTCTTTGAGTCGAATAGCTAT
>JAKBCS010000225.1 GCA_021807595.1 Planctomycetota bacterium | reverse complement strand
CTTGCTCGTTTTGAGCAGCTTCACCTGAAACATCTTCTGCAAGCAGGTGGTTCATCTGCGGGTATTGCAGGAAGACTATGGCGATAGTATTCAGATCGTCTTTGTTTACATTCGAGATGCGGGACACGAGCCGGAAGGCGAACTGAAGAAAGTTGTAGAAGAGGAGGACATGACGCTGGGGCACCGTCACCTTTCGCTTCGCCTAGCGCGAGAGGGCATGAGGCATTATCGGCTGTCGTTCCCTTGCCTGCTCGACGATGCCGAAGACAGCGTTTCTCGACTCTATCGTGCCTTTCCTATGCGCCTGCTGCTTATCGATGCAGACGGCAGAATCGCTCTCGATTCGGGCCTTCCGTTGTATGGATCCGTTCCCTGGGTCAAGATCCGCGAGTGGATTGCTCAATCCGCTCAGGTACCCGCTTCCCTTCCCAACGAGAACGGTAGTACCTCGACCGAACGTTGGAGGCAGCTCTCGAATGGTGGCGTTGTCGAGGACTAGAGCCGTTTCTGCTTGGGTTGCATACAGCGAAGGGTCTTGGTTAGCCGCGACGCGCAGCGGAGCGCGTTGGCCCACGCTGCGCGTCGCGGCTAACCAAGATCTGGACCATTCGCAAGAACTCCGCACCAACCCGGATTGCGCACGTCGTGATGTATTGCTCGTCCTCTACACGCTCTCGACCTTGGAATTCACGCTCTGTGTTCTTTCCGCGCCGTCCGCGGCGAATATCCCCCTCATGAATCCTTTTACTTTCGAGGTCGCTTCACCATGACTATTTCATTTCCCTTGTCGTTGTGGCGCACTTCGTCCATGAAGGTGCGGATCAACAGCAATCCTCGGCCACAGACGCGCTCAAGATTGGCGGGGTCGGTTGGATCGGGTAGACGCTTGGGATCGAAACCGTTGCCGTCGTCGCTGATGACATACCGCGCTTCGCTCGGTGATTCGTGGGCTAAAACGTGGACGCGACGATCCATGTACGGAGGAAGGCGACGCCGTTCCTCGATCAGTTTGCGATAGGCTTTTTCGTCGCGCTCGCGCAGTTCGGAGTCGACTTCGAGATTGCCGTGATACATCGCGTTGAGCAGGGCTTCGCTGAGGGCGACGGTCACGCGCAATCGTTCGTTTTCGGCACAGCATCGAAGACGACGTAGGTTTTCGCAGATGTGCCCTACCAAAGCCGGTATGAGCGTCGAGTCGTTCTCTAAATGGAATTCCGACTCGACGCGAGAAAGGCATTCCATTAAGCGCTGTTGGCTGCGTTCCGCCGTACTCAGACGCAGAACATCCTCCACGGTTTCGAGCAGATCGCACGCCAGATTTTGCTTGGGTACATAGCTGGCCGCTCCCTTTTGAAGCGCCTGCATGGCAATGTCCTCGCTTCCGTGCGCCGTCATCAGGACCACCGGCAACAGAGGATGCCGCGCTCGAATCGTCTCGACCAACTCTAGACCGTTCATGCCCGGCATGATCATGTCGGTGAGTACGAGGTCGATCGTCTCGCGCTGCAAAAGGTCCAAGGCCTGGGTACCGTTCTCGGCTTCAATCCCAACGATTCCGGTGCGGCATTCGAGTGCTTCCAAACCCGGCCGACGCTCGAGAAGCCCTTTTGCTAAAACGCGATCGGTGCGCACATCATCGACAATAAGTATCTTCGCCATCGCTTACTCCTGGGTTATCGAACTCTTTGTCGGACGGCTCGATCGCGGCAAGCCCCGCGCTGCTAGGAAGCCGGCGCGGAACCTTCCAGTTCGTTCAGGATTGGCCGCAGCCGTTCTAATTCTACGTCTAATTGGGCAACGGCTTCCACGGCGACAGCGAGTTCGCCCTTGGAGGCCATGCGTTCCAATCGTTCGGCGGCGTCTCGGGCGGCGTGCGCACCGAAGGTGCTTACCGAGCCTTTGAGGGTGTGCGCGGCGCGATGTAATCGCGTCGCATCGCCGGCGGACAAGGCAACGTCGATCTCCTGTCGCAATCGAGGGTATTCGGCGCGAAATACGCCGATCAACTCGCGCGCCAGCCCTAAATCGCCGCCAACGTGACCGAGTAACTCCGAGCGGTCGAGAATTGGGGCATCCAACGAACCGATTCCTCGATCCGAAGGCGACGCCGAAGCGGGTTGCGACGTGATAGCCTCGATTGCCTCCCATAACTCGCGCGGCTGAATGGGTTTACTGACATAGCCATCCATGCCGGCTTCCAGGCATCGTTCGCGGTCCCCCTGCATGGCGTAGGCGGTCATGGCCAGAATGGGCAGATGCCGACCCGTGCCGCGTTCGCGTTGGCGAAGAAGGGCTGTGGCCTCCAAGCCGTCCATCTCCGGCATCTGCACGTCCATCAGCACGAGATCGAAGGCTTGGCGTTCGACGGCTTCCAGGGCTTCGCGTCCGTTGTCGGCAACGATGAGCGTATGCCCTTGTTTTTCCAGAAGGCGCACCGCCAACTTTTGATTGACGGGGTTGTCTTCAACCAGAAGCAGGCACAGGGGACGCCCACGTTGTACTGGGACCGGCGAGGTGGGCACTTTCTTCTTGGCCGACGGATCACCCAGGATCGTCGAGATGGCTCGATACAACTCGTTCTGTTTGATTGGCTTGATCAGATAAGCCGCTAGACCCAACTCTTGACATCGCCGCGCGTCGATGCGGTGGCATGCCGACGACAACATCATAACGGTTGCTCCGGTCAAGTCGGGATGTTCGTGGATTCGTTCGGCGAGCATGAATCCGTCTACATCCGGCATCTGAGCGTCGAGCAATACCAGAGCGAAAGGTTCGCCGTTGCGCTGCGCGGACTCCAACGCCCACATGGCGGCGGCGGCGTTCTCTACCGCAATCGGACGCATCTGCCACTGCGTCAGCGTCTCGACCAAGATAAAACGGTTGGTGGCGTTGTCGTCCACCACTAACACGGAAAGGCCGCTCAGACGATTCGGTTCGGGAGAGGCGAGACGGCGCACCGTTAGCCCCTGTTTTTCGAAGCGAGCCGTGAAGTGAAACGTGCTGCCTAGGCCGGAGGCACTCTCGACCCACAAGCGCCCTCCCATACGTTGCACCAAGCGCAAGGCGATGGCCAACCCCAACCCCGTGCCGCCGTAGCGTCGGGTCGTCGATCCGTCCGCCTGAGCGAACGCCTCGAATATCATCGCTTGCTTCTCGGCTGCAATGCCGATGCCGGTGTCGCGCACCGAGAAATGCAGCTGCCCCGCACCGGACTTCTCGGTCGTCTCCAAGCGAACGTCCACCACGACTTCACCTCGTTCGGTAAATTTGATGGCGTTGCCTACGAGATTGATGAGGATCTGCCGCAGACGCACCGGATCGCCGACGACGGCTTCCGGCACCTCGGGAGCGATATGACAGGCCAACTCCAAGCCCTTTTGATGGGCGCGAAGCGCCAAGGTATTTAGCGTGTCGCCGAGGTCGTCGCGGAGATCGAACGACGAATACTCCAGCTCCAGCTTCCCAGCCTCAATCTTCGAGAAATCGAGGATGTCATTGATAATGGAAAGCAGATTATCGGCGGATTTCTTGACCGTTTCGAGATAGTCCCGCTGTTCGGCGTTGAGCGGGGTGTCGAGCAGTAATTCGGTCATGCCGATGACGGCGTTCATGGGCGTGCGTATTTCGTGGCTCATATTGGCCAGAAATTCACTTTTGGCTTGGCTGGCCGCCTCCGCCGCCTCCTTCGCCCGGCGCAACTCCTGTTCGGCGCGGATGCGCGGCGTCACGTCCCAGAAGATGCCTTGCATTCCAATCACTTCGCGGTTCGAGTCGCGGAGAGGCACTTTGAGGACGCTGACGTAGGTGTTGTCGCCGTCGTTGCCGATGTGTTCTTCGACGGTCTCGAATAGTTCTCCCGTTTCGATGACGCGAAGATCGTCGCGCACATACTTTTCCGCCATTTCGGAGGGATAGAGATCGCGATCCGTCTTACCGACGATCTCGGCGAGAGACAAATGAACTTCGCGGCAAAACGGCTGATTGGCGAACGTGAAACGTCCTTCGCGGTCCTTGCGGAACAGGCATACCGGCAGCGTTTCGACGAGAGAATGAAACAGACTCTCCGAATCGCGGAGG
This sequence comes from Planctomycetota bacterium, assembly GCA_021807595.1. Lineage (GTDB taxonomy): Bacteria > Planctomycetota > Planctomycetia > Gemmatales > Gemmataceae > JAJPHU01. The sequence goes on along the minus strand of JAKBCS010000225.1, from coordinate 2,007 downwards.
GACTTCTCGGTTCGTTTTCGGTGGGTGATGTCGCGCGAGATACCGAACGTGCCGATGATGGCACCCTGGCGATCGAGCAAGGGCATCTTGGTGGACGAGGCCCAGGTGACGCGCCCGTCCGGCCAATGCTCCACTTCTTCGCGCGCTACAAACGGCTTGCCGCTGCGAATGATTTCCTGCTCGTCGAGATACGCCTGCCGGGCATGGTCCTCGCCGAAGTAATCGAAATCGCTCCTGCCGACGGCCTCGATTGGGTCGGACAAACCGAATCGACGCGCGAGACTGCGACTGATTTGGATAAAACGGCTTTGACGATCCTTAAAGTAGATAGCGTCTGGGACGTTATCCATTAGGATGTGCAGCAAGTCGCTGTCGTCCACGGTCGTCATGGTTCCTCCCCCGATGCGCGACCTCTCTTGACATTGTTCCGCTGTTCGGCAGATTACCGCCGCGCGGCGACGAATGCAATCGTTGGCGCGGATTTTCCACAAACCCAAAGGGCGAGCCGATTCCGATTCGCGCCGGAGATGCCGGAGGCGAAGCGTTGGTGATCCTGGTTCTCGACGAGTCCCTTGCATCTTTTTGAATCGAGATTCGTCGTGTATCCTTGAGTAAATGGAGAGGGAACAAATCGTGAAGCTGAAACTGACGATCGTAGCGGGACCGCACCAGGGGCAAGAGTTCGTCTTCGCTGGGCACGATACGTTCCTCGTTGGTCGGACGAAGGATGCCCACTTTCAGCTTTCCTACGATGACCCCTACTTTTCCCGCCGTCACTTCCTCGTCGAAGTGAATCCGCCCCGCTGTCGCTTGATCGACTTGAACAGCCGAAACGGAACTCTGCTCAACGGATCCCGCATCCAAACGGTCGAGGTGGCCGACGGCGACGAGATCGGCGCGGGGCATACCGTTTTCAAAGTCTGTGTGCTTACGCCCGATCCCGAAGAAGAAGAAACCCTCGCTCTGCCGATTGACTCCGTCGTGGGTACTCCGACCAGCGACTACCAACCGGCTGCCATCCCCGGCTACCGGATCGAAGGCGAACTCGGACGCGGTGGAATGGGCGTGGTGTATCGGGCGACGCGCGAACGCGATGGCCGCGCTGTGGCTCTGAAGACCATCGTGCCCGCTGCGGGGGCGAGCCGGAAACAGATCGATCGCTTTCTCCGCGAGAGCCGCATCCTCGCCCAACTTGAACATGCGAACATCGTCGCCTTCCAAGAAGTCGGCGAGGCGGGCGGATTGATTTTTTTGGCCATGGAGTTGGTCGATGGTCCCGATGTCGGTACGCGCTTGAAAACGCAGGGAGCGGAGGAGGTCCGCACCGCCGTGCGCATCGTTTGTCAGATGTTGGCCGGTCTAGCACACGCTCACGCCAAGGGGTTCGTCCATCGAGATATTAAACCGTCGAATATCTTGATTGGTCGCATCGGCGACAAGCGACAGGCAAAGTTGGCGGATTTCGGACTGGCGCGCGTTTACGAAGCATCCAAGATCAGCGGTTTAACGATGCAGGGAGAGATCGGCGGTACTCCCGCATTCATGGCACCGGAGCAGGTCACGCATTATCGGCATGTGAAACCCGCCGCCGACCAGTATTCCGCCGCCGCCACGCTCTACAAGCTGCTGACCAATTGCCACACGCACGATTTACCGAAAGAGATCGGCCTGCAAATCGCGCACATCGTCACCTCGCCGCCGATCCCGATTGCCGAACGCAAACCCGACCTTGCGCCGAAGTTGGCGGAGGTGATCCACAAGGCGCTCAGCCGCGAACCGGCGGAGCGTTACCCCGATGTACTGGCGTTCCGACTGGAATTGAAGCGATTTGCGTGAAGTAGGGTCTAAGTTTGCGCCGGTTCGACGGCGGTACCGCTTCAACGGGCTTGCCACCGAACGTCACACCGCGGCAGCGCCTTCTTCAGTTCCTCTGCCCCCTTGGCCGTAACTGCGGTCCCCAACAACCCCAACCTCCCAAGTTTCTTGCTGTTCCTCAAGAGCGGAAGG
>JAKBCS010000085.1 GCA_021807595.1 Planctomycetota bacterium | reverse complement strand
GACTACGCCGACGCCGCCGTCCGCGCCGCCGACTTCCTTCTCACGCGGATGCGCTCCTCCCCCCTCTCCCAAAGCGGGGGAGAGGGGTCGGGGGTCGTCCATTCTTCCCTCTCCCCTGCACTCGGGGGAGAGGGGTCGGGGGTGAGGGGGTTGCTTTTGCGCACCTGGAGCGCCGGCAACGAACCGAAATTGAATGCCTATCTCGAAGACTATTCGTTTCTCCTCGACGGCCTGGTTTCCTTGTACGAGGCGACCTTCGAGCCGCGGTGGATCGAGTCGGCCCTTGAGTTAGCCGATGCCATGATCGATCAATTCTGGGACGCCAAAGACGGTGGATTCTTCTACACCGGACGCGCTCACGAAACATTGATCGCGCGCGGCAAAGATCCGCACGACAACGCCATCCCCTCCGGCAATTCGATGGCCGTGACGGCACTCCTGCGTTTGGTGAAGCTGACCGGACGCACCGATCTACAAGGGAAAGCAGAAGCGACGCTGCGTCTGTATCGCGGCTTGCTGGGAGCGCATCCCTTGGCCGCAGGACAAATGCTGCTCGCCCTGGACTTTTACCTTGGCCCGGTACAAGAGATCGCTATTGTCGGCAATCCCGCCGCCGACGACACCCGCCGTGTTCTACGCCTTCTCGCGGCTACTTATCAACCGCATCGAGTAATGGCAATGAAATCGCCCCACGACGACGACAAGACCGAGAGCCTTATCCCCTTGCTGGCGGGCAAATCGTCCCAAGGTCGGGTGGCGGTCTACCTCTGCCAGAATTTCACCTGCCAAGCCCCGCTGATCGGCGTCGAAGCGGTGGAGGCCGCGTTAAAAACTTGATTTGCCTTTGCGCCCGGTTGATCGGCGTACAGGATGCCGACGCACGTTGCAGCAAACACGGCGAATTCTTGAACGGTTATTGGGTGGACGTAACGTGGGGAACAAATGTCGATGTAAGCCGTGAAGAGGATCTTTCCGCACGCGCCCAACCAAAGCCTTTTTCCGATGTCTCCCCTGAGTACGGGCGAGAGGAGAGGCGTGCTGTAGACCCGGCCCGCATTCCCCAACGCGGACGAGGCGGAATCAGAATGACGATTTACGGAGTCTTCAAGTCTCCATCTGAGTAGTAGACGAAATCCCGAATCAGACGGCGGACCATTTCAGCGGTCGTCAAGCCTTGCTCGTTCGCCGCTTCTTCCAACGATTTGAGCAACCAGGTTTCGAGCAGGACCGGCATTTCCACAATCGACTCGGAAGACATCGCATCCTCGCAGCGGGAAGAAAACTTCTGAACTTCGACTGCGTTCACCATTCGCCACCCCTCCTCCTGAAACATCCGAACAGAGACGAACCCAACGAGACCGATTCGCGGGCGGGCTTACGTCGGCGTCTAAACTAGATTCTATCGGGTCGCCCACGCACTCCCGCTCGCTATCGGCACTTTATCGAGAATCTCCCTTACCTCGGTGTATGACCGACGGCCTTGTGGTGCAAGGCGCGAAGAATCACGTCGGCACTCTCGGAGACCGACCATTGGGAGGTATTCAGAATCAAATCGTAATGGTCCGGTTGGGTTGGATCAACGTGAAAATGATCGCGGAGGAAGCGGCTGCGTTCGCGGTTTACCTCCTCGAGTCGGTAAGCAGCCGTGGCTCGATCGGTTTTCATGGCGCGAGCGAAAGCGGAGATGCGACGTTCGCGGTCGCCGATCAAACGCACTCGCAGCGTCGTCCGCGACGGCAAGATGAACCCCGCGCCGTGGCCGACGATCAGACAGCGCCCCCGATCTCCCATCGATCGGATTACGGAAACGAGGTGATGAAAATAGCGGCTTTGGCTCAGATCGTGGTGGGCGGCAAATGCTGAGATGCACTCCAACAACCAATTCTGCCGCCGTTCGTCGATCTCGGCAACCACGCGGAGCGGCAAATGGACTTCCTCAGCGATGCGCACTGGAATTTCTCGATCGTACACCGGCCAGCCAAGGCGTTCGCCGACCTCGCAAGCGATCTCTTGTTCCGGGGTTCCGACTTCGTGCGACAGCGCGATGGTAAAACGTTCGAGACCTGTTCCCGACGGTTCCACGTCGGTCTTTTGTTCATTGAGGCGATACCCGAAGACATGCTCCATAGCCTCGGCATGACGGTGAAGTATACTGCTTGCGATCATGTGGACCTCCTTCGATCCGATTTATCTCGATTCCAAGAAAATGCCGCACGGTTTGGCGCGGATGTTCGACGACAATCCACGCGCGGAAAGTGAAGAGCGGAGGCGAGGAACCGTATCGATTGTGAGAAGGTCTAAATGAGCAGGATACACAGCGTCTGATGGCGTGAGACGGAAGTGGGCAAGGGATGCGAATCGAATCGCGAGAACGGTCTTCGGCGGGATGAATCCTCGGACAACGAATCCAAACGAGTGCAGTGATTCGAGGCGTTAGCGCGAGCGCGCTCGCAATCGTCCTCCTCATCCGGTGGCAAAAAAGCACTCTTGGTAGGCCGAACGGGGAGATGGGCAGGATTTTCTTCGCGGCAACGGCGGAGTCGCGCTCGATGGGTCGTTCGGCCCACGCGCTCGTCCCCGGGCGCGCCGCGTAACGCACGCCGCGCGCTGTTGGGCAACAGCCAGAGCAGGCATACCAGAAGGAAGCAGGCATAAAATCGGGGTACGGATTTCATATTCTCGCCGTCAACCTATGGAACTGGCCCCTATCTTTGGCGTTTGTCGTGAGAGAGAAAGCGAATGTGAAGTCTCGACAACAGCACCCGTGCTAAGGCACGGCCGTATCCTCGCGGAAAAACGCTTCGACCACATCCACTCTTCGGAGTATACCTCGTCTCGCCCACATATCAAGAGTTAAAAGGTTTACTTTTTCGTCAGGTTGATTTGCGAATCGCGGCATGGCATCGTCCGGGTGTGAACGCCAGTCGGGCCGATGCAAGTCTGGAGCGAGGCGAAAGACGGTTCCCCGCTTGACAAAGGCCATCGTTCGAGGCACTGTGACGATAACGATTTCTCGTTTACGGAGTACCATCTTGGGCACACCTGTTGTCTCGATAGCCGGCGATGGAATTGGTCCGGAGGTAACGACGGCGATGCAGGCCGTCGTGAAAGCAGCCGGAGCGAACGTCGCCTGGATCGAAGCCTTGGCAGGACTCGATGCCGCCGACCGCTTCGGCGACCCGCTGCCTTCCGCTACCCTCGATCTGGTCCGCCGCTACCGCGTGGCCATCAAAGGGCCATGCACCACGCCGATCGGAAAAGGCTTTCGTTCCATCAACGTCCGCCTGCGCAAAGAGTTGGACCTCTACGCTAGTCTGCGCCCCGTTTCAACCCTGCCCGGAGTCAACGTTCCCTATGAGGGCGTCGATCTCATCGTCGTCCGCGAGAACACCGAGGGGCTATACTCTGGGCAAGAACACGTCGTTGTGCCCGGCGTGGTCGAGAGTCTGCGCATCATCACGACCAAGGCGGCAGAGCGGATCGTTCGCTACGCCTTCGAGTTGGCCCAACACGGTGGACGCCGCCGAGTCACCTTTTGTCATAAAGCCGATGTCATGCCCCTCAGCGATGGTCTCTTCCTGAGGACGGCGCGGGCCGTTGCCGACGATTTCCCTTTTCTGGAATTTGAAGAGATTCATGTGGATCGTCTGTGTCTTCATCTGGCGCTCGATCCCACTCGTTTTGATGTGCTGGTGATGGAGAATCTCTTCGGCGATGTGGTTAGCGATCTGTGCGCGGGGCTAGTCGGAGGATTGGGATTGGTTCCGGGAGCCAATCTGGGTCAGAAATACTCCGTCTTCGAGGCGGTTCACGGCAGCGCGCCGGATATCGCGGGGAAAGGATTGGCCAACCCCATCGCTCTGATTCGCTCGGCGGCGATGATGTTGGTACACATCGGTCAGCGCAAGCCGGCCCAGCGCATTGAAGAATCGGTGCGGCGCACCTTATCGAGTCGGCGAGGATTGACCCGCGACCTCGGCGGCGACGGCAACACCGCCTCCCTAACGAACGAGTTGATCGCCAATCTCGACCCGTAATCCCTCTTGTCATGGAGATCGGCCGGCCGGCTCCTGTTGCGTCAAACAGTGTAACGTTCCCAGCCCCCAGACGAGATCAACGGCGTGAATGCCAATCACCGCGCGCGTCGGAAAAAGCTCGGCCAATCGGTTCAGCGCTCGACGATCGTTGGCATCGTTGAACGTCGGCACGAGGACGCGATCGTTGGCGATGTAGAAATTGGCATAGCTGGCCGGCAGCCGCTGACCGGCAAACCACAACGGCGCGGGCATGGGCAGCGTATGCACCGTGAGCGGCTTCCCTTCCGCGTCGGTCGCGCCCCTCAGTCGATCCAGGTTTTCTTGCAATGGATCATAATTGACATCGCCTTTGTCCTCTTCCGCGACGGCGACTACCACGTCCGGAGCGACGAAGCGAGCGAGATCGTCAATGTGGCCGTGCGTGTCGTCGCCGACGATCCCGCGATTCAGCCACAGTACCTTACGCGCGCCGAGATAATCGGCGAAGAGTTGTTCGTAGTCGTCCTTGCTGAGGCCGGGATTGCGCGCTTGCACCTCGGACAGGAGACACTCTTCCGTGCTTAGAAGCAGCCCGCTCCCGTTGACCTCGATGCTTCCGCCTTCCAACACGACGCGCTTGCCGTTGCGTTCCGGCTGCCAGATCGTTCGCTTCAGCGTGTCATTGATTCGACGGCACACTTCATTATCGCGCTGCCAATTGTCGTACTTGGCCCAGGCGTTAAAAGCGAAATCGACCAGCGCGCTCGATCCGGCATCGTCGAGTAAGAACTGCGGGCCATAGTCTCGCGTCCAGACGCGATCCGTTGGGATCGGCCAAAAGTGAACGCGGCTTCTCTCGCACGAAAGTTTTTCGAGAACTCTCTCCGCGAGTCGTTGGTCGTCCGAGTTCTCGACGAGGATACAAACGTCTTCACACGCCGCCAGATGACGAACGATCTCGCCGTAGACCCAGGGGATCGGCTCGAACTTGTCCGGCCAATCGTCGCGCTGATGCGGCCAAGCCACCCAGGTTGCGCGGTGCGGCATCCACTCGGCAGGCATGAAGTAGCCGAGGCGCGCGGGAACGGAAGACAGAGCGTGGGACATGGGAGCTTGCGATCTATTTGGGTGCGGTCACGAACGCAGCATCAGGCTGCCGCGCTCGGAATCTTCAACGTAGGAACCGCGTTCCAAGGCATTCACGAACGTCTCCAACCACGCCGTAAACGACGGGGCAACCTGGGGATGATCGGCGCGACCGCGCCAACATTCGCGCATCGGCAACCCCGGCGAGCCAAGATCGAGACAGAAATAATTCCCGTTGTCGTCGTCGAACAGCGGCAGCCAATCGGAGTGCCAGCCGTCGTGCGGTTGAGCGTCCAGTTCATTTTTGGCGACGGCGATCTCCTCGGTACTCATCAAAAACCAGTTGCCCTCGAATGCGCCGGGCACTTCGGGGTTCTGACCGTTGTGCCACGTCAACAAAACGCGCAACTCCTCCGGCAGAGGCTTGCCGATTGCCGCCGTCAAAGCGTCGCAGTCCGCCGCAGTCGCTCCGGGACGGAGGGCTTGCTCGAAGCGTTCTCGATGAAGGATCAGCCATCGATCGAGGCGCGCCAGCAACACCATCGTTGTGTCTCCCGCGCTCGCCAGGGCCGTCGATAACGCGGCGGGATTGGGTGCTTCCTCAGGTTTGTCGGAAACCACTTCAGTCGCCTTTTCCACGAATTTGGAAGCGCCGGCATGGATCGCCTTGAGTGTCTGAAGGAGTTGCTCCGGCGAGGGTTCGGCGGCATTGGCGACGCACGCGCACAGACACGCCTGCCAACTCATCGTGAAGGGAGGTCGGCGTCCACCCACGGGTCGCACCGAGAGACCGTCTTTGGTCAGCGTCAGGACCAAGCGCTCGCCGCCGACCGCGATTTCCCGCGTCAATTCTCGTGTAAACTGTTGCATGGGCAAGGCTCCTCCTTTAAGAAAGAGTATTCCGCTCCGCTTGCGGCGACAAGGCGGCGTGGACAGGTTCCTTACGACGGGGTACAAAACGGGGAGTCAATCGCCCGCTCGAAAACAGGAGGAAGGCCATGCGCTACCCGACACTCTGCTTGATCGGTTTGGTGTTTGCGAGTGGCACGAATCGCGCGTGCGCCGGCGATCGAGAGGTCGCATTGGCCGTCGTCAATCGGGCGATCGACGCGCACGGCGGAGCCAAGACGCTGGCGAAGGCCGAAATGCGTTCGCGCAGGGGACGCGGCGTCCTTCTCCTCAACGGCGAGACACGGCTCACCACGGAGGAAACCTATCGCTTCCCCGATTGTTGCCGACTCGTCGTGGGTCTGGGGACAAATCGAATCGTCCTCGTTCTCAACGGCGCGAAGGGCTGGACGCAGTCGGGTGGGGAGACCCGGCAAATGAACGAACCGACCGTTCGAGAAAGAAAAGAGGAACTCTACGTCTGGTGGCTGATGAATCTCACGCCGTTGCTGAAAGACGAGTTCGATCTCGTGCCGATGGCCGACGCCAAAGTCAACGGAGAAGAGGCCGCGGTCGTTAAGGTCGCGCATCGAGGCTATCCCGACGCCCGCCTTTTTTTCGATAAGAAGAGTCATCTTCTCGTCAAAATGTCCCGCCGCTCTACCGAGACGGGCGTGGCCCTGATCAAGGATTACGTCTTCAGCGACTATAAAGAGTTCGATGGGATTAAATGGCCGACCGCGGAGAGCGTCTTTTACAACGGAACGACCAAAGTGAGCGAGGTCCGGTTCGACGGCATCAAGGTACTCCCCTCGGTCGAAGACAAGCTGTTTGAGAAACCGTAAATCCGACTCGCGCCATTCCTGTTTCCACTCTGGGAGAATCCACGATGTCTCGTTGTCGCCGTTGGGCAGCTTATCTCCTTGCGCCGTCGCTCTACGTCTCTTTTGCGTCGGCGGACGAGAAGGCGGCGGCGCTTAAACCGTTGACTCAGGCCCATGCGCACAACGACTACGAACACAAACGCCCACTGCTCGACGCACTGGAGCAGGGGTTTTGCAGTGTCGAGGCCGATGTCTTCCTCGTCGGCGAGGAGTTGTTGGTCGGTCATACTCTCTTCTCGTTGCGAGCGGAGAGGACGCTAGAAAAGCTCTATCTGGCTCCGCTGAAAGAGCGCGTCCGCGCCAATGGCGGGCGCGTCTACCGCGATGCGCCAACGGTGTATCTGCTGATCGACGTGAAGACCGAGGCGAAGGCCACCTATGCCGCCGTCGATAAACTACTGGCCCGCTACGGCGACATGCTTTCCACGACGCGCGACGGCATGTTTCGACAGGGGGCAGTGACGGTTGTCATTAGTGGCAACCGCGATGCGGAGACGCTGAGGCGACAGAAAGTGCGCTATGCAGGTCTCGACGGCCGTCCCGCCGATCTCGGTTCCGATGCCCCCGTTCACCTGTTGCCGTGGATCAGCGAGAGTTGGTCGTCGCTCTTCCGCTGGCGCGGCGAAGGCGCGATGCCGGACGAAGAACGCGGCAAACTCCGCGATTTCGTCGCCAAAGCCCACAAGCACAAGCGCATGGTGCGTTTCTGGGCCACGCCCGACAAGCCCCAGGTGTGGAAGGAACTTCAAAGCGCCAAGGTCGATCTCATCAACACCGACCGCCTCGCCGACCTCCGACGCTTTCTTCAAGAAGACGGGCCGAAGAAATAATAATCAATTGCAGCTCCGAGCGGACGCATTTCGAATTCGGAGTTCGCGGATCGTTGCGAGCGTTGCACGGAAAGCGGCTCCGGTGCAATGCAACGATCGTTCTACGCCCATGCCAAATCCACAATCCGGAGGCTTGGTCCGCGCGGCGCGCCAGATACAAGAGGCCGTTGTGATACAATCACCAAATACGAATTTGCAAACATTGGGATCGAGCATGAATGCATTCTTGAACGAGGCGAATAATCGGCTGGCTTTGCCTCTTCTTTCCGGGGAAGTGTCCGAGCCGACTTGGCGCGAGTGGACGGCGTTGACGTCGTTGCCGGACTCGCCGGAACCCGTCGAGCCTCAGGGCATCTATAGCGAGTCGCCCAGCGAGTTTGCCGTGCAGTCCGTGCCTCTGGATATACCCGCGGGGCCGGTCGAACTGTTGGCACCTGCGGGAGGGCTGGACGCGGGGTTCGCGGCCTTTCACTTTGGCGCGGATGCGATCTATCTGGGATTGAAGAAGTTTTCCGCGCGCGCCGAGGCGGAGAACTTCACGCTAGAAGAAGTGGACGAAATCACGTCCTACGCTCATAGCCTGCATCCAAGACGCCGTGTGTTCGTCACGCTGAACACGCTGATTCGCCAGGATGAGTTGGCCGAGTTGGTCGAGGCGATTGCGGCGCTTTCGGACATCGGCGTCGATGCCCTCATCGTTCAAGATGTCGGTGTGTATCATCTGGTTCGCACACACTTTCCACATCTGGAACTGCACGCCAGCACCCAACTGAGCGTTCACAATCGTGCCGGCGCTCAGACTCTGCGCCGGATGGGTTTCCGTCGTGTGGTGTTGGCTCGCGAGCTGACTTTCGAGGAAGTGCGCGACATCACGGCGACGGCGGACATCGAGACCGAAGTATTCGTGCATGGCGCGTTGTGCTATTCGTATAGTGGGCTGTGCCTGTTCTCGGCCCAGACGTTGGGACGCAGCGGCAATCGCGGCAAGTGCGCCTATTCGTGCCGCGACTCTTACGAAGTTGCCAACGCTCCGCTCAGCCTGCGCGACGGTTCGCCGGTGCGCCGCGATCCGCGCCAGGGCTTCCCCTTCTCGATGAAAGATCTCGCGCTGCCCGATCATATACCCACCCTGCGCGCCGCCGGCGTGTCGTGCTTCAAGGTCGAGGGGCGCAAGAAGAGTCCGCTGTATGTGGCCACGACGACGAACTATTATCGCAAGCTACTCGACGGTAAGTTGACCGAGGACGAACGACACGACACGGAAGCGGAGATGCAAAGCGTTTTCAGCCGTCCGTGGACGCGCTTGTTCGTGGCGTCGCATAAAGACAAAGAAGTGGCCGACCGCGATACGGTAGGCCATCGCGGAACATCGATCGGCCAAGTCGAAGCCGTTATCAAAAGCGGGGCGGAGAGCCGTTTGCGCTTCCTCACCCATCGCGCGCTTCAACGGCACGATGGCTTGCAAGTCGATCTGCCGGTGCTGGGCAAACCGTTCGGCTTCGCCGTCGAACGACTGTGGATGGCGACGCCCAATCGGCGGGAGAGGCGGCAAGAAGTATTCGAAGCGCCCGCCGATACCCTTGTCGAAGTCGAGTTGCCGCGCGAACATCCGGACATTCCTCGCGGTGCCCCGGTCTATTGTTCCTCATCGCAGGAGGTGAAGCAGAAGTATCGCCACGATCGCCCCAAGCCGGGTAAGCACCGCATTCGCCATGCCATCTCGGTCGAAGTGACGGCCACTGCCGAAGGTGTGAGTGCGATGGCTCGATTCGTCGATGTCAATTCCACCGCGATCGAAGTGCGGCGCGAGCTGCCGGGGCCATTCTCTCCGGCCAAGGATCGAGACGCGCTGGCTTTGACGGCGCGCGGTGCGTTCGAGAAACTCGGCGATACGGCGATGACTCTCGACTCCTTCACCTATCATAACGCCGCCGCCACGTTCGTGCCGGTGTCGCGTCTGAACCGGCTTCGCCGCGATGTGCTGACCGCTCTGGAAGCGAAGCGGCAGCGCACTTTGTTCGAGCGGATAGCGCAGCTGCAATTAGCCGTCGCGCCGCCGAAGGTACGCACCGAGCCGCCTGCGGAGGCTTTCCGATGGTCGATCAAGGTAGATCGAATCGGGTTTCTCGACGCTTTCGAGGAAGAGGACTGGACCTGCATCGACGAAATCGTGGTGGATATTGGCCGCGATCATCCGACTTTGTTGGTCGATAAACTCGGTTTTTGGACCGAGCGGATCGGACGCGAGCGGATTCGTCTGGCGCTTCCGGCGTTGACGCGCTTCTGGGAAGAGACCGGTGTTCGCCACAAGATTGCATCGCTTCTCGCGGCCGGGTGGACGAAGTGGGAAGCGGCCAATCTCTCGGCGTGGGATTACCTCGGTCTCGATCCCATCCAACCACAACCCAACGGAATCGACCTTTCGACGGATTGGTCGGTCTACGTCATCAATCGGCTGGCGGCCCAGGCATTGGAGGGGATGGGAGTCCGTCGCTTCACTCTTTCGCCGGAGGACGGTCGGGAAAATGTACGCTCGCTGCTAAACGAGTTCGGCGACCGCGCCGTCCTCATCGTACATCAGGATACGCCGTTGTTCGTGGCCGAATCGTGCGCCTATGCCAATCTGATCGGCGGCTGTCCGGGCAAGGCAAATTGTCGCTTCGAGAGCATGGAAATGGAGTCCAGCCACGGCGAGAAAGTGACGGCCCTCGATTACCATTGTCGAACTATCGTCATCAATCGAGATAGCTTTTGTCTTTCCGATCGCCTCGATGAGCTGCGCCGTGCCGGGGCGAGTTGTCTCCGCGCCGATTTCATCTATCGCCAGTACGCGCCGGAGGAAGTGCGCCGTCGCTGGCGTCTACTTCGCGCCGGCCGTCGAATACCGGGAGGACAAGCGGCACAATTTGAACGCGGCTTGTTGTAAGGGTTTGTCGAATAATGAGTTCGGTTAGCCGCGCAGCGGAGCGCGGCGGCAACACGCTCCGCTTCGCGTAACGGCTAAACTGGGAAGTCGCTCTTCGACGCATTCCTTCCGGTGCGACGTGGTGCATGCGACCGATGCTTCTTGAAAAGTATCTAGCCTTGGGAGGCTATTTCTCGGATCCGCTCTCCAATCTCTTTCCCTGTCTCTCGAACAACTCCAACCATCGCAGGGTGATCGCATCGGATAGTCCCTGCGATTTCCTCAACTCCTGCGGCGTCTTGCCCCAATAGAAGCCAAGCCATCCACACGCATACTTTTTCGATCCTTCAAGGAACTTTTCCAATTCTTCCGGCGAGCAACGCAGTGGAAAAGTCTCTTCCACGATTACTGGCTTGCCCACGCTGAAACCCTTCAGTGTTTCCAGCGCCTCCTTCACTTTGCCGCTTTGGGGATAGAGGTGAACGGAGACGAAATCGAGATCCTCAACCACCTTGTTCGGTACAAAACCTGATGTCAACCCCGCGCGGTCGAGGCTCCAGTCCACCAATCCCACGGTAATCGGATGGCGGCGATCCTTGGCACGGATTGCGGTGGACAGGCGACGTATCCACTGTTGGGCGACGGCGGGACGGCGGCGTTCGCCGGTGTCGAGCGTAACGAACTGAACGAAGCACTTGCCAGCGAAGGGAGGCCCCAACCAATCGCCGTCTCTGCGCCGGCCGCCGGGGACGACCGGCTCGTTCATCAGATCGTAGCAGAAGACGGTGGAGCTGGCTGCGCAGCGGCTCGCCACCGCTTGCCAAAAGTTTGCCTGGGCGTCCCAGCGCTCTTTCTCGCCGAGTTTGTCGTACCAGGCGGGCACGTCCTTCTTGTGATAACAGCCCAACCCGGTTAGGTCGAGGTACAATCGCTGCCGTTCGGCCAGTTTCAACAGGCGCGCGAGGCGATCCAACTGCTTCTCGTTGACTTTGTCCGGTCTCTCCATGAATCGACCGAATTGCAAGTGAATCCGAACGACGTTGGCCCCCAGCTTTTTCATTTGGGAAAAGTGCGTCTCGATTTTCGGCCATTCGTCTTGCCAATAGTCTTCGAGGAGACGGCCCGCCGCATCGCGATCGTAGTTGAAGCCCCACGGCACAAACGAACGGCCGGTAGACTCCGCTACCAATTGTTTCTTGTCCTTGGAGACGACGATCCACGGCATCTCCTCAGCCCAGCTTTCTCCGGAGACGGATGCCAGGAAAAGTAGCGCGCAGCAAAATGGGAGGCGTCTCATACACATAAGCGATCTCTTTCAATCGTAATGTCACACTGCTGCTGCTGAGGGCAGGTCGTTGATGCGTTCGGCCCGCCACGATCCTCCTTCGAGAAGCAGTTCGTGAATGGCCACATTGTCGCTCCCTATACGACTCCAATCGGCCACAGTGTAGTTGGGGAGCAGCGACAACAACAGGACGCGGCAAACGATGCCGTGCGCCACGATCACGAGGGTTTGTCCTTCGCATTCCGTCGTCACGCGCTGCCAGACCGGCACCACGCGATGGCGAATGTCGTCGAACGATTCCGCTCCGGGCGGGGCGTAGGTTGTGTCCCCCTTCTTCCACCGGCGCAGGGTATCGCGCCACGGTCCTTCGTGCTGCTGGGTCGATGTACCGCCGAGCGCGCCGACGCGGCGTTCGTGCAGTTGCGATTCGATGCGCAGCGGCAAACCGCAGGCGCGGGCGATAGGCGTGGCCGTCTCCACGGCGCGGCGCATGGCCGACGAGATCAGCACGTCGGGGGCGCACGCGGCCAAAATCGGAGCGACGGCCTCGGCTTGACGCCGGCCGCGTTCGCTCAATTCGATGTCCGACTCCGCGCCGTGGAAAACGAGGGGGTTTGCGGTTTCGGCGTGACGCAGCAACAATACGCGCGTTGGCATATTTCTCTTCTCGATCGGCCACCGTTTGGTCTTCCGCAAGAGGCGGACTTTTTCTAGTGTATCGCGCCGACGACCGTTCGCCGTTTCGGAGAAGAGGTGTCTCATGCGCGTCCGTGCGATTCATTGCGTACCGCTGCTTTTTGTCCTGATTGCCGCCTCGGCCCCGATCCCCGCGCCGACGCCTGCGCCGCCGCCAAGTACGACGCACATCTACGGAACAGCACCGAACGACAACGAGACGTTCGCCCTGCTCTTGCTCGAAGCCGTCCATTTGGTCGAAGAGATTTACGTTCGCCCGGTGTCGCAGGTTGATCTCTTGGAAAGTGCGTTGACGGCGGTATATGAGTCGGCGCGTCGTGTGACGCCGCGCGATCTGCGCCAGCGCATCGAACGCGCGGTGAAGAAATCGACTCCCGCGAATTCGTCCGAGGCTCCTCCACCGGGGTTGATTCCGGTACTCGCGCCGCGCCGCGCACAGTTCGCAGACGAAAAGCCGCTGTTCGATGCGATTCGCTCTGTTCGTGCCGAGTTAGGACCGGCCAAAACCCTCGGCTTCGATCCGCTGGTCGTTGGCTTGCAGGCCATGTTGCATTCTCTCGATCCCTATTCCGGCGTACTCGCCTCGAAGGAAGACCGTCGTGCCGCCGGGTACGCTCCGATGCGCGAGGGCTATGGATTGGAAGTTCCCGAGGAGGATGGGGACCGAGTTTGCATTCGCGATGTCTTGCTCGGCAGTCCGGCACAGAAGGCCGGGATCAAAGCAGGGGATGAGATTGTCGGCTTGTGCGATTCCGACGGTCGCGAACGAAAAGTCAAAGAGGCGTTGAACCTCCTCAACGGCCGCATCTCGTTGCGGAAACCCCAATTGGGATCATCGGCTTTGCCGGAGCCAATTTCGATAACCTACCGTCGGCCTGGAGAGAAGGTCGATCGCCGAGCAACTTTGGAATGGCAGCGATTTCGGCCCGAAAGTGTTTTTGGCACGAAGCGGCGAGACGACAATTCGTGGAACTATTGGATCGACGGCGCGAGCAAAATTGCCCATATACGGATTGGCAATGTCGTTGAAAGCACGCCCGACGACCTGTCCGAGATTCTCAGCGCCTTGCGGCGCGACGGCATGCGCGGTTTGATACTGGATTTACGCGGTTGTCCGGGCGGCGCTCTGGACGGTTCAAGGCGAACGGCAGAGCTTTTCCTAGGCGACGGCACGATTGCGACCGTCGAGTATCGCAATCTACCGCAAGACGTATTCCGCAGCACAACGGAAGAGAAAGACAACGCATATCCGATGGTCGTCCTAATCAACGAAGATTCGACCGGCGGCGCGGAGATGATCGCGGCGGCGTTGCAAGACCATCATCGCGCTCTCTTGATAGGCCAGCGGACGCACGGCAAGGGCAACGTGCAGAAACTACGCAATCTCGGCCCAATCGGACTCAAAGTGACGAGCGGCGTACTGCTGCGTCCCAACGGCAAACCGCTGCACCGCTTTCCGGATAGCAAAGACAGCGACCCTTGGGGTGTACAGCCCGACCCCGGCCACGAGTTCCGTCTCTCTTCCGAAGCGCGGATCGCTCTACGAACCTGGTGGGAGCAACAGACGCTGCGACCTGGATCGTCGGCGCGCCGCTTGCCGCTCGACGATCCACTGGCCGACGTGCAACGCAACGCGGCCGTGGAGACTCTGACGGAGATACTCCAACGCAACGATCGCGCTCAATCGAAATGAGGGGGGTAAAGCGGTCGAAGATCCATCGTTTGCGCGGCCTGCCATACTTCCTCGGTGCCGATGGGAAGCCAAAAGTTCGCTTCGACGACGCGCACTGTGCCGCGCGCCGCTAGTTCGCCGACGTACTGGGTCACTTCGTATTCGCCGCGCGGCGACAGGGTTAACGGGAGATCGAAAACGGTTCGCGGGAAGACGTAGGCCCCCGTATTGGCCAACTGCCGGCCTTCAAGATTGGGTTTCTCGACGAGCCGGTCGAGGGTGCCGTCCGACTTGCGGAAGGCGATGCCGAACCGCCGCGGCTCGTCCACCGGATGACAGAGAACTGCGGCGGGACACTCGGCCAACGCCGCCAAGTCGGACGCGCCGAACAGATCGTCGCCGTTGACCGCCAAAAAACTCTGCGATTCCACGAAGGGACGGCAGGCTAACAGGGCATCGCCGGTGCCGCGCGGCGTCTCCTGACGAACCACTTGCCAGCGCGCGAAATGCTTCTGGCCTTTCAAGTACGCCTCCACCTGTTCGCTCAAATAATGCACTACGACCAGAACGCGATCGACTTGCTTGGGCAAGGCGGCAAGCGTCCAATCGAGAATGGGCCGACTCTGTATCGGGAGTAACGGTTTGGGGGTATGCAGCGTGTGGGGCCGAAGCCGAGTACCCAAACCCGCCGCCATGACAATGGCATCCATGTTCGCGTCTCCTTCTCCATCCAGGGAATCTACAATACCCAAACGATGCAATCTTTGCCGGTCAATCCGCTTGTGCGGTCTTCGAGGTTTATCCGATTTTGCGAGATTGACTCAAGGCGCGTCCTTTTCCTCGTCGATGCATTCTGCAAGTGCCACGGACGGCGCTTGTTGGATGCCCCTGTTTTATACAGGAAAGGTAGGGAAGCTATGCGTCGTGGGTTCTTGCTGTGCATCTCCGCCGGTCTGCTCGGTTTACTCGCCGGATGCCGAAGCAATTGTCAGGGTCGCTGCGATTGCTTGGTTCACCCCATCGAACACGGCACGCCGTCGCCCTACGTCAGACCTGCCACTACCGTCGCGCCGCCGATTCAACCGATGGCGGCAGCCGGCTCGCTTTCGACGGTTCCGTAACGATTGAACGAACGACCGATGCGATAAGGCGTTCATCGTCCTCGGATGTGCTTGGGATTGTGGAGGGTACGGGAAGCCGAGGCTGCCGGTCAACCCCGTTCCAAAAATCACCCAGGCACATCTCGTTTTCCCTTTTTTTTAACAAATCCGTTTGCAATTCACTTCTCCTCCGCATACGATTGCAAGAAGTTAATTCGGATGTCGCACGCACCCCGCCGCGATGTCCTCGCTCCGCCATCGATTGCAACCCGCCAAGCATCGCCCCAAGAAACCTCCGTCGCGGATTGTGGAGCCACGATCCATCTTCGGGAGGACGCCCGAGCGATTGTTTCCCACCGATTGAACCCCAGCCGGCCTTGTCGCCGGTCGAGAGGCATTCCCATGCCGCTCCAGCCGCACGATCCCGCCCTACCCTTGAAGGGCCACGCCCTTCGGAACGAACACCTGCGTCAACGCGCGGTGCAACGGGCCGAGTCCGCGCCTCCTTTGGCGAGACTCCTGGTGGCCATTCGCGCGCAGCTTTTGGGGCTTACTCGATTGGAATTGGCTCGACGCTCCGGCATCAGTCGCGGGACGCTGCGCGATTTGGAACTCGGCATTCATGCTCCGACGCGGCGAATTCTGCAACAGCTACTCGCCTTCTATCAACGAGAAGGAGTGCCTTCCGATCGGATCGAGGAGCTACGAAGTCTCTATGCGGGCGCGGGCGAGACGTTGGAACAGTTTATCGCTCGGCTCGAATTAAGGGCCGGTTCCTCGCGCGAACTCGCCCGTCGCGTCGGTATCAGTGCGGCGACGTTGTGGGAGTATCGTCGCGGCAATTTTCCCCTTCCGTGGGAGTTGCTAAACCGCCTCTGCGCCACCGTCGGCGAGGATGTCGCCGGAGCGGAAACGCTGTGGCGCGAAGCGGAGCGCCAGCGTCTCCGCCAGCGCGGCTACCCGGAACCGCTTGTCGAATTCTGGGTTCTTTGCGGACGCGCTGGCTACAGCGAGAAGCATTTATTGTCGCTGGGATTGGCGACCGCCGCCGTGCGCCGCTTGCGCTATCTTGAAATGCCCGCTTGGGAGGAGATGGCAGCAGTGGTTCAACAAATCGCCTGCAACGGCGAATTGCAAGCGCTCGAACGGTTGTGGCGAAACGAAGAGACGACCCAAGGCACGGAAATTCCCGACGAATTCGGCCTTCGCCTCCGGCAGCTGCGCAAGAAGCGCGGCATCGCCCGGCGCGAATTGGCCGATCTGTTCGGGATCGGCGGCAAGAAGCCGGCGCGGATCATCAAATACATTGAGGAAGATGGGTTTTATTCGGCGCAAGCCTATCCCGCCGGACTCGCCACGCTCCTGACCGATTCGGAAGGCGAACGGGACGGCCTGATCGAAGCGTGGCGGAAGCGACGCGCGCAGTTTCATCGCCGTCATCGACCCGAGACTCGCTTCGATTTTCGGCTGACACGCGAGTTGTACGGTTTTGAACCGAGCGACATGGAGCCTATCTTAGGTTATTCCACTGTGGAATATCAAAAAATAGAGCGCGGCGTCCATCGAGTCTCTGCAACGGGAGGGGATCGAATCCTCCGCGCCATTCAAGAGGCCGGTCGGCGCAAAGTCGAGGCGTTGTTGCAACAGCGTCGGCAGCGCGAGTCCGTTCGCGAAGCCTGGCAACATCCGAAGTCGGTGCGAGAACTCATCGCTTTATTGGCGCAGCGCGAAGGCGGACTCATCCCTTTGTCGCGCCATCTGAAGCGCCTGGGGTTAACCGGGCTGTGGACGGCACGATTGCGCGCCATCGCGCGCGGCCAAGAAGTGCCGCCCTGGTGCGTATTGGAGCGCGTCGCCAACGTCTGCGGCATCACCGAATGCGACGAGGTTCACGACGATTGGCTCGCGCGCTATCGAGAGCAATTGGGACAGATTTATCCCTCGCCCTTGGGCGTCGAGTTGCGCTTACTCATCGGCGAGCTTGCGGAGTCCCTACGCGATTTCAGCCCTCGGTTGGGCTTTAATTATTCCGTCCTCGTTCGCGATCTTCAAAGAATCGACCGCGACGAACCGATCCAGTGGTTTCACGTCGAACGCATTGCTCGAGCCGCGGGCGCGAGCGCGTCCGACGAACGCTGGCGGGAACTTCATGCCCTTTGGGCGACGGCAAGCTTCCGGCGCAAACAACCCAAGACGTAACCTGCGGTACCTGAAGCGTAAGCGAGGAGCGATTTTTCCCTCGCTTAGGTTTCAGACTCCGAGGGATCGCCTTTTCTCGGCTTTCGACCGGCGAGTACGAACCGCGCGCTGGCGGTCGTTGCATTTTTCCTACAATGTCATCGATTCCCAACGATTCGCAGACAACCTCGGTTTGCACGGTGCGTTCATGATTTCCCAGGAACTACTCGACATCTTACGCTGCCCTCTCGATCCATCGCGTGCGGCCCGACTCGAAGAAGAGGGCGACGCGCTCGTCTGCCAACGGTGCCGATTGCGTTATCCCATTAAGGAAGGTTTGCCGTGCATGTTGGTGGAAGAAGCGCAACTGCCTCCGGGCATAACCGGCCTTCAGGCCCTGCCGTGCCAACAAACGCCGGTCGAGCAGGGAGCGAAAACATGATCCCCCACCGTCTTTTCGTAGGCACCATTGGAGAAGGTTTATTTCGCAGCCTCGACGGCGGAGAAACCTTTCGCCGTGCTTGCGAAGGCATGTTCGTGGAATGCGATGTGCGCGCCTTGGCCGTTCATCCCATCGAATCCGCAACACTATATTTGGGAAGCGAACGAGGGTTGTTCGTAAGCCGCGACAGCGCGGAGAACTGGAGGAAGTTGCCCGCGCCGTTCGACGGCTTGCAGGTCTGGTCGATGTGGATCGCACCGAGCAAGCCCGATGCGCTTCTCGTCGGCACTTGCCCCTCGCACCTTTTTCGTTCGGACGATGGCGGAGAAACCTGGAGCGAATCTCCAGCGCAACTGGTGCGCGAGTGCCCGCGTATTGTGTGGACGCGGGTCACATGCCTCGTCGGCGATCCTGAAAATACAGATCGCTTGTGGGCCGGAGTTGAGATTGATGGAGTGCATCACAGCCGCGATGGCGGCCGCACTTGGCAGCCAATCGGTGAAGGGCTTAGCTCCCGCGATATTCACGCGCTGGTTGTTGTGCCTGGCGATGGCCAGACGCCGCGCCGTCTCTTGGCCGCGACGAACAACGATCTGAACGTCAGCGAAGACGATGGCGCGACCTGGAGGCCATTGCAGATTGGCAAAGTGATGCCGTGGTCGTATTGCCGCACCTTGATTCAGCCCTGCGGCAGGCCGCACGAAATCCTATTGGGAAACGGCGACGGTCCACCGGGGTTCTGCGGAATCGCCGGCCGTTCGCTCGACGGCGGGCGTTCCTGGCAAACTGCCGAATTCCCCGGACAAGCCAACAGTACCATTTGGAACTTCGCCGTCCATCGCGCCGATCCGAGTTTGATCTACGCGAGCAGCGTCAGCGGTCAGGTATATCGGTCGGTCGACGGCGGCGTTTCTTGGCACCGCCTCGCGCGCGAGTTCGGCGAGATTCGTGCCCTGGCCTGGACACCCTACGACTGAGAGACGATCCGCAAAGCTCCGTTCTCCCCTGTACTCAGGGGGCTTTGTGGATCGTCTCTGAGATCTGGCAATTTCAGAGCCGGAAGCGTCGGCAACGGCGTGTGTATCGCCGCTAACGCTTCCGGCTCTGATACGAAGGAGATTATCCATGCGAAAAGTGGTCGTTTCTGTCGGTTTGATGTGTCTGTTCTCGGTCGGCCTTTGTTCGGTGGAGGCGAAGGACGAGAAAAAGGAGAAGAGCAGCGTGAAAAAGGATGCGTTCGGCAAGACGGAGGATGGCCTCGCGGTGGAGCGGTACACGCTGACGAACGCCGTTGGTTCGACGGCCAAAATCATTACCTACGGAGCGCTTCTCACCGAGTTGGATGTGCCGGATCGCGACGGCAAGCTCGGCGATGTGGTGCTGGGCTTCGATAACCTGAAAGAGTATCTCGCCGGACATCCTTACTTCGGTGCCACGGTCGGTCGCGTGGCCAACCGTATCGCCAAGGGGACGTTTACCCTCGAAGGCAAAACCTACAAGTTGGCAATCAACAACCCGCCCAACGCGCTGCATGGCGGACAAAAGGGGTTCGATAAGGTAGTATGGAAGGCCGAGCCGAAAGCCACGCCGGACGGTCCCTCCCTCGAACTAAGCTACGTCAGCAAGGATGGCGAGGAAGGCTATCCCGGTACGCTGACCGCCCATGTGACCTACACGCTGTCCAACGACAATGCGCTGCGCATCGACTACACGGCGACGACGAACAAGGCGACGCCGGTGAACCTGACCAATCACAGCTACTTCAATCTCGGCGGGACGAAATCCGGCGACATCCTCGAACACGAATTGATGGTCGCCGCCGAGAAATACACGCCGACGGACGACACCTTGATTCCGACCGGAGCGATCGAATCGGTTAAGGGCACGCCTTTCGACTTCACCAAGCCGCGCCGCATCGGCGAGCGCATCGATCGACTCAAGGGCGAACCGGGCGGCTACGACCTGAATTATGTGTTAACGAAGGACAAGAAGGAACCTACGTTGGCCGCACGGGTGAGCGAATCGAAATCGGGGCGCGTCATGGAAGTGTTGACGACCGAACCCGGCATTCAATTTTACAGCGGCAATTTCCTCGACGGCAAGCTCAAGGGGCGGGGCGATGTGGTTTACAAAAAGCATTGGGGTTTCTGTCTCGAAGCACAACACTTCCCCGACGCTGTCCATCACGAGCGATTCCCGACGATAATCCTCAAGCCAGGCGAAACGTATAAACAGACGACGATCTACTCTTTTAAGACGAAATGAGTTCTCTCCGCTCCTTGGCGGGCAAGCACTCAAGCTGGAATCGATTTGGTTCGGAATGACTTCCCAGTTGCTGAGCAGGGCCGAAAAAGGGTGAATCTCGTTCTTCGGCCAACCGTGCAAAGCTCTTCGCTCAGGAAGACATTCCGAACCGATCCCGCGCGTCATGCCTTTGGAGGACGAACGATGTGCGGTGCGAATGGCCCCAGTCTTTCCGGGCCATAGACGCGCGCATAATACATCAGCAAACCGTGGATCGCGTGGTAGAGTGTGCCACCCTCCATCGGTCGATTCTCGATTTCCAAGAACATCATCGTGAGCGCGTTGGCCGCGTCCTGCACCCATTGCTCTTTCAACTCTCCATCGGACAGTGACAGCATCAACCACTCGAAAATGTGGCCCGAGGTGTTCAATCGACGTTCCATGTCCGGTACGTTGCCGGGACCGCCGAAGAAGTTCGTCGAAAACGAGCCGTCGCCGTTTTGCAGCTTTCGAGCCTGTTTCTTGGCATCATTGAGCTTGGCGAGCACGTCCTTCCAAACCCCGTCCGTTTTGCCGCCTTCGTTGAGATGTAGGTAGTATGCCCAAGCGAGTCCGAAGAGTCGATGCGTGCCCCCGCATGCCGCCGTCGTTAGAGGTTTCTCGACCTCGGCGCGAACGAGGTCTTGAAAGTGGACCTCCTCCCCCATCGCATTGGTCCATTTACTGTCTGGACCGAACGTCGTACCGATGATGACCAACGACCATTCCAACTCCATCGGTTTGCGAACCGAGGCGCGGCCTCGACTGTGGCGAAGGAAATCCATGAACGTGTAGTTCTTGCCGTTGACCACGAATTTGCGATCCGGCTGGACGCCCCACTCAACCATCTCGGCGACGAATTGATCGATGTGACCTTGACTGACGAAGGTTCCCGGCGCGACCAGGACATCCAATCCGTCCGGCATGGGGATGAATTCCAACCCATTGAGCTTGCCGCCGTCGGCAATGTAGTCCAGTGCGTTGACGCGCTTATTGGTGTTTGTATCGAGCAAGTTGATAGACGGCCCCAACCCCAAGATACCGTGGAACACCGTCCAGAAGCCGTGGCCCGTCGTGAGATCGCGCTTCACCGCCTGGGTAATGGCCGCTTCGAGACGAGCCTGCAACGGGTCCTTCGGGCCTTTGTCGAAGTGCAACTCCGACGGGACGGGCGCGGGATCTCGTTCCGTCGGCTTGGTCGGCGGCGCGGGTACGTTCGTATCGGTGGGAGGGCAGCCCACTCCGAGTACGAGAAGACCCAGCCCAACGAAGGCGAACAGCGAATTGCGATGCTTCATGTGCGATTCCCCACGGCGACATTCCCAGTCCGCGCTCCGTTCTTGATCTTCCGCTCGGCCTGCGCGGTCGTTTCTTTTCCCAGTCGTGCGAATAGCGGCAAGTGCGACAATTTGCTTTGTATCGAGCGCCATTCCATCGGTGTCATATACGCCAGGCACAGCACGAACATCAATGGTCCAACTAGAGGCATTTGCAGTGCCAACGCGGTCATCAGCCAGCCGATTGCCGCGCCGCCCAGCAGCAACGGACGCAACCACCTCCGCCACGCGAACACGGGAAAGGCAATCTGCCAGGCTAACACAGCATAGGCCGTCAGACTGAAGAGATTGAGATACGTTTCGGCGTTTGGCGGCGCGAAGGACCGGATCTCGGCGAGCGTCGAGTGAAAGGGCGGATGCAGATAAAACCACGGGGCAAGCCCGGACCACCACGCGCTGGTCTGCAACTTATGAAGCCCCGTCACCATCACCGCCATGGCAAAGTGAACCTGCAACAAGCGCACGGCAACATTTGCTGCCGAGCTGGGAGCGAGTACGCCGCGCTGCCGCGGCCACAATCCAGAAAAGAGCCAAGTGGCGCGCGTCGGCCCCAACACGAGAGCCAGCGGTGTCTGGTCGGGCGTTTGCAGGCCGAGGAAGAGATGGCCGAGCATGAGATAGAACGCCAGCATCTGCAGCAGCGGATCGGCATCGAAGGCTATCGCGGGGTTGGCCGTGAACGACACAACTACAATCCAACTCAACACACCCGTGAGCCGTGTCGCCACTCCCAATGCGAATAGCGCGACCACTGCGATCGACAGCCAATAAAGTGCAGTCAACAGCATCGCGTTGTGGCTGCACCAGTAAGCGGCGGACCAGGTGAACAAGTAAGGAGGCAATTCTCTCAGACGCGATGCCTCCGAATAGGCGCGTGCATCAAACCACCCGTCCACCCCAAAAAAGGCTTGCGGGTCGCCGGCAAACGGCGCGAGCCAATATAGGAAGACGATGCCTGCCAGAAAGCGCAGAACCGACAGCGCGACCGGATCGGCGGGCGTGAACCAGAACCGAGTCCAGGCGGCGACGCCGCCGCCCCGCGGATCAAGCTCGACCGGCGTGAATGGCTGCTTCATGGCTTCACCTCCCCAAAATCGGCGATGAGATCTTCGAGCGCGTTGGGCGGCATCTCGTTACCGAACAGCACCCCGGGCGAGACGGGCTCGCGCGTATGGCGCACTACTTCGGCAGAGGCGGCTCCATACTTGCGGCACAGATAGCGGGCATAGGAACGATGGAGAACGAGTGCCCAATCGGTCGGCTTCATCAACTGACGATTGCGAGGCACCATGTTGTAGTCCACCTTTCGCAACTGCAATTCGGGCTTATCTCCCGGTTTGACGGCGTTGGGATTTATATCGTCTGGCAACGACCAATAGGACACGGTCGGCACCTGTTGACCGGGAGGAGCCAACAGTTCGGCCCCAGGCGATTCGAGCGGCTGATCCGGGGCCAGGTTCCTCGCCAGTAGATCTTGCCTCTGTCGCACCCAAAAGTTGGCCTTGGGATCGGGAAAATGGAGCGTCTGAACGACCTTCCCGTCGGCGTCTCGAAGTCGCACATCGAACTCGACGCCGGGTAGATCGCCGGGCCGATTCGTGGGAAAGTCGTAACTGTGAACGACGCGAAAGGCTTGGGCATGAATTTTGGAAAGTCCGCTGGCGGAGTGTGCGAACTCCGGAGCCTCGGCCAGGCCGCCGGGCCAGGGACCACTCTTCACGTCGATCACGGGAAGCGCGATGGCAACGAGGTGATAGAGAATCGCCGCGCTTCCCACGCGGACCAACCAGCGCGGCGGCACACCGGCTGTCGGTGTTTGGGATAACTGCATCGTGAACTCCTACCGAGAATTCGGCAAGAGGGAACGCGTCTCGATCGCTCCCTCCTCTCTTCCGATCGTCGAAGAAACGCGGTCTGCGTCTCTTCTTTCCACGATACACCATCCGTGGGAAAACTCACTACATCTTGCCCAAATTCAGTAACTTTCGCCCCAGAGCCGACCGACCGATCCTCTTTATCGCAAAAGAGCGAAAGTTGCGCTCAACCTCTCCCTTCGAATCGAATTTATAGCACGGGGCATGTCGTTTCGGACCTTTACGGGCGCGAACCTTGCGCATACAATCAATCTCCGGTTCAATAGGTGGGGTGCTTTGTCGATGAATGGGCTTAAAGTTGCCGTGGTAATGAGAATGGATTGTCGCCACGACAGAAGAATTCGTCCCATCCGCGATCGCGTGAGGATTTCGCAACAGAAAGCTCGACCTAACCACCGATAGTAGAGACACTTTGGAGAGGTGGCTGAGTGGCCGATAGCGCCGGTTTGCTAAACCGGTGTCGGGGTAACACCCGACCACGGGTTCGAATCCCGTCCTCTCCGCTTGTTTTTAGAAACCGCCCTTCGACACGTACATCGGAGGGCTTCCGCGTTGTCACGCCGAGATTTGCGTCTCGACCAACGAGTTCAATGTTAATCGCGCAATGATCAACGATTCTGCGTGAGTTGACGCTATTGATCTTGCGGACGGACATTCCGGAGTTCAAATCCCGTCCTCCGTCTCGGCATTCGGTTCACGATCAGCTCAGTTCCTTATCCAGGAGGTGGGACATTACGCGGACCCCGTCGCCGTGCTGTGTAGGCGATTTCGTACTGTCCGATGAGCTTCATCCCTTTTGGTCTGCTGCGCAAGTATTGCCCGGTCAATTCGCGCGGCAAAACTCGACACATTCCGCTGCGTCTATGCGAATTGACAGGAAAATGCCGCCGCGTATCCTGAATGCGGCTACTTCTAATAAGCAGTGTTCCGCCAAACAGACGAACCTCGCCGCGACTACCGTGTCCTGTGAATATCGGCCGCGACCGACGATACCAGCGACAGGAGCTACCGATGACAGTACCAAGAGCAACCTTCGACAAGGACAAGGAAGAAATCGTCCAGAAGTTCGCGCGACTCATTGAACGTATTCCCAGCCTTCAGCAGATTGAGCAAACTAGCGATGGTCCCGTTGCCTTTTTCCAGGTAAAGGTTAGCGCACTAAACCTACTCGCTCGTACCGCAGGCGAGAACAGTATCTATTTTCGCGAACTCCTCGCCAGGGGTGGCGATGAGAAGCAGGTGAACCCGAGCATTTTGCAGGGTATTCTGACTGCCGCAATGACGGACTTTCGCGAAGGCTTCATGGCAGACACGAAGCTCCTTGTCTCGGCCGAAGTTTTTGCGGATTTTCTGGTTCAGGCGACCGTTTTGCTTGAAAACGACTACAAGGACGCGGCTGCCGTGCTCATTCGCGCGGTGCTCGAGGATGGCCTTCGGCGCGTCTGTATTTCCAAAGGGATTGTGGTCAGACCGCGTTCGGGCGTCGATGACTTGGCCTCGCAGCTAACGAAGCACAATGTTCTCACCGCAGTCCAAAAAGGCGAGATCGACGGCAAGAGAGAACTCGGGAACAGTGCCGCCCACGGGAGATTTCACGAGTACACTAAAGCAGACGTCATTGCTTTCCATGAGTTCGTCCAACGGCTGTTGGCGATGATAATCTGACGAGGCAGGCAGAACCAATGGGTGAATCTGACAGGGAGCCCCGTCGTGGTATTCCGAGCTACGGTGTTTGTATGGTGATTGCCGATCCGCCGAATCGTCTAGAAATCGCCGCATATCTGCT
>JAKBCS010000084.1 GCA_021807595.1 Planctomycetota bacterium | reverse complement strand
TCAGGGGGCTTACGCCCCACGCTCAGGGGGCTTACGCCCCACGCTCAGGGGGCTTACGCCCCACGCTCAGAAATAGCCACTCAAGGAGTTCTCCATGACCTTACCTATCGACCGACGCACGTTCTTGCACTCAACCCTGGCGACCACGGCCGTTCTCGCCGTCGGCGGCGCGGAGGAGAAAAAGCCCAAGCTCAAATTGGCCGTCAAATACGACATGATCCGAGTCGACGGCTCCATCGAGAAAAAGCTCGAACTGGTCAAATCGCTCGGCTTTGTCGGGGTTGAGATGAACAGCCCCAGCAACATCGACAAGAAAGAAGCCGTGGCCGCCCGCGATAAAACCGGCATTGCCATCCACGGCGTCATCGACTCGGTTCATTGGCGCGATACCCTGTCGCATCCCGACGAGAAAGTGCGGGCAAAGGGACTCACCGCCCTCAAGGGAGCGCTAGAGGATGCCAAAACCTACGGAGCCGATACCGCTTTGCTCGTGCCCGGAGTCGTCAATAAGGACGTAACTTACGAGCAGTGTTGGGAGCGTTCCTCGGCGGAAGTGCGGAAGGCCATCCCCACTGCCGATAAACTCGGCGTCAAAATCGCCATTGAGGTGGTGTGGAATAATTTCCTCACCAAGCCGGAACAACTCATCGAATACATCGACCAGTTTAAGACTCCGTTAGTCGGTGCCTATTTCGATTGCAGCAACATGGTCAAGTACGGCGTCAAGTCCGGCGATTGGATTCGCAAGCTCGGCAAGCGCATGCTCAAGTTCGACTTCAAAGGCTTTAGCATGGCGAAGTTCAAGAACAAGGAAAACCCGTGGGTAGCGATCGGCGAAGGCGATGAGGATTGGCCGGATGTTCTCAAGGCGTTGTCCGAGGTCGGCTACAACGGCTGGGCCACTTCCGAAGTCGCCGGCGGCGGACGCAAGGAACTGCAAGATGTTTATGCACGCATGAAGCGTGTACTGCAACAGTAAACCTGGTTTGAGGGTCTGCGGCGAAAAGATCGCCGCAGACCCAATCGGGAGAGACATCACGAAGCGGGCGTCAGTGAGAACGAATCTCCGCGTCCGGCAGGGCTTTTTTCAGCGACTCGATACCTTCCGATGTGAAGCGCGTTTGACGCAGATCCAATTTCTTTAGTCCCGTTAAAGTGCGCAATGTCTCGACGGATTTATCGCTGACCCGTGTGGAATCCAAGCGTAACTCGCGCAGATTCGTTAATCCCTTCAAGTGGGCCACTCCCTCATCGTCGATGGAGTTGATGCCGATATCCAGTTGCTCAAGGCTTTTGAGATCCTTTAGATGGACGAGTTCTGAGTTGACGAGCCGTGTCTCGGCGAGCATCAACTTTTGGATCTCCTTCAATTTGCTGATGCTCTTTAGCCCTTTGCCGGTTACGGAAGTTCGACGCAAGTTGAGCGACTGTAGCTGCGTCGCGTTTTCCAAGCGTCCAATGCCTTCGTCGTCAATTTGACGCAATCCGGCCAGAGATAGTTCGTGAACAACATCAAAACATTTGACCGTGGACAACTGTTTGGTCGTTATATCTGATGCGCTGAAATAAACGATGATTCTTGGCTGACCAGAACGGAACCTTTTAATCTCCATCCTTCCGTGTAGCAGCCGAATCTCGCGTTCCAATCGCATCTGCCTCGCCTCTAAATCGGTTAGGCGATTGACCGTTAGTAAATTCGGTATGGCTTTCTCCAAAGCAACAACTCCCTGGTCCGTGACGCGAGTATCATGTAGATTGAGTAGACGGAGATTTTTAAGTGTGTAGAGATGTTTCAGACCCGCATCGCTTATCGATGTACCGTCAAGATCGAGCGATTGGAGTTCGGGAAAATGACACAAACAGCTCAACCAATCGTTGGAGATGTGGGCATCTTTCAAATTGAGGTGATTGTCCTGTAAGGACACTCCGACCGCCCGAATGATTTCGAGAGCTCTTTGTCGATCGGTACGGCGAAGCAATCGAATTTCATTCCGGTCGAGCAGTGCCCTCGCCCCCGCGTCGTGAACCCCCGGTGTATCGACATGTAATATGCGCAATTCGGGTATTGAGCGTAGGTGGTTCAGTCCGGCATCGGTGACGGACGTATCGTCGAGAAGCAAGATGTGAAGCCCTTTGATTTTCGTGAGATTCACGAGATCGTCGTCGGTCGTGTTGGTATGCGATAGATCGACAACTATTAGCGATCGTCCGTCGGCGGATTCTAGGATTCTGAGTTCTCCTCCTCGTTTAACAATCTCCTTATATGCAGGATCTTGCATCAATGTCATGTCGCCGTCGCTTTTGAGATCGAAGGTTAGCGCCGTTTGTACGCCGTCTTCGCGGAAACTCAGATCGACGAGTACCGTATGCAGAGAATCGAAAAGTTGCCTTCCCGCCGAGTGTTTGTCTAAACCATTGCCGAGGCGCGGCCGGCTGTAAGAACCATGCCTTTCGTTGGTGGCCTCGTCTCGAGCGGCGTCGTAGCGATACACCGAGCCGTCGGGGCTGACCGGAATGTAGCCGAGGTAACGCAGAGCGGTGGTTTGCTGAGTTGCCTCGTTGGCATCGGTCGCGAGAACACCACCGCGATACAGCGCGTGCCAGATCGCCCCGCTATCGAGAGCGCGGCGATGACTCTCCCACTCCAGGTAGCCGAAGATTGCGCTCGCCGATTTTAAAAGTGATCGCGGGGCAAAATACAGCGATGTTGCAGTCTCGGTCGGCTGCGATTTCACTTTTGTTTCGCGGCGAAGAATCGATTGATCGATCAACTGTTTAAGGGCGTCTCGACTGAGACTAACGTAAAATGCGTCTTCGATTCTCGCGCTGTACACTCCGAAATCCAAACCAAAGCTTTTTCCTTCGGAATGGCTTACGGTAATTCCGCGATAAGCCTCATCTTGTTGTTCACCGTGTCTTTGGAATAAAGAGACGAGTGCATTTTCCGCTTCCGTTTGTGCGAGCTTCCCATCCGTATCGCCTGCAGAGTGTAAACCGGCCGTCAATGGAAGCTGTTGGAGTAAATGGAAGAACTCTTCTGGGTACTTATTTAGATCGTTTTCCGTTATAAAGTACCGCTTCACCCACAGCTTCAGCAACTCTTGAAACTTCTTGCTGTCATCGAGAGAAACGAGCGCCCAGCTCACACCTTCTTTACCGTTTTTCTTTGAGGTTTCATTAGCGTTAAAGGCTGTTAAGAATTGAACCACGGTGTGCGGCGAAACTCGGCTCATGTCGAAAGTGATGCTCTTGCCGCCGGTAATTTGCCGTAGGATCTCGTAACCGGGCGTTCGCACTACCGGCAAGATGTGCGTCTCAACGCGTATTCGGCGTCCGCGCGTCGTCAGCCGCAAGCCCGCCGGATCGAGAAAGCGTTGCCACATACGTGCATAGGCTGCGGCAAACTTTTGATAATCCCTCTTTTCACCCAGCGTAATGAAGCCGATCGGCAATTCCACCAACGGAGTGAGGAAAGAGTTCGTGCCGTATACTTTCGATACGGCCTTATGTCGCGCCGCATCCCATGTGACCTCATCTCCTTCGGGATCGAGCAGGACACTTTGATTTAATGCGGACGCGGTGAGCAACTCATCTTGTGTGGCGGGCAGACGACCCGTTTCCCAGACATGAAAGAGCGCGGCGTGATGGACCAACTTCAGACTTGCCAATGCCTGGAGCCTTCGTTGTTCTTTGATTTTGCTGGCCGGACTCAGTAGGCGACGGATGAATGCGTCCGATAGAAAGGCGAAGCCGTCATCGTCCTTTTCGGTATATCGATATACCGATCGCATGTACTGAAAATCTTTTGCGTTGGCCAGCGCCCGCTTGGGGTTTCCGCGCGCGTCGAGAATGCGTTGTAGACCGGCGAGCGAGTTGGAAAAGACGACGATTTTCTTGTCGACGACGCGATGGAGGCTGATTTCTCGCATCGGTGTCGCAAAGCTCTCAATTTTTACACCTTCGTATTCACTTTTAGACTCGACGATTCGTTTGCCGTATTCTTTGCGAGCTTCTTGCAAAAAGCTGTCGGCGGTCTCCATAAAGCGCTTTTTGTCTTTGAGGTCGAAAAGAACGCTTACATCGGACCCTTCGCGCCAGTATAGATCGCCGCCCGTAATTGCGAGCGAGCGGATCGTAGTATCGCCGCATTTCTCCGCCAAGCGATCGGCGGGCAGGCATAACTGCTTTTCGTAGCGCGCGCGAATCCGTTCGTCGCGGCTGACTTGCTCGTAGGCGTGCAAGACGTTGCCGCCCCAGCGGTCGAGCAGTTTAGCCAAGTCTCGATACGGGCGAATTCCGCGCGCGACAGCGTAATAGTTATCGTCCGGAATCCACCACGACAACGACTCGACCTCGGGCTTTTTACCTCCCATCATTTGGTCCCAAGGATGTTCGGGGAGCGCGATCCCGTTCAGGTTACCGATAACGAATTCTCTCTTACCCGGATTTGTTGGAGTTTCAGAACTCATACGGTTTTGAGCCAATGCTTCGGCCAGGGTCGAGCCACCCGTTATCAATTCGTAGACATACTTGTAATCCCCTTCCGGTTGTACGAGGTGCAGCGCTTTCTTCTCGGAAGTCCTAACTCGATATTTACGGGCCGTAGCTTCGTGGGCAAACGGGAAAAACCCGAAACCAGGGGCTTGCAATTCCCACGCCTCGAATTGCTTCGCTTGTGCTAGCGCCCAATGTCGTTCCAGGTCGTCGGCGCTAGGCAGCCTTGGCCGATCTTGCATCTTCGGGGGCGGCTCAAGCCTACACGCTTTCGAGAAATCGATCGTGAATTTGATTTCCCTCCAAATCGGTGCCTGGACGTACGATTGCATCAAAGACCCGGCGACGGCCGCCGACTTGCTGCCCGTTGGATAATAAAAGCAAACCGATGCCACTTCCTTACCGCATGCTTTTCCAAGAAATGTCAGGCTCGGCTCGTACTTTCTCTCGGTACTTTGGGGTTGGAAGTAGTAAACGGAAGCGGAGTTACGATCTTGCGGCACCAAGCGCGGCAAACTCGCTACAACTCGCCGCTGTAACTCTAACGAGGTTGAATCATGCCCACTCGTCGATCGCCGCATGTCTTCCGGCGTTCCGAGTGTCACTTCGAAATAGGTCGTCTCGCCGACTTTCTGAGTCCGCAATTCCTGCACATCCACTTCCGCTCCTCGGACGAGGGGAGCCGTGAGGATCAGGGCCGCGACAACCAGTCCGGCTGCGATGCTTCTCTCCGATGGATCGTGGGGACAGCTGTTTGAGCGCATGCTCGATACCTCTTGGGAATGGCAAAGCAGTGAACGGAACGGGCCCGAGCGAAAGGCCCACTACCTTACTAATCCCCAAAGAGGCGTCCAACCCCTCACTCTTGAGCGCGCGAAAAGCGATTGAAGCCGAGAAGAGGGCGTCCGATTTCCAAGAGAGAAGAACGTGTACGCACGCATGAAGCGGATGTTGCAGCCAACACCCGAAAAGCAACTCATCGTCAGCCCGGAGCGCAAGCAAGCGGATGCCTTGACTCGCTGGCGCTTCGGGCCGATCGGATGACTCATTTTTTCGCTTCAAACACTTCGTCGAACAATTCCCGCATGTACTTCCACGAACGATGATCCGCCTCGGCGTTGTACGAAAGCCCTGGAACTTTCTTGTCGTCGATGCCCTTGACGCTGAAGCTGTGAGTGGCATTGCCGAGATAGACCATCGCATAATCGACCTTGGCGCTCTCCAAGGCGGCACGGAACTTGACGGCCGATTCCTCGGGAACGAATTTGTCCGCCGCGCCGTGGCAGATGAGGATCTTCGCCTTGATGGCCTTGGCTTGCTCGGCATCGGCTACGGGCAGAGCGGCGTGGAAGGTGACGACGGCCTTCAGATCGGCCCCAGTGTAGGCGAGTTGCAACGCCGTCGAGCCGCCGAAACAGTAGCCGATGGCCGCCAGCCTATTGGCGTCCACTTGCTCTTGATCCTTCAGCACTTTTAGCCCGGCTTGGGCGCGGCCGCGCCAGACTTCGACGTTCTTGCGCACTTCGCCCGCAAACTGTGCGGCTTCTCGCGGATGTTCGGTATGCTTGCCCTCGCCGTACATATCGCATGCAAAGGCGACATATCCGAGTTTCGCCAATTGGTCGGCGCGAGTACGGGCGTAGTCGTTTAGTCCCCACCACTCGTGGACGAGCAACACGCCGGGGCGCTTGCCCTTGACGGCGTCATCCCAAGCGAGATGTCCCTTTAACTTCACGCCGTCGTACTCGTAAGATACGGCCTTCGTTTTCACCTCCGCGCGAGCCGACGCGCCAGAGATCAGAATCACCGCCAACAGCGATAGCCCTTTGTTTCGCACGATGGATACTCCTTAAAACGTTCCGGGATGAACCCCATCCTATCGAGATAAAGAGGAATCGGGCGGCGGGCAAGGGTGCGGTCTCGTGAGAACGCTGCCAGATCGAAGTGCGATTGGCCCACGGGCATTCGACGGGGCGAGTTGGATCGCCTCGATTTCGTTCGGAATCTTTTCCCTTTCGATCGAGATGTGAATAATATGGCTTATCCCCTGCATCGGAGTAAATTGGAAAGAGATGCATCCGGTCATTTAACGAGAAAGGTAGTGCTATGTTCTCCTTCGCTCTTCGATTGGTATCGGGACTCGCTCTGCTGGGAGCTTTCGGATCTTTGTTGGCGGACGCGCCGGCCGAGAACGAATGGAAGCCTCTGTTCAACGGCAAGAATCTTGAGGGCTGGGTGCAGCGCGGCGGCAAGGCGAAGTACCGAGTCGAGGACGGGCAGATCGTCGGGACTTGCGTGCCCAATACGGGTAACTCGTTCCTCTGCACGACGCGCGATTATTCTGACTTTACTCTCGAACTCGAGTTCAAAGTGAATCCGAAACTCAATTCCGGCGTTCAGATTCGCAGTCATTGCTTCGAAAAGAGGACGACAATTGAGGCCAACGGCAAAAAGATTACGATCCCGCCGGGCCGCGTTCACGGCTATCAGGTGGAGATCGATCCCTCCGAGCGCGCCTGGTCGGGCGGAATCTACGACGAAGGACGACGCGGCTGGCTAAACGATTTGAAGAAGAACGAGCCGGCGCGCAAGGCATTCAAGCAAAACGAGTGGAACAAGTTTCGCATCGAGTGTCGGGGCAGCTCGATGAAAACTTGGATCAACGGTGTGCCCGCCGCCGATTTGAAGGACGATCTCACGCCGGCCGGATTCATCGCGCTACAGGTCCACGGTGTCGGCAAAGAAGAGGAAGCTCGAGAGGTTCGTTTCCGCGCACTTCGCATCAAGGAATGGAAATGATTCGACGTATCCGATCGATCGAACGAGGGACCGCCGATTATCCTTGAGGGCGGAAAATCGCTATCTCGCAGGGGTTGAGCGGTCATTGCTCGTTCTCGCGGAACTCGGGCGGATCGTTCGACCCGTTGCGTCGATGCGCTTTTTTTCTCGGGAGCATTTTCTCGCCCTTCTCGGTTAGTAGAATCACGGCCGAATCGCCGCTTGGAGCGGCTTTGATCAGCTTCAGACGAAGCAGCAGCAAAGCAGCGGCCGGTTCGCGGACTTCCTCGACGGGATAAGGTTCGCGACAAGCGGCAAGCAACCGCGACGCTTCTTCAATCGATACCGGATCGGCGCGAAGACGGCAGACCCAAATCCCCAAGCCTTCCAGTACGTTGAGCGGCCCACCGAGGAGAACAACCGCAACGCCCGCTGTAGCATGGCGAGGGCTAAAATAGACCAAACCGGGTGTGGCATAGGAGATGAGCGTCAGCAACCTTTGTCCGTCGCTGAGCGGTTGCAACCCCGCCAAGGGATCGACGCGCTGCCAAGCCGACCCTGTCGCCACGATGAAAAATAAGCCCGCTACGATCGCTCCGAATTGCCAGGCTTCGAGATTCAGTGGATGGCCGAAAAACCATGCGGCGAGCCAGCCAAAGCAGAAGAGGAACCCAAAGACTAAGAAAGAGAAGCCGACTCCGAGAAAGACTTTGCCCCAGACCTCAAGATTCACTTCTCGATTGTGTCGATCGGCGGCATCTTGCAACCGAGCCGCGATCTGCCTTGTATTGCTCATGGGTGTCGCTCGCCTCACGACCGACCTGAAACGATTCTCGTTGGAAGAATGGTACGACGACCGCGAACGGACGATACATACTCTGGCACATCATACGGATTTACCAAGACACCGTCGGTGTCGTCCGATCGTCGGCGACGGATTCCTTCCGTGAGAACGGAGTACAATCGAGCAACTTCTGCCGATCTCCTGAGTCCCAGGTTCGGTCGGAATCCTTTTGAACCCGAGACACATCCCCCGGCATTCCGTTTTTTGCGCATTTTGCGCTGGCTCTCACGTCGGAAATAAGTATAATGTCGGTTGAACCGAGAAGGGATGACTGGCTCATTGATCTACTTCATTACCGAGGAAAGGAGTCCTCCATGTCGAGTAGCGTTCCGTCCATTCGCGTGGGCATCTTTGGTCACGATAACGTCTATGCCAACGAGCGGCACGGCTGCGGGTTGTGGCCGGCGGGTATCGCCTCCTGTCTAACCGCCGCGGATGCCGAGCCCGTCTCGATCACCGAGGTCGGCGACCGTTCGTGGGACGAGGTTTTCGACGGCCTGCACGGAGTCGTACTGTCCGGTCACGACGCCGACGGCAAACGTCCCACCGCCGAAGCCGAGGAATTGTGCCTGTGGTGCAATAATCATCAGTTTCCCATACTGGGAATCGATCGCGGGCTGCATCTGATCAACACCGCGCACGGTGGTACCGTCTACCTCGATCTGCCGCGCGATCTTCCGGAGGCGTTGCAGCATCGCCATCCCCCGGAGCGCGGTCTGCGTCACGCCATCAATGTCCTTCCCGGCACAATTTTGGCGGACTTGTACGGTGAAGGCGAGGTTGTCGTCAACAGCGAACATCGTCGGGCCCTACAGCGTGTGGCGCGTGGCTTTCGCGTCTGCGCCCAAGCCTTGGACGGCGTGGTCGAAGCCATCGAAGCGGACGGCGACTGGTTTGCTTTGGGCGTGCAGTGGCATCCCGCCTCGGCCACGGCGTCGGGGTTAGACATTCAATTGTTCCGCGGTTTGATCGACGCTTGCCACGAACGCTGGGCCAAGGAGCCGGTGGCGTGTCATGCGGCCTGACTCTCACGAACCGGTCGTGTGAGCTGCCGGGTGGAGCAATCGACCCGGCAGCTCACGCGGCCGGTTCGCCGGTCGAGCGCCAGCGCTGGCGGATCTGCGCGGGCGAGGCGGTGCCGGTAGTGCCGAGTTGTTGAATGGTGATCGAGGCCGCGAGATTACCGAACGACGCGGCTGCCGCCACTCCGACGCCTGCGGCCATCGCGCAAACGATGGCCGCGCTCGTGCTGTCGCCGGCCCCAACGATGTCGATGGGACCAGACACGGGATAAGCGGGGATGCGCGGGCGCTTCACGGTTTCCTCGTCGTGCGGCGAAGCCAACAGAATACCGCGCGCTCCATCCGTGCAGAATACCCATCGACCCGTGGAAATCGCAAGTTGACGGGCGGCGCGTGCCAAGTCATCGTCTCCGGTATCCTCAACCCGCCCAACGCTGCGAAGCGTTTCGTGGCGATTCGGTTTCAAACAGACATTGCGAAATAGGCCGACGCGCTCCCGGCTATCGGCCAAGACGAACTTGCTCACTTCCCCCTCGGCCAGTTCTGCCAGCGCCTCGCGCACGTTCCCCGTCACCACCCCGCAATCGACCTCGGTCACCTGATCCAACACCACCAACGCATCGACTTCGGGCCACAATTCGCCCAATTCTCGAACGATTTGACCTTCCAAACGCTCCGGCATGGGGCGTCGGTTTTTAATGTCCAGACGATTCAATTCGCGCGGCGTTTGGCCCCGCTCGCTCAACATGGGCTTGGTGTAGGTCGGCGTGCGGCGCTCGGCGGAGACGATCAGCCTGCGCGGATCGACGGCGGGCATTCGGCCTAGGGCTTGCCGTAGTTCGTAGCCTTCGCCGTCGTCGCCAACCACGGCCAACGGACAGATGCGTCCCACGCCCAGCGCCGCCAGGTTATTGATCACGGTTCCCGCCGCTCCGGGATACGAGCGAACCGCGACCACCTGGTAGGCAGCCAAGCCTGTTTCCAGAGATGGCTCCGTCAACTCGGCGTCGAGATCGAGATAGCGGTCGAGAAACAAATCGCCGACAACGGCGATGGTTAAACGGGGAATAGCCGTTAATATCGCTTCCAGGCGGCTTGCGTCCAACGGAGGCGATGCGCTCATGCCGCGTCTCCTTCGGCTTTCAGGGCGGCGCGATGCACATGCGGAACGGTGTCGCGATGATCGCCTTGCACATAAAACGACTCGCCGCCGTCGGCCACGGTTCGCACCAAGATCGTCTTCCACGGGCGATAGTAATAGCGCGGATCGCTTTTGGGCGCTTGTTGCCGGGTGTCGCCATCCAAGGGAATGAGATCGAATACGGCAGTGGTGAAGTGGCGAATAACACGCCCTTCTTGATGGGCGACATTGCGAGCCATCGCCAGCGCCTTGAGGTAAACTTCCGGTCCCATGACGGCAGAACCGAAGTTGAGCATCACACCGTTCTCCAGGCGCGTCACCGTCTGGGCGAAGACGAGGAAATCGCGGTAGCCGGTCTCGCCCAGCGCCGCGCCGTCGCAGTTGGGATGCTCGTGCAGAATGTCGTAGCCGATGCCGGGATGCACCGTAACCGGCACGCCGAGACGAACCCCGGCGGCCAATACGCTGATGTCGGCGTGGGGAAACTTCTCGTCGAGGATGGTTCGGCCAAGGGCTTCTCCCAGTCCAAGCCCCCGCCGCGCGCCCTCGCGAATGATGTCGTTCATGCGCCCGGTCTCTCGCCACAGGCCGAACTCGCCGCTGCGGATGTAGCGAGCCACGCTCTCCGTGCTGGCACCGATGAGGGCAAACTCCCAATCGTGAATCGGCCCCGCGCCGTTCATGGCAAGGTGATCGATCAGGCCGCGTTCCATCAGGTCGATGAGATAGCGCGCCGTGCCGGCCCGGAGAACGTGCGCGCCCATGACCAACAAGCGCGCGCTACCTTTTTGCCGCGCTTCGACGAGCCGCCTGCCCAGAATCGGCAACGCCTCGTGGGTGAAATCCGGCAGCGGAGCATCGAGGGGTAGCAGGACGGCTAAATCGAGATCGTGTTGGCGCTCGCTCAGCGGTTGAATCCGAAGGCGCGAACGATCGAATGACGGATACGGCATCGGGTTATTCCATGAGCGAGTCGAGGCGTGGATGAAGAAGGTTCACGGAGACGTTTTCGGCTCGACGCCGGACGGCCATTCGATGTCGGCAACGGCCGAGAGATCGCGCACCGTTACCTTCGCGCCCGGCCCGGCGAAGGTGCAATTGTGGAAGGCGAAGTAGCGATTCTTGGGAATGTCCTTCCTCGCGCCGGGTTCGATGCTGAAATGCAAGGCGGCTTGTTTGTCTCCCGTGGTGGTAAACTCTAGCCGATTCAGTTGGATGTGTTGTTCGGGTACCTGGCCGCCTTCGCAGTTCGTCACCCAAATGCCGTACTGTTTGAAGCCCTGCAATTTCAAGTCTTCCAAGCGCGCGCCCGGACAACGATGGTAGAGATTGACGAGCAAATTCACGCGATTTTCGCCGTCGAGGGTGAACCCCTTGATGCACACATCTTCGGCCTTGGATACCATGAACAGCTTGGTAGGGTTTGCTTTGGATGAGGGATGCCAGCGGACGATTTTGCCCTCTTCGGCCTCGATGCTGACGTTGGCGACATCGATTACCACGTCGTTTTCGGCGATGTCGTCCTCGACGACGATGCGCGCCGTCTGCTTCGGTTTGCCTCGCAGGCGATGCAATACTTCGGCTATGGAGGTCGAGACGTTGGCACCACCGCGCGGATTGACGCGGTAAACGACGGCTTCACTGTTGCCTGGAGCGGGTCCGCCCGTCCGGCCACCGAAGATCCAGGTAAGAATGCCGCCGAGAATCAATAGGCCCAATACGGATCCAGAAGCGAGGGCGACGATCCATCCGACGCGACGAGGAGACGCGTTGGGCGGAAGCCCGCCCAAGCGCCGCGCGGTCGAAATCGGACCGCGCCGTCCGGCGCGCGGCGCGGATTGGTCGAGTGCCTCGCTCGTCTCGACTTCGGAGGTCAAATCTTTCCAGGACGGCTCTTGATCCGAAGGAGTTGTCGCGGGAGTGGGAGCAGCGGAAGGTTGCGCGACTCCGTTCGCTACACGAGGCGCGACCACGGCGGCTGGACTAGGGACGGCGCGAACTTGTGGAGCGGAGGTCGGCGCGCGACCGGTGGTCGGCGGCGAGAGTTCCAGATTGACCGGACCCGGGGGTGGCGGATTGGTCTTCCGCAAATCGTTGGGAGGCGCAGGGGGAGCGGCCTTGGGCGGAGGGCCGGCCACGGGAGCCGGCGTGTTCGACTGCGAGACTTGCCAGACCTTGCGCGGTCTCGGCGAGAGGTCGCCGCCGCTGACAGGAGGCTTCGTACCGCCCGAAAGCATGTTGTCGCTGGAAGCCCCTCCCATCGCCGCTGGACTCAGTTGAGGCATCTCGTGTTCGGGAGGCGGCGGGATGGGCGTTTGCGTCCACGGCGCGATTGCATCGGCTACCTCCATCGGCGATTGCGGACGCTGTGCGGGATCCTTGGCCATCATCCGTTCGACGAGAGCCGCAATGTCTTCCGGCGTCTCCGGACGCAGTTGGCGAATCGACTTCGGCAGCCGCGTCTGATGCCAGATCAACTTCTGTGCCACCGAGCCTTCGGCGAACGGCGTGCGACCTGTCAGACAGAAATAGAACGTCGCGCCCAGACTGTAAATGTCGGCGCGTATGTCCACCGAATGGCTGTCGAGCGCCTGCTCCGGGGCGAGATAGTCCGCCGTGCCCAGGACGTTTTCGTCGTACTTTTTGGTAAGAACGTCTTCATCGTCGTGGAAAAAACGGGCCAATCCCATGTCGAGAATTTTGACGATGCCATTGCGATCGACGAGAATGTTCCCCGGTTTGATGTCGCGGTGGACGATGCCAGCCGTCTCGTGGGCGTGTTGGAGACCGAGAGCGGCTTGGCGAATATAGTGGCAGGCGCGGAGTACGTCCATCGGCCCGGCTTTCTTCACGATCTCCTGAAAACTAGAGCCATCGACATGCTCCATGACCAAGAAGTGCAGCTTCTCGTCCTGATCGATGTCGTAGGCGCGAACGATATTGGGATGATCGAGGGCGGCGACGGCGCGCGCCTCTCGATAGAAGCGTTCGAGGGAGGAGGTGTCGTCGGCCTTGGCGGAGGGCAGTACCTTGACCGCCACACGCCGGCGCATCAACTTATGTTCGCATAGATACACCGTACCCATGCCGCCCGCGCCAAGTTTCTCCAACACCTTATACTTGCCCAAGCTAAAGCGACGCCAACGGCCTTGGAGAAACTGCTCGGCTTGGAAATTCGTCAGCAAGCCATCGCGCACCAACAGACCGGCCATGACGGCGGGATTGTTCGGCAACGTCTGCGCGGCACGAACCTTGTCGAGATACGTCGTGAGTTTTTTCTCCTCGACGACCTCGCTCTTGCGTACCAATTCCAGGAATTCGTCGGTCGTAGTCGGCGACGGCATCGGCTACCCTTCTGCTGACGCGAATCTGCCTTGTGCCGCAACAATATCAGACGGGCAATGGCCAGAGGGCCACTAATCCATCTTAGCAACTATAGTTCGAGACAGGAAGAAGAGAAACTTTTCCTTCTCTGCCTCAATCGGCGGCGTTCGCCGCCGGGTAACGGAATTCAAGAGTGTGACAGGCCAATCCCCGCGTTGCAAGAGGCTCGATTCATTTCCCCGCAAATCGTTCTCGGCCCCGGAGTTCGCGTCGGCTGCTCGCCCCGCTTCCCATCGTCTGTCGATTCGTTACCATAATCGTATGAAACCTTGCATCAGCGAAGTAACCACGCTGTCCTCCTCGTTCGCCGACGATGTAAACGGCTATGCCGACGGAGGTTGTTTCGCCCTCGAAGTTTGGCTGACGAAACTGGAAAACCATCTGGAGAAGCACTCTGTCGCCGACACGCGCAAGTTGCTCGAAGATCGGAGCATGATCCTCGCCGCCGCCGCCTATCAGGGCGGTCTGCTCCTATCGCAAGGCGAACAACGCAAAGCCCATTACGACCACTTCAAACGCCGTCTCGATCTGTGCCAGACGTTGGGCATCGGTACGCTGCTGATCGCGGCGGATTTCGAGAACAATGTTACTCCAACGGACCTGCAACGAGCCGTCGTTTCCTTAACCCAAGCCGCACAATGGGCGTCGGCTTTTGGGGTTCGCTTGGCCTTGGAGTTTCGCGGCTCGAATGCGTTCTGTTCCAGCCTCGATACCGCTTTGGCACTGATTGCCTCGTGCGGCGAGGTCAATGTCGGCGTCAATCTCGACGTATTCCATTACTACACAGGCCCGAGCAAGTTCGATGATCTCACCCTGTTAACCCCGGACAATCTCGCCTTCGTACAGCTATCCGATGTCTTGAGCGTGCCGCGCGAGATGGCGTCCGACGCGGATCGCATCCTACCCGGAGAGGGCGATTTTCGGCTCGAACCGATCGTTCGTCAGCTGCGCACGATCGGCTACGAAGGTTGGTTATCGTTGGAATTGTATAATCCTACGTTGTGGCAGCTGAAGCCCGCGCAGGTCGCCGAGCTAGGCTTGGCCTCGTTGCAACGCTTTCTGGGCGAATGAAACGCTTCTCTCTTGCAAGACGCTTCCGAGAAGACATTGCAGGGTAGCTACGACCCGAAGGGGAACGCGCTCCCCTTCGGATCGCGGCTAAGGGATTACACCTCCCAATACTTCTTCCGTCCCGCCGCCGTCAGCAGAGCGCGCTTGACGGCCACGGAGACGAGTTTGACCTTGTAGGCGTTCTGGCTTAGAGGCATCGCCCCTTGTGCCGCCGCTTCTCCGGCGGCGCTGGCGGTCGCCTCGGTCACTTCCTTGCCTTCGAGCGCTTTCGCCGCCGCATCGGCGACGTGCGGCGTCGGTGCGACGTGGCCCAAGACGATGCGAACGTCCGTGGCCTTGTTATCCGCGTACTGAAACGCCACGGCGGCCTGCACCAACGGCCAATCGTAGGACTGCTTGTGACGTACTTCGTAGCTGGCGTTTTTCAACTTCGGATATGGAATCGTCACCGTTAACACCAACTCGTTCGGCTTCAAGACGTGTTCGCGCTCGCTGGCCGAACTGGGAGCATGGAAGAAGTCGGCCAGCTTCAGCTTGCGTTTGCCCTTCGGTCCCAGCACTTCGGCGGTAGCTCGCAAAGCGATTAGCACTGGAGCCAACGTCGAGGGGTTGACAATAACGCACTTGTGCCCTTGGGTGAAAATGGCGTGATAGCGGTTTTCGCCGTCGATGGCAAAGCACTTGTCGCCCCCTTTGAGCAAGCAAGGAGTGTGTTCGTCGCGGAAATACCAACAACGATTGCGCTGGCACAGGTTGCCGCCGAGCGTACCCATATTCCGGATCTGAGGCCCGCCGATGTCGCCCGCAGCAGTAGTCAGGGCCGGGAAGGCTTCTTTCAGGCCGCCATGGGCGGCGATCTCAGCCAGGGTCATACCCGCACCGAGGATGAAATCATCCGGTTTTTTATCCACGCCATCGAGGCGCAGTTGGTTGATCCCGACATCGCGCAGCGCGATAACCTTATCCGGCTGGGCGATATACTCCTTTTGCAGATCGAGTAAATCCGTTCCTCCGGCCAGCAACTCCGTCGTGCCCCATTTGTCGTCGAGCAGAGCCACGGCTTGCTCGGCGGTTTTCGGTCGATAATAGGTGAAATTCTTCATCTCTTGCCCCCTTTCGCCGCCAGCGCGGCCAACACTCGCTCCGGAGTAAACGGCGTCTGCCCCACACGCGCGCCGATGGCGTTGAAAATAGCATTGCCGATGGCGGCGTGCGTCGAGATCACCGGCGGTTCGCCGACGCCGATGACACCGCGCTCCGGCATGTCGTGCAAATGCACCACAATTTGAGGCATGTCTTCGATACCGCCGAGCTTGTAAAACTCCATGTCTGGGTTGACCATGCGGCCCGTCGCGCGGTCCATGATGCGCTCTTCAAATAGCGCATAATTGAGCCCCATAATGACACCGCCGGCCACCTGCGATTCGCAGGTCAAAGGGTTGACGACCATGCCGCAATCCTGCACGGCCACAATGCGCGTGCAGCGGACGACACCGGTTTCGGTGTCCACCAAAACCTCGGCGATCTGGACGCCGCCGACGCCGGAACTGGATACGTCTCGGTTGTCCGGTTTAATCGACTCGCCGTAGTTCCAGAAGCCGGTCCCCTTGGCTTGTTCTTTGTCCAAACGAGCGCATATCTCTTTCCAGGTCCAGGGTTTGTTCTTCGCCTTATCGAGAATCTTGCCCTCCACTCCCACGATCAGGTCTTCCGGCTTGGCGTCGAGCTTGGGTGCGACTTTGGCGAACAGATCGTCGCGCGCCGCCGTGGCCGCACGCAGCGTGGCGGGTGACTGCGATGGAATCGTCGTGCTGCCGCCGGAACCCGTAGAAGCACCGAAGGTGCTTTCGCCGAATTCGAGGGTGATTTGCCCCGGCTCTAGTCCCAAAATTTCGGCGGTAACGAGAGCCGTCACGGTGCGTTGGCCGGTGCCGAGATCCTGTGTCGAAGTGCGGGCGACAACCGAGCCGTCGGCGTGAATGGTGACGGTGCATTCGTTACTTTGCGGGCTGGCCTGTCCGCCCCAAGTGTGTAGGGCCATGCCGATGC
Organism: Planctomycetota bacterium; assembly: GCA_021807595.1. Classification (GTDB taxonomy): domain Bacteria; phylum Planctomycetota; class Planctomycetia; order Gemmatales; family Gemmataceae; genus JAJPHU01. Next base: position 8,502 of record JAKBCS010000084.1, on the reverse strand, counting down.
CGTGCTTGACGACGCCGTCCGTCTTACCCGGCGGATGCCATTTCTCCTTCCACTTCGACAACGCCGCCGCAATCTCGATTTCACGGGTATAGATGGTGTTCTTGAGAGCGTCGAGCGAATGCGGTGCTATTTTCGCCTTTTCGGCGTCGTTTTGGGGCAAATTCTTGAGGCGCAATTGCAACGGGTCCATGCCCAGCTTGGCGGCCAAGTCGTCGAGGATGAACTCGGTGAGCGTGCAATTCTGCGGATGATTGGGGGCGCGCATGGCGCGCTGCATGGCGGCGTTGGTGCGGATGCGCGTGTGTTTGCGTTTGTAGGCAATCGGATAAACGTAGGGCAAGGCATTGAAAGTAACGGTGTCGGTGACGCCGACGCCCGGCGTGCCGTAACAATCGACCTCGTAAGCGGTGATCTTGCCGTCCTTAGTCGCGCCGATCCTCACCTTGCCGTAGGCCGAGGGACGATTGCCGCCGGCGACGATCTCACTGGCGCGATCGAGCATCAACTTGACCGGCGCTTTCGCCGTGCGGGCCAGTTCGGCGGCGACGAGACCTTGTATGTCGGGACCGAACTTGCTGCCGAAGCCGCCGCCCATGTAGTGCGTGATGCACTTCACCTTCTCCGCCGGCAGGTCGATCTTGTACTTGCCGGCGAAATAGCGCGCCAACTCGACGGCGGTGCCCCAGACCGCTTGCGTCGAGGCCCACACCGTCAATCCGCCGTCCTCGCCCCATTCGGCGACGAGTCCATGCGATTCCAGACACTGATGGCACACGACCGGCACGCCGTAGCTGCCTTCCACCTTGACGGCGGCGTCGGTCATGCCTTTGTCGAAGGCATCGTCGGCCGCGTCTTTGGCCGCCAAGACATTGTCGCGCTTGCCGCCGACCGGCGACACCGTCTTGCGATCTTCTTTGAGCGCGTCTTCTTCCTTGACGATATGCGGCAGCACCTCGTACTCGATTTTGACGGCGCGGACGGCGTCGAGGGCGTGTTCCTCGGTGTCGGCGGCGAGGCCGAGAATCTCTTCGCCGGCCCAATACAGTTCCTCGCCAGCTTTCTTGATCGCATAAATCGCCTTGACGCCGGGCATCTTCTCAGCGTCGGCGGCATCGAGGCTTTTGATCTTGGCGTGTGCGTGCGGGCAGCGCAGCAGCACGGCATGAAGCATTCCCGGTCGATTGATGTCGTAGCTGTATTTCGCCTTGCCGGTCGCTTTGACCGGACCATCGAGGCGTTGAATTTTGGTGCCAATCAGTCGTCGTTTTTTCGGCCAAGAGGTTGCCATGACTTAGCCTCCCTTCTTCTGTTTGTTGCACAATTCGGCGATAGCGTCGCGCATCTGCTGATAGGTGCCGCAGCGACAAATGTTTCCGGACAGTGCTTCTTCAATCTCGGCGGGCGTGGCGCGGGGATTTTTATCGAACGCGGCACGCATGGCGACGACGAATCCCGGCGTGCAGAAGCCGCACTGTTGCGCGTCGTACTTGACGAAGGCAGCGGGCACGGCGTCGAGTTTGCCGCCGTCGATCAGGCTCTCCGCCGTCTTGATCTTCTTGCCCTCGGCCTCGACGGCGAGCATGGTGCAAGAGTAAATGGGTTTGCCGTCCACCATCACGGTACATGCGCCGCAGGTGCCGCGATCGCAAACGCGCTTGCAGCCGGTGACATCGAGATAATTGCGGAGCGCGTCGAGCAGCGTGACGCGCGGCTCAACCGCGGTGGTCACAGAAGCATCGTTGACATCGAGCGTGAGTTTGATCGGCTGAGGCCCCATGCCCTTCACGCTGAGATTTGCGGGAGCCGCTTCGGCGAATGCCGCAGGCGTTTCGGCGAGAGCGGCGGTAGCGGCTGCGGCCGCGCCGGTTGTGCGCAGGAAGTCGCGCCGCGATAGAGCGGCTTCGAGTGGAGTTCGTCCTTGGGTGTCGCTCATCAGTCGGAAACCTCCCTTTAGTTGGCGAACCTCAAGACTTTTCGTGAATCGCGAGAACGCGATGGGAATGACGGGATTCTAAGCGCGGAAGAGCTGGGACACAAGCAGTTTGTTCTTTTTTCGACGAAATGGGATACGGATCGACTTTGGCGAGGGGTGAGCCTTCAAGGGCTATCCGCAACGTCCCTCACCTCTGTACCAAATGCGGCGAGGGGCTTACAGTCAGGTAGGCTGGGGCGAAGTAGGCCAATGGGCCCAGCAGGATTCGAACCTGCAACCAAGGGATTATGAGTCCCCTGCTCTGCCGTTGAGCTATAGGCCCAGAGAGTGTTTTCTAACAGGCTTCCCGCGTCCGTACAAGGGGGCGCTCCCGATGCTGTCGGTATGTAAGAGCGATGTCCGCCGTCGGATTGCCATCGAGTATATCAGCCAATCGGTCCTTTCGCTTTCCACCGATTCTTCGACGACAAGGGTGACTGCCGGCCGAACGGCGCGAGTCTTTCTTGGTATAGACTTGCTCGCCGTCGGGAAGATACGAGACCGCACGAGTGCGAAACGAGTGCCCTACAACAAACGAATAAGGCGAGCGCCAGGGTGAAATCTCGTGCTACTCAGGAAGGATTTCGTTCTGCTGCCCGCCTCGAAGGATCTCGTACCGACTCGAACTGCTTTTCCTGGTTTCACCCTACAAACAGGTCATCAGGCAGCATGGGGATCACTCGCAAGTTCTGCCCATCCCGATAAAATCCAAGTTAAGGCTGTCGCTTGGCACAATGGTAAGCTTCTCTCGTTCCCGCGCCGGAGTCTGGGAACGAGAAAGGGTACACCCCTCGCAACGGGATCGACATGGATTTTCAGCACGTCTGGGTTTTGCGCGGAGCCAACGTCTGGGCGCGTTGTCCGGTACTCGAGGTCGAGTTGAATCTTGCGGATTCCGCCGCCGTTTCAGAGGAACGTCTGGCCGATTGCATTGCTCGTCTCCGCGCATCGATGCCGTCGCTGGCGCAGCGTCCCGCAGCCTCCGACCTGCCCGCATTCCTCCGCGATGTGACGTTGGAAGTGCAACGTCTGTCTGGGAGTCCCGTGGCATTCGGCCTGGTGCGGCCGCCGGGACGCGATTCGATTTGTCGAGTCGTAGTCGAATATGAGGAAGAAGAGTTGGGACGCGCTTGTCTGGAGTTCGCACGGCAACTGTGCGTTGCCTCTCTTCAGGATCGCCCTTTCGAGATTCCGGCAGAATTGGCGCGCTTGCGCGATTTGGCCAACGAAGTGCGACTAGGTCCGAGTACCGCCGCGATCGTTCGAGCCGCGAGGGAGCGAGGCATTCCGGTTCGACGCCTCAACAGCGGTAGTCTGGTGCAACTCGGTCACGGCTGCCGCCAACGCCGCATCTGCACGGCGGAGACCGATGCCACCAGTGCCATCGCCGAGACAATCGCTCAGGACAAGCAGCTGACTCGCTTCTTGTTGAACGCGGTCGGCGTACCCGTGCCGGAGGGGCGGCCCGTCGCCGATGCCGAGGATGCCTGGAAGGCCGCCGAGGAGATCGGCGTACCCGTCGTCGTCAAGCCACAATACGGCAATCACGGCCGAGGCGTCGCCACCAATCTGACCGCGCGCGAACAGGTACTGCACGCCTATGCCGCCGCCCGCGAAGAAGGTTCCAGTATCCTCGTCGAATCGTACATTCCCGGCGACGACTATCGACTTCTGGTTATCGGCGGACGCCTCGTCGCAGCCGCTCTGCGCGAACCGGCGCACGTCCTCGGTGACGGCCATTCGACGATTGCGCAACTCGTCGCCGAGGTCAACCGCGATCCGCGCCGCAGCGATGGCCATTCTACCGTGCTGAGTTTCATCAAGCTCGATCCCGTGGCCCTCGCCGTGCTGAACGAGCAGGGATACGTCCCCGATTCGATTCCGCCTCTCGGACGCCGCGTCCTCATTCGCCGTAATGGGAATCTCAGCACCGGAGGCACGGCAACGGACGTAACAGATCGCGTTCATCCGGAAACGACGGCGCGCGCGCTCGATGCCGCTCGCGCCATCGGTCTCGACATTGCCGGCGTCGATGTGGTGGCTTTGGACATCGGCCGTCCCTTGGAAGAACAGCGCGGCGCGGTCGTGGAAGTCAACGCCGGTCCCGGTCTACGCATGCACCTGGAGCCATCCGCTGGGACGCCGCGTCCGGTCGGTGAAGCCATTGTCTCGATGCTGTTTCCGGAAGGACACAATGGACGCATTCCACTCGTCGCAGTCACCGGCGTTAACGGAAAGACGACCACGACCCGGCTCCTCGCACATTTGTTGCGCCAGCGGGAAAATGGCGTCGCCTTCACCTGTACCGATGGCATCTATCTCGACGACCGCAAGCTGCGCGGCAACGATTGCAGCGGTCCTCGCAGTGCGCGCGCCGTCCTGCTCAATCCCCAGGTCCGCGCCGCCGTCCTGGAAACCGCGCGCGGCGGGATTTTGCGTCAGGGGCTTGGCTTCGATCGCTGTGACGTCGCCATTGTCACCAACATTGGCGAGGGCGATCACCTCGACGCGCACGGCGTCGAAACGGTCGAAGAACTGGCACAAGTCAAGCGCACGGTGGTCCAGAACGTCGCGCCAAACGGAGTCGCGATTCTGAACGCCGCCGATCCGCTCGTTGTGGGCATGGCCAAGCATTGTCCGGGGCGGGTCGTATTCTTCGCTATCGACGCCGATCATCCGGTGCTTGCCGCCCATCGGGAACGCGGCGGACAAACGATATTCGTCCGCGACGGTCAAATTGTCTTTGTCGACGGAAGGCACGAGGAAGCGTTGGCCGAGCTGAATCAAATCTCGCTGACCCGCGATGGCCGCGTTCGCTTCCAGGTCGAGAACGTCCTCGCCGCCTGCGCTGCCGCGCGGTCGCTCCATGTGCCTGTTACCACTCTCCGGGCCGGACTCGCCTCGTTCGTCGGCGCGGCGGGGCAGCTGCCGGGCCGTTTCAACGTCTTCCGCGCCGGCGAGGCAACCGTGGTCGTCGATTACGCTCACAACCCCTCGGCAATGACGGCACTGGTCGATTCGTTGACGGCTTTTCCTCACGACCGCCGCGCGCTCGTCTTCGCGCCCTCCAGCGATCGGCGCGAGGTCGATGTCGTGGCGATGGGCCGCACAATCGGAGACTATTTCGACCGCGTTCTTCTCTATCACACCGAGAACGAGGCCGCCGCCCCGCTTCGTCGCGGCATCGAGTCCGGACATCGTCATCCCAAGATCCGCGACGCACGAAGCGAACGGGATGCCCTCGACACCGCACTCTCCGAATTGCAACCGAACGATCTGCTGGTTCTGGGTGTGGAGTCGATTGAGGAAGCGCTGGCGTTCGTGCAAGCGCGATTGGAAGCAATGCAGGCACGATCCTAAACGGTTCGGCGCACTCAAAAGCGGCGACTCAATGACCTGATGTTTTAGGACCGTAAGCCCCGAAGCGAGGGGGTGCGAAGAGGGGAGCAAGCGGTGATTTTATCGGTTCGCCCGTCAGATCCCGCCAACGGCGGTGTTGCTCTTCCGTGAGGACGGCAACGGCGCGCTCGTTTGCAGGCTTCGTGTCGGAGCTAAGGAATTTGTCTTTATTTCCCGCATGGTTCTTCATCCGTTCGAGAGCGGCTTCTTCCTCTATCGTGCGGATTCGCTCGCGCTGCGCAGCGGTAAGCTTTAACTCCGAGACGACTTCCGCATCGCCGAACGCGGCGGCCCCCTCGGCCTGGAGGCCGATCTGCCGGAGGCGAAGACACTGAGCGTCCGTTAACAGGCGATTGATCTCCGTCCGATAGCGGCGGGCGCGCTCGACCGCGCGACGCACTCGTTCGCCCGGAGGCAGCCGTCCCACATCGGCGAACGAGTCGATCCATTCCTTGCCGACGCGGACACAGAACGCGCGGATCTTCGGTCGTTGTTCGTCATTGAGATGCAGTTCCTCGACCACGGCGGGCTGACGCAACAGGTACAACTGGCTGGCTGCGTGCAGTACGGCGAGGTCGGCCAGGATGTTTTCGACTTGTTGTTTGGCGTCGAGAAGATCCGCCCGCGCTTCGGCATCGTCGCGACGTTGTTCGAGAAACTCTTGATAAAAGCCCAGCACCGACCGAAGCAAGCGCTTGCGCGGTCCTTGAAGGGTCGTCGGATCGGCGAGTTCCTCTTGGCTGATGCGAAACATCTCATCCACGCAACGGCGGGCCAAGAGGAAGCGCGACTCGGCTTCTTCGGCGCGCTGCCGTTCTCGACGGTACGCCTCTTCCGCGCGTTGTTGTTCCGACTTCGTCTTGCCTTGCTCGATCTGAATGAGAAAGGTACTGAGCAGCGAACCGGCGACAACAAGCAGCAAAATGCCGAGTACGGTTGCCACCACCGACGGATGCCGTCGCGCCAGTTTCCTGATGCGTTCCACGGTGGTCGGCCGCCTCGCCAGGATCGGGAGATTGTCCAAAAAGCGGGTCAAATCGTCGGCCAATTCGCGGGCCGTCCGATACCGTTCCGAGGCATCTTTCCCCAACGCCTTTAGGACGATGGTTTCCAACTCCCGAGGAACGGATGGATCCAGCGAGCGCGGTGGACGAGGCTCCTCGTTGGCAATCTGTCGCAGCAACTCGTTGCGATCGCGGCCCTCGAAGGGGGGGCGAATCGTCAACAGTTCGTACAGAGTGGCTCCGAGTGAATACACATCGCTGCGATGATCCACGACGCCGTGCCGTGCGAGGACTTGTTCGGGACTGGCGTAGCGGAGGGTTCCAAGCATCTCTCCGGTCACGGTCAGCGCCGCGCTCCCGACCACTTGCGCCAGTCCGAAATCGGTGATCCAAAGCCGTCCGCTGGAATCGAGCAGCAGGTTGGCGGGCTTAATATCCCGATGGACGACTCCGACCGAGTGGGCGTGGTCCAATGCCAGGGCCGCTTGCCGTCCCAGTCGAGCCACCCAATCGTAGTAACTCCGACTACCCGAAGATCGCTCGGTGGAAAGCGCTGCGGCGGGGGAAGTCGCAGGCAAGCCCCGACCGCTCTTTTCGACGGCTGCATCCTTTCTCAGCTCTGCAATCCAATGGGCGAGGCTTCGCCCCTGAATGCACTGCATGGCATAGTAGTGGACGCCGCGTTCTTCGCCGACCATGTGTACGGGAACGATGTTCTCGTGCCGCAGATGCGCCGCCGCCAGAGCCTCATTCTTAAAGCGTTGCAATTGGCGGGGATCGAGGGCTGCCGCGAAGGGAAGTATCTTCAGCGCCACCCGTCGCTTCAGCGAGATCTGTTCGGCCTCGTATACCACACCCATCCCGCCTCGGCCAATCTCGCGGAGGAGGCGGAAGTCGCCCAACTCGCCGAGGTTGGAAGCAGAGACGGATTCTTCGATGTTCGGTTCGCCGACCGATTCACCGACTTTGCGTAGGGCAAGGGCCAGTCGCTCCATCTCTTCGTCGCCGGCAAAGAACTCCTCCAGTTCGTCGCACATATCGGGATAAGAGGCCAGCAACTCGCCGCGATCCATCTTTCGGTTCGCTTGTCGAGACTCGACGTAGGCGAGCAGGGCGGCGTGGAGACGTTCCTCACGGTCGAGATCGCCGGGCATGTCGTCAGTCATCGCTCGTCCTCCGCGTCTTCGCGCAGCATTTGGCGCAGTTTTTTCAGGCCGCGAAATAGCAGGCCGACGACGGCGGCACGGCTTCGACCGATTTGCTCCGCCACTTCGACCAACGGCAGACCCTTCAAGTAGTGCAACTCCACGACTCGGCGTTGCTCGTCGGGCAAACGACCGAGGGCAGCAGCTAGTCGCAGCAACTCTTCGCTCCGCACCGCCCGTTGGCTTGGGGAAGATTGGTCGGCAGCGAACAGGCATTCGAAGCGCGAGGACGACAACTCCAGATCGCCCTCTAAAGATCGCTCCCGCCCAATGTCGCGCGCTTGCGCTCCAAAGCGTCGCAAGGAGGCGGCCAATACATTCGCCAGAATTGCTCGCAACCAAGCCAGCTTCTCGGCCTCCGTGCTACCGCGATATTGTACTTGGGCTTGATGGGCTTGCAAAATCGTCTGCTGGGCGATGTCCGAGGCATCCAACTTCGCATGAAGCCGAGGAGCCAGCTGAGTTCGAGCGAGCAATCGAAGATAATCCCGATAATCCTCGAGAGGCCGTTCGTCCGATTCCGTCGCTCGGTTCAAAATCTCACCCCCGTTACGCTTGACCTCGTGAGAGCCTCCAACTGCCCTCCCTCTCGAATCCGTCGTGTCCCACTCTATCTTCCGCCAAAGGACGACGAATTTCCAGACTCGAACGTCGCGGCGATACGAATGAGAGCGCTCAGCGAGATGTTTTGCTCTGGTCGATGGTTTCCACTTTCGCGCGGCGGGATGAGCGCCACGACTTGGCCGTCCCGCGAAACAAGCACATGAATCTCCGCCTAATCGTCCGGGTGTGCGACGTTTTGCAAAGGAAATTGTCGCAATTGGCGGTTGTCGTTTAGGCTGCGCAGTGCCAATTCTTCATCGTTCACCCAACCGAGCAACTTATTTTGGTGCGCGCTATCGACGGCATTTCTCGACCTTCC
>JAKBCS010000224.1 GCA_021807595.1 Planctomycetota bacterium | reverse complement strand
GCCGATGTTCGTCTTCTTGATCGTGTTGCCGACGGCGTCGTAACTGTAATTCCAGGTGCCGTCCGAAAGCAACTGATTGCCCGCCCCCGTGCTGTAGCCGGTCATGGTGCGGTTGCCGTTGGCATCGAAACTATAACTGCTACCGTTCACCGATGTCAACTGCGATGCGGCGTCGTAACCGTAGGCAAGCACCCGGACGATCGCCAGTTTTCTCGAAGCCGTGGGATCATAACCCGCTCTTTTTTGAGAAGCAATTCGGATGGAACGAAACCGGAACGCATCGGCCAACGTCCGCGATGCGCGAAGCAGACCCGAAGATGCTACAAGAATTGCCCCCAAACGGTGACTTTAAGGTTAAAAAGGAGTGATAAAGATGAAAATCCAGACGGGCGCTTGGCGCTCGAGATTCGCCTGGTGGGAATGTGACGGCGAACATTGGTGCCGTCCTTGAGGATCTCAATCGGCAATAGCTTTATGCTGCACGTCGAATTGAGTGTTGGGGTAACATAGGGGTCGATGGCGAGGCCGCGGAGAGGTTGTTCTTTTTTCTTACTCCGTTGGCGCACCGATGGAGGGCCGCTCGAAGACAGTGGTGGCGAAGTAAGCTTGACGTTCCCACGGCGCGCCGATGTGATAGAATGCGAGAGAAGTTGTTGATGTGCGAATTTGAGAGAGTGCGGGAACGGAATGACGCCGAACGAGAGTAAAGCGGAGATGGGGATATCGGATCGGCCCAAGCGTGGCGTTCCGGAGGGACTGTGGATTCGCTGTCCGCAGTGCAAGGCCACCATCTTCCGTAAGGAGGCCGAGGCCCGGCTCAACGTCTGTCCCGAATGTACCTATCATTTCTATCTGCCGGCGCGCGACCGCATCGCGCAGCTGCTCGACGCCGACAGCTTCGAGGAGTGGTTTACCGATCTGCGCCCGTGCGATCCGCTGGAGTTCAAGGATCGCTTGCCCTATGCCGAACGCCTTCAGGCCGAGCAAGCGAAGACGGGGATGCTCGATGCCGCCGTGGTGGGGCGAGGCTTCATTCGCGGTCGTCCCGTCGTCTTCGGCGTCACCGATTTCGCCTTCATGGCCGGCAGTATGGGGTCGGTCGTCGGCGAGAAGCTGACCCGTGCCGCCGAGGAAGCGACGCGCTTGCAGTTGCCGTTGTTGTTCGTCAGCGGCTCCGGTGGAGGTGCGCGGATGCAAGAGGGCATTCTTTCCTTGATGCAGATGGCCAAGATCTCCGCCGCGCTCGGTCGCTACGACCGCGCCGGAGGATTGTATATTTGCGTGTTGACGAATCCTACGATGGGCGGCGTGGCGGCCAGCTTCGCCTTGCAGGGAGACATCACCTTGGCCGAACCGGGCGCGCTGATTGGTTTTGCCGGTAAACGCACCATCTGGAATACCGTTCGCCTCGAGCTACCCGAAGGTTTTCAGACCAGCGAGTTCTTGCTCGAACACGGCTTTATCGACCGCATCGTGCCGCGCAAAGATCTTCGCACCGAAGTTGCAAAGATCATCGACTACTGCGAACATTAAGTTTCCGTTCGGCCGCGTTCCGAAGCGGAGTACGGGATTGTTCCCGCGCTCCCTTTCGGAACGCGGCCAAACGACAAGAGGTACAGTCCGTGGGTCTGTTTAGTTGGTTTCAATCGAAGCCCAAGAGCAATCTGCCGGTGGTCGATGTGCGCCGGCGGTTTGAGTTGCTCAATCGCACAGGACAAGGCAGCATGTCCAAGGTGTGGCGCGCGCGCGATATGAGCCTCGGACGAACGGTGTGTCTCAAGCTGCTCGACAAGGAAAAGACGGCCAAGTTCGAGTTGCGTTTCGTCGGTTTGAATAAGCCCAGAGAAGGGGCGATTTGCACGTCGCTGCGGCATAAGAACATCGTGCAGACGTTCGAGTACGGCATGACCACCGAGGGCGAGCCGTTTCTCGTGATGGAATTGGTCGATGGCATGGGGCTGAATTTTTTAATCGAGACGAAGAGTCCACAATTGGCGGGCAATCGCGTAAGCATCCTGGCACAAATCGCCGATGCTTTGGAGTATTTGCACGGTCAAGGCTTCCTACACCGCGATATCTGCCCGCGCAACGTCATGGTGACGCGAGACGGCGTGGTTAAGCTCATCGACTTCGGCTTAACCATTCCGAATCGCCCGGAGTTTTGCAAGCCCGGCAACCGTACTGGCACGCCGAACTATCTCGCCCCGGAAGTGATTCGCCGCACGACGACGGACCATCGCGTCGATCTGTTTGCTTTGGGGGTCACAGCTTATGAAGTCTACACGACCGCACTGCCTTGGGAGAAGGCTCAATCACTGCAAACCCTACTCAGCCACATGAACAGCCCCGGCAAAGATCCGCGCGAGCTGATGCCGAAGTTGGACGAGAAAACGTCGAGGTTTCTACTCAAGTCCATCGAGCGCGATCCGAGTCTACGCTTCCAAAACGCTGCCGAGTTCCGCGAGGCGCTGCAACTTCTACCGAAGGCTTAGAGGCGATCCGAAACGCCCCTCGCCATGTCCTTCCTCGCCATGTCCTTCAGGGGGAGAGGGGATGATTGTTCCGCGTATTCTCGCGCCTCACCCCCTACCTCTCTCCCTTGGGTACAGGGGCACGGAGGACTTTGCGGATATTCTTTTAAGAAGCCATCGAGGTCGGCTGACTCGGCGACGACACCATCGCAAACTCGCCGACTCCGAACGGGTTCGCGCTACTCTTTGATCTCTCGAATGCGAAGGCGGCGAAACTCCATCGGCGCTCCCTCGGCTTGCAAGCCGATGTAGCCTTTCGCCGGCTTGATCCCCGTCCCCTCCCAAGCCCGTTGTCCGTTGCACCAGAACGACACGTTGTCGCCCTTCACCACGACGCGCCACTCGTTCCATTCGCCGTGAGGTTTCTGCAGGGTTGGTACCGCTTTCGCCCCGCTCACCTTGCCGCCAATGAAGGCACCCTCGCTGCCTTTGGCGAGATTGATCTGATTGGCACCGACTTTTTTGCCGCTGCGGAGGAAGAGACCGCTGTTGTACTTTTCTTTCAGCGCTCGCCACTCCAGACGCAATTCAAAGTCCACATATTCCTTTTCGGTCGCCAAATGGGGCGAGCCGCCACCGCTGAGGGCGATGACACCGCCCTTTACTTTCCAGTTCGGGGCTTCCTTGGCTCCGTCCTCCTTAGCGCCGCTGAAACGCCAGCCGCTGAAATCTTTGCCGTTGAACAATTGCACAAATCCCGCCTCCTTTTCGTCGTCGGCGAGGAGATTCGCCAGAGGCGCGAGGGAAATAAGCAACAACAGCGATGCGCAATACAGCTTTTTCATGGAGAGGCTCCCGGTGGGTGGAAACATTTGGACGTGGACATTGTATGAAATCGACCGCTTGTTCTCCGTGCCGGGATGCCTAGAATAGCTGCTGTTGTAACGTCAAAAATGTTCTTGACACGAGGCCTGTTCCATGTCTCACGCTCGTAGCGTTTCTCGCCTGTTAGCCCTCGATCTGACGCCCGGCAAGCTGCGCGGCTTACAGCGCATCTGCAACGCCAACGGCACCCTCACGATGGTGGCCACGGATCAGAATAACTCCATGATCCGCATGATTAAGGACAGTCTCAAAAAGAAGGGAGAAAACCGCGAGCCGACTTATTCCGAATTGGTTGAGGCCAAAGTCGATCTCGCCGACGCGCTCAGCGAACACGCCAGCGCCGTCCTCGTCGATGGCTATTACGGCGCATGGAACACCATTGCCAGTTTTCATCTCCCCGCCAACGTCGGCATGTTGGTCCGCGTCGAAAAGTCCGCCGCCCGCGAAAGCTCGGTCGGCGCGCCGCTCGGCGAAATCGAACCGGGCTGGGGCGTGGATAAGATTAAACGCATGGGTGCCGATGCCGTGAAGCTATTGGCACAGTTCGAGCCGACCGAGCCGGAGAGCGCCGAACATCAGTTCGCCCTCATCGAGCAGGTATACGAAGAGTGTCAACGGCACGACATTTTGATGCTGTTGGAGACGATCGCGTTTCCGTTCGGCGGCGAGAAGAAGGACAGTAAGAGTTTTCTCGATCGCAAGGCCGAGACGGTCATCGAAAGCGCCCGCTACCTGAGCCGCTATTGCGACATCTACAAGGCCGAGTTCCCCGGTTGGCTGGACAAGGAAAGCGACGGTCAGCTGATGGGAAATCTTCGCGCGCTCGATGCGGCTTCGGAGCGTCCTTGGGTGTTGCTCAGTGCGGGCGTCGATTTCCCGGATTACAAGAAGCAAGTCGAGATGGCCGTCGCCTGCGGTGCCAGCGGAGTGCTGGGTGGCCGAGCCTTCTGGAAAGAGTATTTCTTGCAAGACGGCCCAGCGGCGCGCAGTCGTTTCGCGCGCGGCGAATGCACCGATCGCGTTCGCCAGATCGATGAAATCGTTAAGGCGAAAGCCAAACCCTGGTTCGCGCGCTACGGCATGACGACGGAGCAGCTTCATGCGATGCGAGCCGCCGAGGGGTGGCACTTCCGCTACGGCGGCGGCATCGGCCCAATGGCCGGCACCGTCCAAGGCGAGGGATATTAGAGCGCACCCGACAAATCCGAGTGGCGACCGTTAGGAGCAGTTGGTAAGACCACTTTCCGAACGGTCGCGGCTCGTTTCGCAAGCGGTGTCAGACGGCAACGTCGGCACCGCTGAGTACCACGATCTCGCGGGACGAGGCACGGCGGCGCAATTCCGAGCGCTCCACTCCCAGATCGGCCAAGATTGGCAGGTAGACGTCTTGGTAGTACAACTCGGCATCGAAGAGATGGAGCGACTTGACAGCTTCAATGCGTCTTCGGCCGTCTGCCAGCAAGTAGACCGATGGCATGGCGAACTCGTTCAGCACGCGCCGCAGCTGCTCTAGCGTTTCCGGCCGCTCTTCCGCAAGGTGTAACTTCACGATGCGGCGGAAAAAATCGTAGTGCGCGCGCTCATCGACGCTGATATACGTCAGCAAGCGATACAAGGCGGGATCCCCCCCTGGCCCGACCAGCAGTCGAAGATTGCGGTAGTGCAGCCAAGTAGACAGTTCCTGAGTCATGGCGTAGCACACCATGCCTAGGGCGCTGTCCATCGGCAGGTTCCACTCGTGTTCATAGAGTTTGCTTTCCAGGTCGGCCATCTGCTCCTCACTGCGATGACGAGAGTGGATCAGCCAATCGCCCAAGGCCAGCGAGTGCTTCGATTCCTCGTAGCCCCAGTTGGCCGTGAACCAGGCGCTGCCGCGGTTGGCACGGATCTTCGGCAAGAATTTGCCCAAGTAGTCGGGCAGGAATAACTCCACTGCGCAAAAGGACTCCACGACGTCGGCAATGGCCGGATCGAGAGAAGGATTGCACTGCTTCCAAGGGATGTCGTCGCGCAGCCGCCAGCGCCGTTTTTTCTCGGCAAGGTCGAAAAATTCGCGGTACAGACGGTACGTCGCCGCCGCCGTCTCCGGACTGACGGAATGCATCTCGCTCGCCATAATATCCTCCTGTCGTGGATAACGAAGGCTAAACCCCGACCAAGACGCCCTGAATGAAGGGGTAAGGATTAAAGGTATGAGCAGAACGGCGAGGTGGTGTCCGGAATATGAGTGGAATCGCCGTCCGGAGGAGACCCGACGTGTCAGGAGATTCCCTCTCCACTCTTCAAGTATCTTGTAGCCAGCCGCGCTGAAGCGCGTAGCGCACGAGGTCGGCCCGGCTGTGCAGGTCGAGCTTTTCCATCGATCGCGCTTTGTACGTCTCCACCGTCTTGACGCTGAGTTCGAGCTGAGCTGCGATCTCCTTGTTGCTGTAGCCGACGGCGATGAAGCACACCATCTTGGCCTCTCGGTCGCTAAGCTCTCCTCCCTCGCCCACGCCCTTCTTCGGCGGTTTGCCGACGAAGCCGCCGCCGACTTTGCCCGCCAACGTCGGGCCAGATAGACGCCGCCGCCGGTCACGATGCGGATGGCGCGGTTCAACTCCTGGGCCGCCGCGCGCTTGAGGATGTAACCCGCCGCGCCGGCCTCCAGCATCTGCCGGAGGCAGCCCATATCCTCGTGGACGGTGAGGGCCAGCACCTTGACGTCGAGCGGAGGGAACCATGCCGGAACGCGTTGCGCGGAAATCGTCGCCAGACTCTTACGGGCTGGATCTGGACATCGAAGAACGCCTAGCGG
>JAKBCS010000083.1 GCA_021807595.1 Planctomycetota bacterium | reverse complement strand
CGCGTCGGATCGCATCGATGGACTGGTCCTCAAAAAACTGGAGAGCCTACGCATTCCGCCATCGCCGTTGTGTACCGATGCCGAGTTCCTGCGCCGCACCTATCTCGATGCCGCCGGCATCTTGCCGAAGCCGGAGGAGTTGGCGAAGTTCCTCACCGACAAGTCGCCGGACAAGAGGGCCAAAGCGATCGAGGCCTTGCTGGACCGGCCGGAGTTCGCCGATTACTGGACCTACAAATGGTCGGACTTGCTCCTCATCACGACGCGCCGACTGCCTCAGTCCGCGGTGTGGTCGTTCTACCAATTCGTGCGGCAGAGCGTTGCCGATAATAAACCGTGGGATCGCTTTGCCCGCGACATCCTCACGGCCAAGGGCGGCAGTCTCGACAACGGCGCGGCCAATTATTTCGTGCTGCACAAGGATATCAGCGATCTAACCGAATCGACTTCTGTGACTTTCATGGGTATGTCGATCACCTGTTGTCGCTGTCACAATCATCCGCTGGAAAAGTGGACGCAAGACCAATACTGGAGCATGGCCAATTTGTTCTCGCGCGTCGCCCTGAAAAATGGCGACCGCAACGGCGAGGTCATCGTCCAGAACTTGCCGTCGGGCGAAGTGCCGCACCTGCGCCGCGGTGTGCCGATGCCGCCGTCACCTCTCGACGGCAAGCCGTTGTCGCTCGACGATACCCGCGATCGCCGCGCCTATTTCGTCGAGTGGCTGACGGCGAAGGACAATCCCTATTTCGCCAAGGCACTCGTCAATCGCGTGTGGCGCAATTTCATGGGACGCGGTCTCGTCGAAGCCGAGGACGATCTGCGCCAGACGAATCCGCCGACGAACTCCGAATTGCTCGACGCCTTGGCCGAGGATTTTATCGACCACAAATACGATGTGAAATATCTGATTCGCACCATCTTGAACTCGACGAGTTACCAACGTTCGTCGCGGCCTCTCCCCGCCAATCGAGGCGACGACCGCTTTTTCTCGCATTACCTCGTTCGTCGACTTCCGGCCGAGGTTCTCCTCGACGCCTATTCTCAGACGACAGACGTGCCGACACCGTTCACGCAGCTGAACTCCGCCGGAGGCGATTCGGTGAACAATTACAACGGCTACCCTTTGGGTACGCGCGCCCTGCAATTGCCGGATTCGCTGGTGGCCTCTCGCTTCCTCGACGCTTTCGGTCGGCCCGAACGCGCGCAAACCTGTTCCTGCGAACGCCAACAGGATTCCAGTGTCGGCCAAGCGCTGCACGTCAACAACGGCAAGACGCTCAACGACAAGCTACGCGCCAAAAACTCGCGTCTGGAGAAATGGCTTCACGACAAGGTATCGGACGAAGAGGCAATCGACCGTTTGTTCGTGTTGACCCTATGCCGCGAGCCGACCCCGGCCGAAAAGCAGAAGTTTCGGACATTACTCGCCGATGCCGCCCTCGATCCGGAATCGAGTCGGCGCGAAGCGCTCGAAGATTTATTCTGGTCCCTCTTGGCGTCGAAAGAGTTTATGTTCAATCGTTGATTCATGGGTTATGCGTCCTACTGAGTTGCCCAATACCCGAGAACGCTTGCTTGTGTCGATGGTCTTTGGATCCACGCATTCCTCGATCGGAGTCGATCCCTTATGTGGCGTCTATCTCTCGTACTTCTCGCGCTAACGATTGAGGTTTCTCGCGTCCTCGCCGAAGCACCGCCTTTCGATCCGCAAGCGTCCGCTCGGCGCATCGAGTTGCCGGAAGGCTTTCGCGCGTCGTTGTTTGTCGGCGAACCCGATCTCGTCAAACCCATTGCCATGACCACCGACGAACGCGGCAGACTGTGGGTCGTCGAATCGCATTCGTACCCCAATTGGTTGCCCGCAGGGAAACGCGGGCGCGATCGCATCCTCATTTTCGAGGACAAGAAGGGAAGCGGACATTTCGACTCTTGCAAGGTGTTTTGGGACCAGGGTACGAATCTGTCGGGCATCGCCGTCGGCTTCGGCGGCGTGTGGCTGTGCGCGACGCCGAATCTGCTTTTCGTACCGATGATGCCGGGTGAAGACAAACCATCGGGAGCGCCCAAAGTTCTACTCGACGGCTGGAGCTTGCAGGCCAAGCACAACGTCTTCAACGCCCTGACGTGGGGACCGGACGGCTGGCTGTACGGCTGCAACGGCATCCTGTCTCATTCTCTGGTTGGCAAGCCGGCTGCGCCCAAGGAGAAGCGAACCGAACTGGACTGCGGCGTGTGGCGCTATCACCCCGTCAAGGGAGCGTTCGAGGTCGTCGCTTCGGGGACGACGAATCCTTGGGGGTTGGATTTCGACGACTACGGAGAAATGTTCATCACTAATTGCGTCATTAAGCATCTCTTTCACGTTATACCGGGCGCGCATTACATTCGCATGTTCGGTCAAGATCTCAATCCCAACTGCTACGGTCTGATGCCCAGCTGTGCCGATCACATCCATTGGGGCGGCGGCGATTGGACCAGCTCGCGCGGCGGACAAGGCAAACACGATGGGCCGGGAGGAGGACACGCCCACGTCGGCGCGATGGTCTACCTGGGCGACAATTGGCCGGATTCATTCCGCAATCATATTTTCATGTGTAACCTGCACGGCAACCGAGTGAACCGAGACGTATTGGAGCGGCACGGCTCTGGATACGTCGCCCATCACGGTAAAGATTTTCTGCTCGCTCACGATACTTGGTTTCGCGGACTCTCGCTGATGTATGGACCGGATGGGGGCGTCTTTGTCAGCGATTGGCACGACACCGGCGAATGTCACGACTACGACCGCGTCGAACCGTGCGGGCGTATCTTCAAAGTGACCTACGGCAAACCCGCCCTCGTCGCGCCGAATCTGTCCGCACAGAGCGATAAGGAACTCGTCCGTCTGCAAGGCCACAAGAACGATTGGTGGGTGCGTCAAGCCCGACGTCTGTTGCAAGAACGCGCGTCCGCCGGCAAACTCGATCCCGCCGTCCGCACGGATCTGCGAAAGACGTTCGCCGACGAGAAAGACGTGCCGCGAAAGCTGCGTGCCTTGTGGGCGCTGCACGTCGTCGGGGGTCTCGATGAAAAGACGCTGTTAGAGATGCTAAATTGTCCCCACGAGGCAATTCGCGCTTGGACGATTCGTCTGATCGTGGAGGAGAAGCGGATCTCGGACGCAACCGCGAAACGACTCGCCGAAAGCGCGAGAAACGACAAGTCCATGTCGGTTCGATTGGCGTTGGCGTCGGCGTTGCAGCGCTTGCCGCACGAGCAACGCTGGGCCATCGCCGAGGGATTGGCCGGACACGCCGAAGATGCGACGGACGAGAATCTGCCGTGGATGTTGTGGTACGGCATCGAACCGCTCGTGCCGAATGATTCCGAGCGGGCCACGAAGTTATTGGCAACGTGCAAGATTCCGATGGTGCGCCAGTACATCGCTCGCCGCATCGCGTCGGCGGCGGAATAAGAAGAAGTATGGCGACGTGTAGCTTTGGAGTATTGAAAGTATGAAGATGTATGTATTGGTTTTCTTGCCTCTCGCCTCGATCCTAGCAAGCAACGATCGAGTCGAATCTAAGAAGGATCGAGCGCTGCCAAGGACTCAGGCACCGACGATCCAGCCTCTCGTCCGCATCCTCGTCGAATCCAACGAAGCCGCCGTGCAACTCGATGTGTTGTGCGGCATGTACGAGGCGTTGCAGGGACGGCGCGGCCTTCGCGCGCCGGAGGGATGGTCCGAAGTGTATCGCAAACTCGCCGCGAGTCAGAATGCCGAGATACAGGAGAAGGTGCTGCAACTGTCGGTACTTTTTGGCGATCCGCAGGCATTGGCCGCGCTTCGTCGGACGGCTGAAGATGTTCGTGCCGATCCGTCGGCGCGCCGCAACGCCTTGCAAACTCTCGTCGAAAAGCGTCCCGACGATCTTTTGCCGCTCTTGCGAAAGCTCCTCGACGATCGCGCCGTGCGCAGCTCGGCGCTGCGCGGACTAGCAGTGTACAGCGATCCGCAGACTCCTGCCTTGATTCTCGAACAGTATGGCAAATACACGGATGCCGAGAAAATCGACGCCCTTGCCACCTTGGCCTCGCGTCCGAATTACGCTCTCGCTCTGCTCGAAGCCATGGAGAGGGGCCGCGTACCGCGCCGCGATCTGTCCGCGTTCGCCGTGCGCCAGCTGCTCGCCTTCAACGATAAGAAATTGAGCGAACGGCTAACCAACGTCTGGGGTTCGATCCGCCCGCCGTCGGCGGAGAAGACGAAAGCGTTGGCGAACTATCGAAAAGCGGTACTGCCGGACGCAATTAAGAAGGCGGATCGCAAGCACGGACGACTGCTCTTCTCGCGCACCTGTGCCAGTTGCCATACCTTGTTTGGCGAGGGCGGCAAGATCGGTCCCGATCTGACGGGTTCGCAGCGCGCCAATCCCGAATATCTGCTGACGAAACTTCTCGATCCCAGCGCGGTCGTGGCCCGCGATTATCAGATGACCGTCGTGACCACGAAGAGCGGGCGCGTCGTGAGCGGACTGGTGAAGGAGGAGAGCGACAAGACGTTGGCTCTGCAAACGCAAAACGAGATTGTGCGCCTCGACAAGACGGATATCGAAGATCGGCAAAAGTCGCAACAGTCGATGATGCCCGACGGCTTGCTGACGCCGCTAAGCGCTTCGGAGCTGCGCGATCTCATTGCCTATCTTTCCGGCTCCGGGCAAGTGCCGCTGCCGCCCGCCCCGTCCGATAAGGATAAATAGGCGTGGTTTGCCCCGTCGCGATCTCCCTCGCTCGGATCGTATTTACGCTTATTTGCCGATGCAGAAACGGCTGAAGACGCGGTCGAGTAGATCCTCGGTGTAGACCGTGCCGACCATCTCGCCGAGTTGTCCGAGCGCGTCCCGCAATTCCAAGGCGAGCAACTCCGGCGGACCCTCGAAGAGAACGATGCCGTGCGCGCGTCGTAGTTGCTCCAAACACACATCAACGTGATGGCGGCACCGACTGAGGCTAGGTACCAGAGCCGGGTGTTTGCGCGAGCGACCGCACTCCTCCAAGAGGGCACGCAGCGCGCCGAGTCCGCTTCCCGTTCGCGCGCTCGTGGCCAGCATGGATGGGTCGGCCGAAAAGAGATCGCATTTGGTGGCAATCGGGACGACCGACCGCTCGGACGGTTCGAGCATTGCCGCTTCTTCCGGGGCGATCGCGCTTCCGGCCTCCACACACAACAAAATCATGTCGGCCCGTTCGATCTGCTCGCGCGCCAGCTCTTGCGCCTGTGTCTCGATGGTTTCTGAAGCCGCTTGCCAGCCCGGCGTGTCGATCAATTCGATGGACGTACCGTAGATGTCGAGATGCCGCACGAGATAATCGCGCGTAGTGCCCGGTTCCTCGCTCACCAGGGCGTCGCCAGCGGTGAGAGCATTGAATAGGCTGCTTTTGCCGGCGTTGGAGCGGCCGGTCAACACGACGCGGAAATGCCTTTCGGATTGTCCGCGGCGATCGAGTTGTTTCCCCAGCAGAATGATGTAGGCGAGTGCTTTTCCGAGCCGTTGAAGCATTTCCTCTTGGCGGACGAATCGAATGTCCTCGTCGGCAAAATCGAGAGCGGCCTCCACATCGGCGAGAAGATTCAGTAGATCGTCGCGCAGTTCTTGCAACGGTCGCGCCATGCCGCCGGCAAGTTGCTTGAGCGCTCGTTTTAGATCGTCGGGCGAGTCTGCTTCGATGACCGCGTGGACGGCTTCGGCCCTAGTCAGATCGAATTTTCCCGCGAGGAACGCCCGCAGGGTGAACTCGCCCGCCCGTGCTGCCCGGCAGCCGGATTGGAGGAGGCGCGCGATCAGCGCTTCCGACAAAGGCGGAGAACCGAGGGTGTGAATTTCGATCAGTTCTTGTCCGGTATAGCTATGCGGAGCGGCCCAGAGATACACATCCGCCGGGATCGGAGCCAAATTCGGCAGGCGCAGATGACCCGACACGAGGGCGCGCCGGCCGGAGACGAGCGGCTCTGAAGACTCGAACAGAGGGGCGAGTTGAGCCACGGATTGCGGGCCGCTCAGTCGGACGATGGCTCGCGCTCCGGGACCGGAAGCCGTGGACAGAGCGACAATCGTTTCGCGCGTTTGCATAAGACCAAAGGATTAGAGGTCAATCACGCACCGCCGTAGAAGCGATGCAACTGGCGCAGGCCCAAGGGAGCCACGAGAAATATCCCCAGACATCCTAGCAGAACCAGGTACAGTTGATAGTCCATCTCCGCGACGAGGACGCCGTGACGCGCGAGGTTGACGGAGCCTCCCTTGCTCACACAACGACCGTTTTCCCAGATTTCGATGTCGATGGGATTGTCTCGACCGTCGTTCTTCTGATTCAGACTCGGAAACGACACGGTGTAGGTAGACTGCAATTCGGAGGCAATGCTCGTGAAGAAGCGCGACAATTCGGAGGCGTCGCGCGCCCAGAAGAATTCGCCGCCCGTACTCTTGGCCAGTTCGCGCAGTTCTTGTTCGTTGATGCCGTCGTCGTGCAGATCAATCGACAGCTTTTCAAAGATCTCGAACAGCTTTTGCTCGCTCCCGGCATGGAAATACTTGCCTCCGGTCTGTTCCGCCATGCGCCGCATGACTGCTTCGTTGATCTCCTCTTTTTGTCCCAATCCGAGCATGTACAGTGGAAAACCGAGTTGCTTGGCGCGCTCGATGACCAAACGATCCGAGACCCGGCTGCCGGGCGCTTCGTCACGGCCATCGGTCAACACGACGACGGCGTTGCGGCCGGTTCGACGGGCGGCAGCCAAAGTCTCCAGTCCGTCGTAAGTCGCGTCGTACAGCGATGTTCCGCCCGAGGGTTGGAGATTCTTGATGCTGTCAATCAGCAGTTGTTTGTTGTCGGTAAAATTGCTCGGCACGTCCACTTCGCTGCTGAACGATTGCACGGTAGTCTGCGCGTCGCGGCGCATCAAATCCACGAAGCGCGAGGCGGCGGTGCGAAGCGCCTCAATTTTGGACCGCTTATCGTTGGCGTCGGCCTTTTCCTTCATGCTGCCCGAACGATCGAGAACGAGGACGGTGGTGACGTTCTTGTACTTCCCCAATTCGCCGATACCGAGCGTATAGATGGGCACTCGGTTGACCGAGGCCAGCTTGATGACTTCTCCGAGAGTAGATCGGCTGTTCATGTCCACGCCATCGGTCATCAACACGACGGCGCGCCGGCCGGGAATATCCTTCAGAAACTCGACGCCAAGGGATGCGGCGTCGAGATAGGCCGTACCCCCCTTCGGCTCGGCGGCGGCGATGAGCGCGCGGATCTTTCGACGATGCGCCGCATACAGCGAGGCATCGCGCAAGGGCCGTTCCTTAACCTGCATTTGATGATCGAAGAGGATCAACCCCGTTTCGGAGTTAGAAGATAGGTTGTCGAGGAAAATACCGGCGGCCTTTTTGGCTTCGTCGATTTTGCGCAGTCCGCTGCCGCCGCTGGGGTTCTCCATGCTGCCGCTCACGTCCATGGCCAACACCGTGGTCAATGCCGCGCGCGGCGAGAAGATCTCTACTTCCTTAACTTTCTCGTTGTATTCGTAGACGACGATGTTGCTTTTATCGACCTCAGAAGTCTCCTTTTGGTCGGCGTGGCGCAGCAGCTTGAACTCCACAGTGACGTAGAAAACATTTTGGTCGCCGCTGAGACGGGAGGAAAGAAACTTTTTCACGATCTCCACGTCGTATTTCGCCGTCTCCGCGTCCTCGGCGCGTCCGGGTACGACGGCGACAAGGAAAAAGGGCAGAGCCAATACAAGGAGCATACGCATGGAGTAAATCCTACGTTTGGCAGTCCGGGGCTACCCTTGGGTACTCCCCTCTCCAGGATAAAAGGGAAAGAGGAGTACCGATGTACCGTTAGCCGCGATTCTTTTTCTGGGCTTCCTTGAGGACGGCGATCCACCACTGGCGCAGTCGCCTGAACCACCGCGTCAAGACGAAACCGCTCTCCGTCTCGATCCGCGATTCGTTGGCCGACGAACTCGACCGACGTTTGTTTCGACCGCGTTTGCCGTTGGATCGGCTCGGCGAGGTGGCGATGCCGCCGCCGATGGGGGCGGCCCCCATCGCCGGCGCGGTTGCCACCTGTTCGCCCCGCGCTTGATGGATTAACCTCTGGAAATATCCGCCGGTTGGAGGCGTCGCCGCCGTCTCCGACGGTTCGCCGGTTTTCTTTTTGGGCAACAGTTTTCGCTCGCAGAATCCCCAGACGCTGCTGGCGATAAAATACAGACATAAGCCCGCCGCCACTTTGTAGAACATGAGACCGAAAAAGATCATCATGTACTTCATCATTTTCTGTTGCATCGCCTGTTGTTCGTCGACGGCTGGAGGCGTCAACATCGACTGCTGCGCGATCATGACGATGACGGCGATGACCGGCAATAAATTGAAGTACGGCCCCAGGTAAAAGATGGAGCCATAGTCTTCGACGCGGCTGATGAAGGGAATGCTCTCGCCCCAGCGCAGGAGCATATCCGGCGCGGCGAGATTGGGTATCCAGGTCGGCCAAAACTCGGCCAGCCGAAAGTGCGTACTCTCTTGCAAGGCGAAGTACAAGCCCATGAAAATGGGCATCTGCAACAAAATGACCCAACAACTACCCAACGGATTGATGCCGTGCTTTCGATACAGTTCCATCTGCGCTAGACCCCGCGCTTGCGAGTCGTCTTTATATTTCTCCTGAATTTTTTTCATCTCCGGCTGCAACTGCTGCATGCGCAGGCTCATCAACGCTTGTTTACGGCTCAGCGGAAACATCATGCCGCGCACCATCACGGTCAGCAATATAATGCACAGACCGTAACTGCCGATCAGTGCGTAGAGGTATCCCAACACCGCGTGCATGACGTTGGTACACCAGATGACTAATTTCGTCATGCCGATGAAGTTAAAGGCGCGCCCCATGAAGTGCGGCGAATGATAGTCGATCAGGGTGTTCAGGTGCAATTCGTCGTGATAGCGCTCGCGCAGTTCCGACGGCACGCCGCCGGCTTCGAGCGGTTTGCTCGACAGCCCCGGCGGTGGAAAGAGCTGGCTTACCTTCGCGGGTCCGTGATAGAGGAGATAGCGATGTACGACCTCGGCCTCGCCGCTGAGAACGACGGGTTGGGTAGAGACCCGCACGGCCACATCGTCCACCCACAAGGCGGGAGGCTCGTCGTCGTTGAGATAGACGCGATCGGCGATCTCCGGATAGTCGCCGTTCTTGGCGAGGCACGAGGCGGTGTGATGAATGACGGCGACTCGTTTGCCCTTTTTGAAATTCGCCAACTCGTTGCCCTGCATGTAGAAGGTTTGCTCCGCTTCTCGCTCCGGCTTCAGAACGAAACTTGAGCCTTCGTCATCGCGGCGAACGATTTCTCCTTTGGTCAATTTCGTTTCCAGGGTCGGCCTAGCCTTGTGCAAGATTCCGAGGTCGGCATTCTTGGAATCCACGACGATGGCCGAGGTGAAGTATTGATTGGAAACCGCAGCGTAAAGGAGCTTATTCTTATCGTCGCTGAGGATCTCATTGCCTCCTCCCCACGAGGCGATCTGTCTCAACTCTTGCAAATCGCGGCTGACGGCTCCGCTACTTTTATCCAGCCGAGCGATCAAGGTATTGCGGAAGATGCTCGTGTACCATTTGCCTTCGACCGGCAGCCCGTGCCCGCCCGTCATCTGATAGCGGAAGGAGATCGACTTATCGGCGTCGTTCTTGCGGCGCATCCGCACGGCCAAGCCCAAATGATATTCGCCCTCGGTAAGCGAATAGGTTTTGGTAACCAACACGCCTTGGGTCTGAGCCTGAAAGGAGACCGACTTGCGGCGGCGTCCCTCTACCTCGTCTTCTTTGCGGTCGATCACGGTCCATTCGAGACGGCCAAGCGTATCCAGCGGTTGATCGTCGTTGGGAGACTTGACGTCGTAAGCGAACAACTGAAACGAGGGCGAGTACATATTCGTCCGGGGCGGGATTAACTCCAGGGGTTTAGGCTTGTGTTTGTCTTCGTCGATCCATTCGGGCCGACCCTGTGCGTCGGCGGCTTGATATTTGTTGAGCCAGATGCCCCGCACACCCGCGCCGCGCGGATCGAGTTGCACGAAGAGATGAAAGCGCGAATCGCGCTCTTCCGAGCCGAGGCGAACGAGTTTGTCTTCCTCCGTGAGCGGTACTTCTCGAAGGTCGGCGGCGCGGGCGCGTTCCGGCATCGGATCTTTCTTCTCGTCCGGCTTTTTGTCGACGCCGGCGATGTCCTTGGGCTTCTCTTTGTCGCCGTTCTTCCTCGCTTCGCCTTCCTTGTCTTTCGCTATCTCCTTAGCCCCGTTTTGATTCTCGACCGCTTCGGTCTTACTCGGCTTGGGCGGCGGCGGAAAAAGGTATTGGCTCAGAGTATTCCAGCCCAACACGAGCAGAGCGGTAAGAACGAAAAACAGAAGCCAATTCTTTTGTTGCATAGTTGCATCCTAGTTCAGTAAGCAGCAGGCGGAAAGCGGTAGGCAATAAGAGACCGTCTGAGAATCTCCCCTCTCCCCTGTACTCAGGGAGAGGAGCAGGGGCAAGAAATCTCGGAAAACTCACCCCTTCACCCCAACCCCTCTCCCGCTGGTTCCAGGGGAGAGGAGCTTCTCGGATCGCCTCGCAGACCGGAGTTCTTTCGTGCTTCCCGCCCACTAGTTCAACGTCCATCGCGAAGCCGGTCGCCGAGGAAATTTTCTAGTTCGGGGACCGCGTATATCTTTTTAATAGTCGTCTCAATATCGTATTCGACGCGGCGAAATCGAATGGTGTCGTCGTCGAGTAGGACATAACACGCGCGCCGGTCGCCGTCGCGCGGCTGGCCGACCGAGCCGACGTTGCACAGCGTTTTACGGCCGTCGAGTCGATGGGAATAATCGATCTCTTCGGGACGACAAAACTGATACAAGTCGTCGGGCGCTTGCTCGATGAAGACGCCCGGAACGTGGGTATGGCCCTGAAAACAGTAACGCTCAACCAGCGCGAAGATGCGCTCCATCTTCCGTTGATTGTAAATGTCTTCGGGAAAGACGTATTCGTTGAGCGGATTACGCGCCGAACCGTGAACGAAGAGGAAGCCGTTCTCTCGGTAGGTGCGGGGACGTTCGGCCAGAAACTCCCAGCGCTTCTCGCGGAACTGTCGCTCCTCATCGGAGCTTTCGAGCTGATCGCGCGTCCAGAAGATCGCCCGCTCGGCAGGCGGATTAAAACCGTCCGGATCGAACATGGCCCCTTGGTCGTGATTGCCCAACAGAACGACTTTGCACCGCATCACCAAATCGACGCACTCGCGCGGATTTGGGCCGTAACCGACGACATCGCCGAGGCAGTAGACTTCGGTGACGGGATGCTTTTCAATATCCTTGAGAACCGCTTGCAGCGCCTCAAGGTTACTGTGAATATCGCTGATAATCGCCTTCACGCCTGGCTCTCCCAGGGTTGGAGCGGTGCGCCGAGGCACATTCCGCTCACTCCCCGTGGTTGGTGTGCGGCCGCGTAATACGAAACGTCGTCTCCTTTCAAAGTTTACCTGTCTTCTTGAAAAGGTGTCAAGGGACGAGCAAGCCTTTGCTTTCGACGCTCCTGGACCGCCGGATTTACCCAAGGATAGTTATTTCGCCCAAAGAATCAAGACAAGTTCACTCTCTTGTTGACGCGCTTCCCCTCCTTGGCGTCGAGGGAGCGACATATCGAGGGCGATAGATACCTGTCTTCCAAGAGACTCTCCGCAACGCTCCCCTCTCCTCTGTACGGAGGGGAGAGGGGTAGGGGCAAGAATTCTCGGAAAACTCACCCCCCGACCGCAACCCCTCTTCCCCGGAGTACAGGGGGAGAGGGGCTTCTGGGATCGCCTCTCAGCAATGCCGCTAGTTGCGACTTCCCGGCTTCGATTTCTCCGGCGGCCAAGCTCCGTCTCGCCGACGCGATCGAGGCCGACAAATGCGGCGCGAACGGCACGGACGCGCCGGGCGGAGGCGGATCGGGAACGAGTCGGGAGACGACCGCTTCGCACAGTTCGTTCAATCCTTGTCCAGTCCGAGCCGAAATCGCTATTGCCTCCCCTTCGTTGTGCCAAATCGGAGCGAGATCGATCTTGTTGACGACGAGCAAGACGGAGGAATGCGGTTCGCTCGGCCAGACCGGAGGCGAGGAGGCATCGAGAATCCATAAGCACAAATCGGCGTCGGCCATCGTCGTCCGCGCCCGCTCAATCCCCTCCGCTTCCAGTGCGTCGGCCTCGGGGCGTAGGCCGGCGGTGTCCGACAACGCGATCGTCCAGCCGTCTAAAGCGATAGAGGTCGTCACCACGTCGCGCGTCGTGCCCGGCGTTGCCGCCACGATGCTGCGTTGATACCCGGCCAAGGCGTTGACCAGACTGCTTTTGCCCACATTCGGCGCTCCGGCCACGACGACGCGCCAAGGCTTCGTCAAATGTTCCCCCACCGAAGCATAGCGCAGCAGTCGATCCAACATCTCCTCCGCCGTTGCCGACTTGCCGTTTTCGAGGGCAACGAGAACGTCCGCAAGCGCATCTCCCAGCGCTCCACGGTGTTGATCCAATAGGATGCTGGCGGTGCGAAGTGTTGTGGCCTGCGCGAGGGCGATAGCCGCTTCCGCGCTCAGGGTATCGGGTTCCGTCAACCAAACGTAATCTCTCCAGCTACAAACCCGCGCGCCCTGCGCGCTGAAAAGATCGACGAGAAAGCGCGCGACCTCGCGGCCCCCGTGAGCGTGTACCTCCACTAAGGGGATCGGTTCCGTTCGCTTCAAAGCAACGACGACTTCATCGGCAATCTCGCCGCCAATTCGCCCGAACCAGAAGCGACCGGCATTCGGCACGTCCGGCAGTTCCTCGCCCGAGAATCGGCGGATCAGTGTCCGCGCGATCTCCCAAGCACGCGAACCGAACACTCCGAAGGTGGCGAGTGCGGCTTGCCCCGGAGGCGTCAGGCGGGAGATGTAGGTCGGTGCTTTCTCCGGTGTCACGACAATGCCTCCGCGCTCAGGCGTATGCCTTCGAGTGTCATCTGAGGCCACAACACCCCTTCGGGAACGACTGAAAGCAAGGTCGGACCATCGCCGCCGGTGAGGAATGCTTCAAGATCGGGGCCGAAGCCGTTCCGATATTCACGAATCAATGCCTGGATGCCTCCGGCCACGGCCCAGAATATCCCCAGCTCGACGGCGGGACGAGTAGCGGCTCCCGGCAAGGCGGGTCGGTGAGACGGTGGATCGACCAAAGGCAACAGAGCCGTGTAGTCGTGCAGAGCCTTGGCCATGAGGCGCAGCCCCGGCAGGATCGCCCCACCCACAAAAGCTCCCTCGCGGTTGACGAGATCCACCGTGACCGCCGACCCCGCGTCCACGATGACCGCAGCCTTGCCCGGCGAGCGTCGAGCATTGGCCGCCACCGCGTCGAGAAGCCGATCGATGCCGGCGTGTTCCGGCCGCGGCAGCAAAACGGATAACGGGAGATATTTCGGATCGTCTAACACCACCGCTTGCTGCTTGTATTCCGTCAGCCAACGAGCGAGTCGTTCGCGACGTGCCGGATGAACGCCTGCGACAACCCATCGACTTCCCGGTTCGAGACGCCAACTCTGCAACTGTTGTTCCCAAGCGGCGCAATCGTCCGGCGGCAGGGATTGCAGGTCGAAGACTCCTTCGGCGGAACAAAGTCCCCACTTGATTCGGCTGTTGCCGACATCCGCCACCACCGCCGGATTCATGAAGGCATCTCCTTCGCAAACCAGAATCGTTCCGCCGCCGCGTCCCACAGCGCCTGCTCGTTTGTTTATTGTATCGAGCGTCGAAATAGAAACGCGGAGGTTGCTCGTCACCAGAATCGACGGGCGGCTTCGAGCATGGTGGCGGCTTCTTGGCGCGTGGTTTCGGTGCGCGCTTCGCCGCGCAACATGCTGGCCAATTCCTCCAGGCGTTCGCCATCTTCTAGCAATTGGATCTGCGTCAGGGTGCGTTTGCCGCGGCGGGCTTTGCGGATGGTCCAGTGATGGCGTGCGTAGCAGGCCACCTGCGGTAAGTGAGTGACGCATACGATCTGATGGCTTTGCCCCAACGCAGCTAGTTTTTCTCCGAGAATGTCGCCGAGTCGACCGCCGACGTTGGCGTCGATCTCGTCGAATACCAAGATCGTTCGCCGATCGTGTTCGGCCAACACCGTCTTGAGGGCCAGCATGGTGCGCGAGAGTTCGCCGCCGGAAGCCACCTTGCGCAAAGGCAAAGCCGCTTCGCCGACGTTGGCCGCCAAGGTCAATTCGAGTTGATCCGCTCCCCAGGCCGGCACATCTTCCGCGAGCGGATCGTCGGGAAGGGGCGTCGTCTCCAACACGGCTTGCAAGCGCGCGTCGGCCATGCCGAGATCGGCCAACTGTTTCTGCGTTTCCTTGGCCAAACGGTCGGCGACGCGACGACGCTGTTTGCTCAACTCCGCCGCCGACTGGCGAAGCTCTCGATATTCTCCCGCCAGTTCTTGGGCGATGCGCTCCAGATCGTCCTCTTGCCGTTGCAGGTCCGACTCTTGTTGGTCCATTCCGATGCGGTATACGATCAGATCGTCGATGCCGCGACGATACTTGCTTTCCAAACGACGAAGAAACTGAATGCGGCGCTCGACCTCCTCGAAGCGTTCCGGGTCCGCCTCCCAATGTTGACCGAGATTCCGCAGCGAGGCGGCAACATCCTGCACCTCGGCGGTCAAGCCTTCGAGTCGGCGAACAACTTCTTCCAAACTCGAATCGAGCGCCGCCCACGATTGGCCCTCGCGCTGGAGCTTTCCCAAACGTTCGACAATCGAAGCGTCTTCGTCGTATAACACGCCACATGCGAGCGTGGCGAACGCTTGCAGATTCTGAGCGTTCGCCAATCGTTCGCGCTCGCGGGTCAACTCGGCGATCTCGCCCGGTTCCAGATTCGCCTCGTCCAGTTCGTCGCGCTCGAAGCGCAACAACGACAATTCTCGTTGGCGTTGTTGGCGTTCGGTAGAGAGGGTATGCTGTCGTCGCCGTAGCTCGCGGACGCGCTCGGCCTGAGTCGCATACTTGCGGCGGGGCACGTCGAGATCGCCGAAAGCGTCGAGCAACTGCAATTGATAGGCCGGATGGAGCAGCGATTCGGTCTCACGCTGGCCGTGAATATCGACGAGCAACTGCCCGATCTGTTTCAGCGTGGCCAGGACCACGGGGCGGTCGTTAGCGTAGGCGTGACTGCGGCCGTTGCGATGCAGCCTGCGCGAGAGGATGATCTCTTTCTCTTCCAAGCTCTCGCCGAGGATCGTCTCGATCTCGCGCCGTATCGGCTCGCCTTCCAACTCGAATCGCCCGGTAACGCGCAATTCGTCCGCGCCGGCGCGAAGCATCTCCGTGGAACCACGTTCGCCGAGAAGGAGACCGAGCGCTCCGAGCAAGAGCGACTTTCCCGCTCCGGTTTCTCCGGTCCAGGCGCAGTATCCCGGTTGCAATTCGACGCGCACGTCTTCGATCAACGCTAGATTTTGGACCGACAGTTCGCGTAGCATAGACCTATATTTTAACGGCCTTCCAAGTTCTCGGCGAGCATGTTGCAAAAGAGAGCGCCTTGCTCGAGGGCATCGTCGAGCGCGCGGTGCGTGTGGGGCAACGCGTCGAACCAGCGACTCGGCATGTTGCGTTTCACCGACTGGCGATACTCCTTTCGCAACACGGCCATCGCATAGGTTTTGACATCGAGCGCCGAAAACGAGAACGGACTTTCGCCGGCGAAGCGGATCAGATACCAATAAACGAAGAGAAAATCGAATCCGGCAGGATAGCCGACGAACACCGGCATGCCCGGCAGTGCCTTCACCCAGGCGACGTAGGCAGGCATCGCTTCCGCCGGTTCGCGCAGTTCGCTCCGCGCTGCGGCCCATGCCTCCGGCTGAGTCTGCCACCACGCCATCGTTTGCGGATGCCCCTCGGCATCGGGAAGCGTATGGAGGTTTACGCTGAAGGTTCCGGCCAAGGTTTTATCCGCACGGTACGCCGCCGAGGCAAAACTGAGCATCGAATGGGGACCAGGGATCGGACCATCGCTTTCGATATCGGTGCTGACGTAGATTTCCGGCATGAAGCCTTTCCTCATCGTCGAAGATTGTTGGCGATACTTGTTTGTCTCGATCGGGCCCCTGCCCGTCAAGATCTTTTTGTTTTAAGGGGTCGAGTGGCACTCTCTTACATTTCCGGCTTGACGCGCCGACGACTGCGGAGTTGGATAACAAAACGAAACTCGCCCGCCTTCCCCACGAGGCTCCTTCCATCATGGAGCGACTCCTGATTCGAGGCGCGTGCCCGCACGATTGCCCCGATACTTGCGGCATCGTCACGGAAGTGGAAAACGGTCGGGCCGTCGCCGTCCGCGGCGATGCCGACCACCCCATAGCGCGCGGTTGGCTGTGTGCCAAGGTCCGGCCCTATCTGCATCACGTCTATCACCCGGATCGCTTGCAGTATCCGTTGCGGCGCGTGGGAAGCAAAGGTAGCGGAAAATGGCAACGCCTCTCTTGGACCGAGGCCATCGCCGAGATTGCTGGGCGATGGCAAGAGATTATAGCCGAGTTCGGGGCGGAAGCGATTTTGCCCTACAGCTACAGTGGTACGCTCGGCTTGGTGCAGATGATCGTCTCCAGTTCTCGCCTGTGGAATCGACTGGGTGCCAGCCGCTTGGAACGGAGCATTTGTTGCGCGGCTGCGGAAATGGCCGTCGAGGCGACGCTCGGCAAGCGCTGGAGTCCACCGTACGACGAAGTTCTCGCCAGCCGTCTCGTCCTCATCTGGGGACACAATCCGATTGCCACCGCTCCACACTTTATGCCGTTCTTACGCCAGGCACAACGCAAGGGATGCTACGTCGTCGCAATCGATCCCCGTCGCACCTCAACGGCGCACGGAGCGAATTGTCACTTAGCCCCGCGTCCCGGCAGCGATGGGGCTTTGGCAATGGGAATGGCCCACGTTCTCGTCGCCGAGGGGCTGCACGACGAGGCCTGGCTGGACCGGCACACGATCGGTTGGCCGTCGTTGCGCGAGCGACTCGCCGAGTATCCCCCGCGCCGCGCCGCCGCGATTACAGGATTAACAGAGCGTGATATTATCCAATTAGCCAGGCGGTACGGCACGAGTCGGCCGAGTCTCATCAAGATTGCCGACGGCATCAATCGCAATCGCAACGGAGGACAGAACGTGCGGGCTATCTGCGCCTTGCCGGCGCTCGCGGGACAATACGGCGTTTACGGTGGAGGTTTGTCGTATAGCACCAGCGATTATGTGACGTGGGACGACGAAGCGCTTAATCGTTGGCGCGACTGTCCACCCCCCGGCCGCAGCGTCAACATGAATCGCCTCGGAGCGGCATTGCTCGGCGAAGTGCGAAATCCGCCCATTCGCTCTCTTTATGTCTTCGGCGCGAACCCGGTTGCTTCTAGTCCCAACGCGGCGCGCATCGTCGAAGGGATGCGACGCGAAGATCTGTTCACCGTCGTTCACGAACTGTTTCTTACCGACACCGCCGATTATGCCGACATCGTGTTGCCCGCCACCTCGCAGCTGGAACAGACCGATTTGCACAAAGCGTATGGAACCTCGCTACTGACGTACAATCGTCCGGCCATCGCGCCGCTCGGCGAGTGCAAGAGCGATTGGGAAGTGATGGGCTTACTCGCCGCCGCGCTGGGATTCGAGGAACCCTGGCTGCATCAAAGCGCCGACGAGGTCATCGAAGAAATATGGACGGAGACAGCGAAGCAATGTCCATCGCTCCACGGAATCTCGCTCGCGCAGCTCAAATCCGAAGGGTCGAAGTCGATTCACCTCGAAGAGACGCCGTTTGCCGGCGGTCGATTCCCCACGCCGAGCGGCAACGTTGAATTGTACTCGACTGCGTTGGCCGAGAAGGGTCACGATCCACTCCCCGGACGATTCCACGCCGACGAGGACGACGGCGGGGCATCGGAGTTGCCGTCGGAGGAGTCGCTGCAACTCTTGACCCCGGCCTCGCATCACTTTGTCAGTAGCAGTTTTGCCAATCAACCCGGCTTGCTCAAGAACGAAGGCACGGCTTTCATCGAGATTCATCCGCTCGACGCGGAGCGGCGCGGCATCGAGAACGGCCGATCGGTCGTCGTCTACAACGGTCGCGGTTCGTGCCATTTGCGGGCCGTCGTGACCGATGCTGTGAGGCCGGGTGTGGTTTGCTCGCCCAAGGGACGCTGGGCCAAGCTCGAAGGCGGTACGAACGTCAATTGGACGACGCCGGACGCGCTGGGCGATTTCGCCGGGCAGAGTACCTTTCATGGCAATCGCGTCTGGATTCGCCCCCTGGCATGATAAGCGGAAAAGAGGAAGGGATTGGTAGCGCCGTCCCTCTCCTCGGTAGGTATGGACCACGCCGAGGAGAGGGGCGGAAGCGAGAGGTTTCGATCACATCCGATCGAGCGAATCGATCCAGCGCGCCACTTCTTCGAGTGTGTCGATGCCGATTCGGCTATCGATGTACTGGCGTCCCATATCCTTGATCTCACGGTAGATGACTGGATATTTTCTCTCTTTCAATTTGCCATTCGACTCCTTGACGGCATCGAGCAAGGGATCCTTATCGCCGACGATGAGGAAGAAACTCAACGGTTGCCCAGTCGTTTTGTCGCGGACATTGCCAGACAACGCCGCGCCGGTGGTGGCGACGCCGCGAAACAGTCCGCGCGACCGGAAACCGAGTGAGAACGCCATCTCGCCGCCTTGATCCATTCCGTGCGCGATGATCCGGCGGCGATCCACCGTGTAGGTGTCGGTCACGGCCTTAACCGCTTCTTGGACGAACTCCGACTCGCTCCGCGTCCACCCCCCAAGATCGGATTCCGCCTTGGGACAGACCAGGATGAGGTGATAGTCCTCGCAGGTATAGCGTAGTTGCCACGATTCGCAAAACTTCTCGATGTCCTTTTCTTTATTCTTTCCGGGCGGATGCAGCCAAACCAATACGGCATGGGCCACGTTCGGATCGTAGTTTTCTGGAACGTATATCCAATAGGAATGATCCGCTGCGGCCGTGGTGCGCTTCAGAAAGCCGAGTTCCGCCTTCTTTTCCTCTTTTTTCGGCTCTTTTTTGTCGTCTTTCTTCGGGGGTTCGGGCGGCTTCGGGCCAATCCCCTTCGGTTTGGTCAACGCCTTCTTCGCGCTCGACTTTTCCGGCAACTCGGTCTTCGTGGGAACCGTATCGGGCATTTCGCCGAGCTTGATCTTGAGCGTCTCGGTCTTTTTCCCGCCCGCGCGCTTGACCTCGAAGGACAACTCCAACCCCGGCATCGTGGTTTCGAGCATGTCCATCAGTTGATCGCGGTTGGCGATGGGCGTCATACGCACTGGCGCAGGAGGCATGGCACGGCCTATTTTGGTCAGACGATCTCCTGCCTTAACTCCGCCTTTGTCGGCGGGGCTGCCAGGATAGACGAAGCGGACCTCGACCCCGGCTTCCGGATCGTCGCGCAACGGCAGAATGCCGAGAAACGGTTGTGGATAGGACGCGACCACGCCTTCGAGCTTCAATTCGAATTTCAACTCGTCTTTGTCTCGTTGGACTTTCAAGACGACCGCGTCGCTGTCGTACTTCGGTCCCATGAGCTGCTTGAGTTGAGCCTGATTGTCGATCGGCTTGCCGTCGATCTCTTTGATCACGTCGCCGACTTTGAGACCGCTTTTCTCGGCGGCAGAGCCGGGGGCGAGCGAGGCGATCTTCGTTGGAGCGGCGTGTTCGTCTTGTCCCTGTTGTTGCGGCATGGTGATGCCGAGCAGACCCCGCTTCAGAGTCACCACTTCTTTGGCCGTCCCTTTAAGCATCCGGGGCAACACACGGTTCACGTCTTCCAGCGGAATGGCGAAGCCGATCCCGGAATCGTACCACTCGAAGCCGGCCGTTTCGCCTTCGGTTCGCGGAGAGGCCGGCACGAGAACGCCCTGAACTCGGCCATTCAAATCGACGAGAGGTCCACCATAGTTGGTCGGTGAGATCTTGGCATCGGTCTGAATCGCCTTGCCCCAAATGCGATGGAGGGCACTCACGATGCCAACGCTGACGGACGGCATTTGGTCGACTTGCCCGATGAGTGTTCGCCCTACTGCCAACGAGGTTTGACCGATGAGCATCTCGCTTTTGGCCACGGTCAAGGGGACGGGCAGCTTTCCCGTTACGCCGACGAGTTTCAGAAGGGTCAACATCCGCGTCTGATCGTTGGCGACGATCTCGGCGACGTAGGCTTCCTTGTGTCCGGGAACGCGAACGTGAATCGCCTGAGGCTTATTGGCGAAATTGTAGGCGCTAGAGATGACGTAACCATCGGCGTGAACGATCAATCCGGTGGTCGGTCCCGTGCCCAAACGGATACCGGGAGGAGCACCGGGCCGACTCGGTCCCGTTGCGACCAACTCGGTACCACCCTGCGTCTCGATCTGCACCACGCACGGAGCAATCTTGCGCACGGCAGTCTTGATGGTCTTCTCTTGCAATTCGTCGAGGTCTTCAGCCCTTGCAACCGACAAGGCGACGAAGCGATCGGAACCTAGGGAGACAAGCAAAGCCAGTAAGCCGATCGACCAATGCCAACCCGTAGACCGTCTCATATGGTTTTTCCTCGGATGTACCTTTCGTTGCGACTTCTCAGTCGAGCCAACCGCGTCATTTCTTATCGGGCGTTTTCTTTGTCTTCGGCTTATCCAGCTTTAGGGAGATCGTTTGCAATTTACGGTCGCGTTGGATTTCCAGCTTCACGGTTTGATTGGGATGATAGCGAGACAAGACGTCGTTGTATGCGTGAATATCGCCGACCAAAATGCCATCGACGTAAACGATAAGGTCGTCCGCTTGGAGCTTGGCATTGTCGGCGGGGGAACCGGGCACGACGTCTTCGATGAACGGCGGCGTGCGCTCGACCGGATCGGCCACCAGAATGATACCAGTGTAGACGCCTGGCCCTTCGTTCTTTTTAGGCAGCGTCAGCGGCTTGTATTTCTCTTTCTTTTCCAAGACGTCGAGGATACTTACCGTGGCTGGGTTGCCGTCTGCCTGAGATACGGTGATGCGAGCGCTGATGGGGATGGCGTAGTTGATCCAGGTGTTGGTCAGTTCATTGCGTAGTTCCTTGCCGATCAGAGCGAGAAGCTCGCCCTTTCGCGTCGTGAGCGCGCCGCCCCCCGCGCCAGGATTGTTGGTGATGGCATCGACGACGTACACGTCGCCTTTATAGGTCGCCTCGAAGATACCGATGCGTCCATAGAGTCTGGAGTACGAAGCCACCACGCCGCGCTGAATCGACATCGGCTCGTCGCGGGTGGCGATCTGGAACTGATTGCTGAAGGCCAGTACGCCGGTACCCGGTTCGACGGGGGGTCGCTTGGCCGCTTCGACAACATCGAAGTACGGCAGATCTTCAACCTTGTTTTTGTTGTCGCCGATCTTTACCAACGCCACGTCCAGCTCCGGTTCGATGGCGACGATCTTGGCGTGATAGGGCGTGCCATCGGACAGATGGACGCGCAGATCTTGCGTGTCGAGAATGTGGCTGTTGACGGTGAGGATATAACCGTCCGGAGATACGATCGCCCCGCTACCGTAGGAAGCCAGCCCGCGAAATCCACCCGCTCCGAACAATTTAACCAATTTCGGATTGACTTTATCACATATCTGAGCAAACGATTCTTCGCCGCGCGCGGTTGTCGCCGTTGCCGCGAGTATCGAGGCCAATATCGAGAGGGCAAGAGAGGATTGCAAGCGCTTCATAGATGGTTCTCCGACATATCGTTCGGACGAGCGGGAAGGTGGCGGCGCTCCGAATCGCGAATCGTTCGGAGCGTCGCACGCAGCACGTTCGCCGTCATTTACTCGCTTCTTTTTTCCAAGAGTTCACCGTCAGCACGGCGTACACTTTATCGCCGTAATGGACTTCAAATCGATGGGGCAGCTTGCCCTCGCCGCCAACGTCCTTGTAATCGGATAAGTAGACCTCACAAGGGTCTTTCTCGCGGTCGAGCCAAATCTCGAAGCCGAGCAGTTGGCCGGCCGTGTCGTCCTTCTGCTTGGAGAAATACCATTTCCCCGCCACGCTGGCATGGCTGGTACGCAGCACTTCGGCATCGACGCGCATCTTGGAATAGTCCGGTTTGATCTGCCCTTCGCGCGGCGGATAGAACGGCTCGACGCCACCGTGACTGCAAGCGGAAGCAAAGCCTTTCACTCCGTGAATCAAGAGTTGGCGATATTGATAGAAGGCCATTAACAACCCGCCGCTATCGGGCGGATCGGAGCGCGTACTCTGTTTCTCTTCGTCCCCGAGCGGTTCCATGCTGTAATCGAGTCCGTCCACCATCGCCTGGATGAGATCGTTCTGCCGGTCTTTGGCACCTTTATTGCGCACCATCACATCGGCCACGATGCGTTTGCCGCGCGGCCCGACTCCGGCGTAAAGCGTACCGCTGGTGCGAATGCCCCAATCGCCGGTTGCCTTGCTGAAATCCCCGTGCTTGCGAAACGCTTTCAGCAGTCGCTCTTGCTCCGACTTGTTGAAGTGGTAGTTCGCAAAGCCGGCCTTGGCTTCAAAGAGCTTGCTGGCCGGCGAGCTAGGGACGGGCGGACGCGGCCCTGGCCCCGGTCGCGGACCCGGTCCTGGTCCTGGACCCGGTTGACCGGATTGGGGCAATTCTTGACGCTGAACCCCCATCAAACGAACGAGGGTTTCGTGAGTCTCGGTCTGTTTCTTTTCGTTGAGGCGGCGATAGACGAAGGGCAAGCGCCAGCCCTTAGGATAGAGTCCGAGAATGTTTTTGTACTGGTTGACGCTGCCGATCGGCTTGCCGGCGAAGGAGACGACTTGATCGTCCACCTCCACGCCTCGCCGCTGGGCATCGGAGGTAATGATCTGCTTGACGACGAGCTTCGACAAGAGACGGCCCTCTTCCTCGTCGGTTTCGACGCGGAAGCCGAGCGAGGCGTGGTCGGTGTCCATGCCGGCCTTCAACTGCGGCAGGAAGTTCTTGATTTGATTGATCGAGATGGCGTAGCCAACCCCGGAATTGACCCGGCCTCGCTTTTCAAAGGAGCCGCGTCCGTTGATCCCGATGAGTTCGCCCTTCATGTCGAAAAGCGGCCCGCCGGAGTTTCCGGGGTTGATCGACGTATCAATTTGAATGCAATCGGTGTATTCGAGAAGGGTTCCAGCAGGGTACTGATAGCGATGGACACCGCTGACCAGGCCGTAGGTCACGGTCGGCGTGAAATCGGTGGCCAACAGAAACGGATTGCCCATTGCCAACGACCAGTCGCCGGCATGAACGGTGTCGCTATCTCCCAATTTTGCGAAGGGGAACTTCTCGCCCGGCTTCTTGGGCAACAGTTTTATCAGGGCCACATCGCCTACTTTGTCGAGACCGACGAGAACGGCATCGTACAAGATTCCGTCGGGCAGGCCGCACTTCATCACGGGACTGCGGGCGGCTTCGGTGACGTGGAAGTTCGTCAGAGCATAGCCTTCCTCGTCGATGAGAACGCCGGAGCCGCCTCCGGTCAACACGGCCACCACAGACGGTTGAACCTTTTTGATTACCTCAATGCGCTCGCGCTCCATCTTCAGAATACGCGGGTCGAGATCGTCGCCGCGAGCGGAGAACGCTGCGACGAGAACTGCGGGAATCAGCGCGGCGAAGAGCCAGCGAGGATCGAAGGTGCGAATCATGGTTTCCTTTCTAAGTGGCGGCGCGGAGGAATGCGGCTCCAGGTTCCGCCCCCTCCAGTCGCGGCTCGCCGAGTCGCCTTATTTCTGAATCTTGGCGTCGACCAAATCCAAGTGTTTACCGTTGTCGAACAGATCTCCGGTGCGGACCACGATGCGAAGTTTCTGCACGTCCTTGATG
Organism: Planctomycetota bacterium; assembly: GCA_021807595.1. Taxonomy (GTDB): domain Bacteria; phylum Planctomycetota; class Planctomycetia; order Gemmatales; family Gemmataceae; genus JAJPHU01. Next base: position 1,725 of record JAKBCS010000083.1, on the reverse strand, counting down.
TTTAGGTTGATCGCACCCTCTTTTTTGTCCTTGTCCTTACGGGTGAAGGTCTTCTTGTACAGATCCTTCGTCTCTCCGTCGATAACGCCTTGAATCACCAACACAACGGGGCCGCCGGCACCTCCCACCGACTGATCGATGCCGGCAATCGCGTGGAACTCGCGGTAGTCGCCTTTCAGCTCGTACTCCAACTCTGTGTGTGCGTGTAAAGCCAAGCCGTTGGAAAAGGTCTCGGAATAGATGCGCAGAACTCCGTTGTCGAGGTTCTTATCTCGACGATAAGTATCCACAAAGTCAAAATTGGAAGTCTGGACGATCTTGGTCGGCTCCAGGCGCGACAGAAACGCCAGCTTGTCGAGTGTGTAATCGAGTTGCGTCACCGAGGATTGAGCGATCTCAAATTTGGCACCGGCTGGAGTCGTCACCGCCAAGCCGTCTGCCGTCTTGTTCAGAGCGCTGACCACGAAGAAGTCGCCGTAGTTGTCGAACAATTTGCACAACATCGACGGCGCGTTCGGATCGATCTCTCGTTGAAAGAGGAGACCGTGCAAACTCGAAAGTCTCAGCGAACCTTTGCGTCCCGTGGCCGCGGTCTGAAACGTGATGTTCTCACCGGCGGCGTCGGCTGCGCTGAACGTCCCATCCACGGCTTTCACACTTCCGTCCACGATCACCACGGCCACATCGCGGCGTCGTTTACGTAGCAGCCGTTCGGCCCATTCTTTGCGATATTTCTCTTCTTGCGCGTCGTTGAGGATGTAGGTGACGGAGGCCAAGGGAAGATCGATCTTGCGATCCGCCATCGTCGTCAATTCGACCTGTTCCGCCTTGATCGTCCATGCCTTGCAATGAAACCGGGAGCCATCGGTTAGTTCGACATCCGCATACTTGCCTTCCAGCTTGATTGGGGCAACGGCTGGGAAATCGAGCTTGAGAACCTGATCCATCGGCGTGAGAAGTGTTCTTCCATTTTGCTTGAGGCCGATCCCCTTCTCTGTAACCTGGACCAATTCGCCCTTCAGAATCGTCCCTTTGAGCGTATGCAGTTCGGGAAGGTATCGTTTGGCGGGTACCGGCTCCGCGGACCAGCCTGCGACAACGGATAGGCACAGCACGGGGACGATGAGTCGGACACGCATGGACAAACCTCAACGAATAAAACTTACCAGCCCGATACTAAAGGAAAGGCCTGTCTAGCCCCTTCGCTCACGTCTCCGGCTCCGGTTGTATGAGCCGGAAGCGTTAGGCGACGGCAACCTCGCTCACCGTCGCTTACGCTTCCGGCTCCGATGCGGTTCGCTCGTACTTATTTACCCCCGGATTTCTCCAGTTGTTTGAAGTACGCCTCAATGGCATCGCGGTACTTGGCGGGCATACCGCGCGTCAATTGCGTCATGGCCTTGGTCCGCTCCCGTTCCGGCAACTTGCCCCAAACGTCGGCGTATTCCTTGAACTTCTTCACGTCGATTTCCCCTTTGGCCACACCACCTGGCAGACCGAAATCGCCAGCAGGTCCAGAGGGTCGGTTACCGTTCGGAGGTCCCTTGGCCTGGCCGCCCGACGGGCAGCCTCCACCATTACTTCAGGAACCGCCGCTATTCGCTTTGTTCTCCAGCTCTTTGATCTTCTCATCGAGCTTGACGAGAACCTCGCGCTGCATCGCCTGAGTCTTCGGGCCGCCACGCGAAAGATCGAGACGATCCTTGATCACGCCCATCTTCCGCG
>JAKBCS010000223.1 GCA_021807595.1 Planctomycetota bacterium | reverse complement strand
AGACGTTGCCGGCCAGTTGCGCGGCGTGGGCTTTCACCGGCGGCACCGGCTCGTTGCGGCCGACGGCGGCGACTTGGGCGTCCAGTTCCATCATGCCCGTCGCCCCCTTGCCCGACGACGCCTGATAGGTGGACACCACCACGCGCTTGATCTTGGCTAAATCGTGCAGCGGCTTCAGAGCCACGACCATCTGAATCGTCGAGCAGTTGGGATTGGCCACGATCCCCTTGGGAATGTGCCGCAGCGCGTCGGCGTTCACCTCCGGCACGACGAGCGGCACGTCCGGGTCCATGCGCCACGCGCTGGAATTGTCGATAACGATAGCCCCGGCTTTCGCCGCCATCGGACTTGCCTCACGGCTCACCCCGGCCGGTGTACTCGACAGCACAATATCCACACCGGCAAACGCTTCGGGGCGAATGGCCTCGACGGTGTACGTTTTACCCTGGAAAGTGACCGATTTACCCGCGCTGCGCTCGGAGGCGAGGAATTTGATAGCGCGGAAGGAGAATTTCCGCTCGTCGAGTACCCGCCGCATCATCTCGCCCACCGCACCCGTCGCACCAACCACCGCAACGCTTGGAGACATAGTCCGTAGTCCGTAGTTCGTAGTCCGTAGCCCAAAACAACAGATTAAGCATACGCGATGCCCCGCGATTTGACTACTCTGTACTGTGTTGCAAACTACGGACCTGGACTTTGGATGACACACTATGCGTGTTCTTTTGACCGGCGGTTACGGGTGTATCGGCAGTTGGATTGTGCGCTTCTTGCTGGAACGCGGCGATCGGGCTTTCATCTACGATTTGAAGGAAGACACGCGCCGGATGAAACAGATTCTAAGCGTTGAGCAGCTTCGGAACGTGCCCTTCATCCAGGGAGACGTGACCGACTTGGTCGGCTTGAAGTCGGCGATGAAACAATATGAGATCACCCATGTCGTTCATCTTGCCGGCCTTCAGGTGCCGGTCTGCCGTGCCAATCCGATCCTGGGCGCTCAAGTGAACGTCGTCGGAACGCTGTGTGTTTTCGAGGCGGTTCGTGAAGCGCAGGGGCAAGTCCAACGGCTGGTGTATGCCAGTTCCGCCGCCGTGTTCGGGCCGCCGGAAGCCTATCCTGCCGGACGATTGAACGATGACGTGCCGCTGAAGCCGACGACGCAATACGGCTATTTCAAATGCTGCAACGAAGGCAACGCCCGCATCTATTTTCAGGATCACGCTCTTTCGAGCATCGGTCTGCGTCCGTGGACGGTCTACGGCGTCGGCCGCGATTTCGGTATGACCAGCGAGCCGACCAAGGCAATCAAATCGTTGGCGCTGGGACGGCCCTATCACATTACCTATGGCGGCTGGCAGGATTTGCAGTACGTCGAAGACGTGGCGAACGTTTTTATCCGCTGTCTGGAAGCGCCTTACAACGGAGCGAAGTCGTATAACCTGCGCGGCGATGTCGTCGATCTGCCGGCGTTCCACCGGGCGCTATGTGAAGTCGATCCCGCCGCGGCGAAACTTATCACCCACGGCGAACGGCAAATCGCCATCGCCTACGATCTCGACGATTCCGCGCTCCAGCGCGACGTAGGATTGCCGCCCAATACGCCGCTCGTCGAAGGCATCCGGCGCACCCTGACGCAGTTCAAACAATTGCAGGCCGAGGGAAGGCTCGATACGTCGGAGTTGGATGGAGAATGAAATCCATTACGACCCAATAGTGGTAGTCTCCGTACTTTCCGGTTATCCTGGATTATGATATGATGCCGCAACTCATTCATACAGAAGATGTTCCGTCGCGATTTCATCGTGGATTCCAAAACGTGCTTCGGCCCAGTGTTGCAACCACACCAGCATCTTGCGAAAACTCAAACGGCCCAGGTCCAGACGACGATAGCCACACTGGCGTGGTGCAGGGTTGGCCGCGGTAGGGGATGAGGTCGATGGCAAACGGCTGGCGCGTCGGCGGAGGGCGTGAGGCAGATCGCCTTGCAGGACGCGGTTGAGCCGTCGTTGCAGTTCGGCGAAGTTGAGGAGGGGTGGCGAGAAGTGCATCGTTTGCGGCGCTGTCGGAGGGAGTGTCCCGGAGCGCGGCACAGGCTGCGGCCAGAGAGACGAGACGGCTGACAGCGTAGCAGAGGACGATCCACAGGGTGCCGGCTCGGCACTTGGGTCCGTGGTCCTTGAGGCGGAGATGTTTTTGCAGACGGTAGGTGGTGTGTGCTTGGACGTGGCTGGGGGAGAGTGTATATTGTGGGTGTCGCATGGCTTCCTCCTGAATGATGTCCTTGGATACACACAAGTCATTATCGGGAGGAGCCTTGCGATTGTCCTCGTCACCCGTCATCGGGCGGGGCGAACCGGAAACTACTGAGATTCGCTTTCTATTTCCATTTCATGGAGTCGCGTCATGTTGCTCCCTCGTCTCTCCGCAATCCTAAGCGTGTTGCTCGTCTCCTCGCTGGCCAGCGCCGCCGTGGACTTGAGCAAGATCGAACGCAAGCCGGTCAAGGAACCGGCCTATCGCACCAAGCCCAAATACTGCCTGCTCGTCCTCGGCCCGGAGGCCAAGACACGCATCTGGCTGGTGCAGGACGGCGACACCTTATACGTCGATCGCAACGGCAACGGCGATCTGACGGAAGCGAATGAAAAGGTTGCCGCCGAGAAAAGCGAGGATACCGAGGAAGGCGTGTACACTTTCAAGGCTGGCGATCTCCGTGACGGCGAACGGCTGCACAAGGAATTGACTTTGTACGTCACGAAGATCGATCACATGGCCGATCAGGATGATTTCATCAGAACGCTGCTGAAGAAGAATCCCAAGGCGCGCGGTTATCGAGTCCTTCTGGAAGTGGAGATGCCCGGGCGCAAAGGCGCGGCGATTGGCGGACGGGTGCAGCAGTCTTCATTCCTGGTCGATAGCACCGGCGTGCTGCAATTTGCCGAGATCCCGCAAGTCGCGCCGATTTTGCACTTCGGCGGGCCGTGGCAAGTGGCCTTGTTCGGCAAACAGCAATTGAAGAAGGAACGCGATACCGATGTGGTTCTCGGCGTCGGTTCACCCGGAGTCGGAGCCGGCAGTTTCACTTGGATCGACTACGAAAACCTCATCCCCGCCGATAAATATCCTACTCTTGATATCGTTTACCCACCGAGTCGCCCCGGCGAGCCGCCTGTGCGCGAGCATTACGAATTGAAGCAGCGTTGCTGAGGCGTCAACCTCCACGGCCCGGTTCGGGTCGCAACGCATGTCGGCGTCGGCAGCGCCCAGGCGACGATCGCTTTCGACAGCTGGAAAGATGGAGGCGTTGCTTCTTCGCGGCATGAGATGGCCGTCACCGCTCCTCAGTCGAACGATATCCAATTGGAAACCGTATCGTCTCGGCTCAAAGGCGAGTTGATCCATCCGAATAAGAACGCCGGTTTGGCCGGCCTCGAATTTTCCCCGGACGGCAAGCGTCTCCTTGCCGGCGACTATCCCGGCGGCACGATCGCGATGTGGGAGTTGGCCAGCGGCAAACGGCTGACCACCCTTGAAGCGAGCTACGGCACTCACGCCTCCTCGCGCTATTTCGCCGTCTCACCGGATTGGCGGACGGTATTCGCTTGGCGCGAGAAACGCAAATATGAGCGCGTGGAGCAAGACGGAAAACACATGATCCGTTGGACCTTCGGGGGCGAGGTGCGTGCTTGGAATTTGGAGGACGGCAAACTGATTCGAACTTACAAGCGAGAGCCTCAAAGCAATGTTCGCCTCATGCGGCTCGCTCCCGACGGCAAGTCGTTCTACACCTTGGACCAGTTGCCCGGTACCTACGAAGGCGGCGCGAAACAAACTCTCACTCTGTGGAACGTAAAGACAGGGGTATATCGAACAATGGAGGGGCTGGATGGTATCGGCACCTTCTCTCCCGATGGAAAAACCTTGGCGTTGACCGTTCGCAACGAAGATGGCTACGCTCGGGGATTGAAGCTAATCGACACCGTCAAAGGGACGGAAAAATGGTCGGTTCCGATAACGGAAAAGAACGACTGGTGCAATGTGGGCGCGTTTTCGCGCGATGGCCGATTGATCTTCGGGACCAAGCGCAGGTTCGAGCGGTCCAAGAAATGGGACCATTGGCAAATGTGGATGAAGTGGTGGGACGCCGCCACGGGTGAGGAAGTCGCCTCCTTCGAGGGCGACAAGGACGACTCGATCACCGATCTGCAGCGATCCCCAGACGGCAAAACACTGGCCGCCCTCAATTGGCGAGGCGACAAGCGTAAATTGTTCCTGTTCGACGTCGCACAAAAGCGGTTGATCCGTACGATACTCCTCGGCGAGAAACCAGCGGACCAGGAACTCATTGCAACCGGCGGGGCGTTCAGCCCGGACGGCAAGTGGCTGGCCGTGATAATCCGCGTGTATCCGGAAAAAAGGACCGGGGACGTTGTCGATCCGCGCGATCTGCCGCAGCCGCGCATCTTGCTGATCGAGACATCGACCGGAGCAATCCGCGAGACGTTGATCTCGCCGCAATGTTTTGCCGACGAGGCCATTTTCAGCCCCGACGGGCGAACGATGGCAACGAGCGGACACGGCCGCGTTCTGCTGTGGGATATGACCAAAATGCCAAGATAGCGCTCCGTCGGTTGGCCGCGAGACGGAGCGGTCTGCTCCCCAAAAAGTGGTCCATGTGGTATGAGAGTCTCTAACGGCTCTTCGAGGGCCAAGGAGACGAATGATGCAGAAGCATACGCCGGACCAGATTATTCCCAAGCTACGAGCCACCGAGGTTGACTTGGCCACGGGAATGACGATCGGCCAGGTCTGCCAGAAGTCGACCATCAGCGAGAATACCTTCTATCGCTGGCGGCAGCAGTACGGCGGTATGAAGGCCGACGACGCCAAACGCCTCAAGAAACTGGAGGTCGAGAATGAACGCCTCAAGCGTCTGATCGCCCAGCTCGCTCTGGACAAGCAGATGCTGCAGGAAGTCGCCCAAAAAAAGTGCTGACGGCCGAACAGCGGCGACAGGCCGTCCGCTTCCTGCAAAAGACCTTCGAGGTATCGGAGCGACGCGCCTGCCGTGTCCGACCTCACAGTTCGCTGGGGTATCGGACGCCAGCGGAGTTCGGGGAGATGTGTCCTCGGCCCGACTCCGCTGCGCTACGCCGGGCCGAGGCCACATCTGTAGCGATTGATCCGACTCTCACAGCGCCTGGACCATAAAATGGGGGCAAGCCAATAGTTCGTGAAGGTGTTGCGGAGCGTGAGGTATTGTAATGGTCCGCTGTGGGACGAGCGTGGAAGGTGCGTAGTGTAGGTGTGGTGGGTGTGTGCGGAGTAGAGTTCGGCAATTTGGGGGAGTGCTGTATGGGTTTGCCGCGTTGTCGTGGTACCGCGGTTTGCTGTGAGGCTGGTGAAAAAAGGCAAGTGGGGTCTTGTCGTAGTGGAGATTGGGTAGTACAATCCGGTTGTGGTTGAGGCGGGTTGCGGATCGAAAGTCCACAAGAGTAGGCTGACGGGGCTTGTCCCCGCGGTTCAGTCCAACAGCGGTCTATCCGCCGTGCCGGTCGCCGACATGGACACGGTTCCTGCCGGACGGCACGGCGGATAGACCGCTCTTCGTTTCGGCAAAGGATCGGATACTGCCTGAGAGACGGTAATGGGTCGTGACTTTGGTCCACAGTTCATGGTTGCGGATGAATGCGAAGCGACATCGGGTGCCGATTCCGTACCGCTTGATGGGGTACGGCGTGCCGGTGTAGACCCGGAGGGACTGTATGGAGTGGGTCCAGAATGCCTCGCCCAGCTACATTGTTTGGTGTTGGGACTGGAGTACGACATCAATGTCCTTGATGGTTATGAAGAAGTTTACGCCTGGGATGAAATGCATGGACCTTGGCTGATTCGCTTACCAAACGAGTTTGTAGATGGGCTTGCTGCACTCGATACCCAAAAGATTCTGCTGCTGGCCCAGCAATGGCTTAAAGCAAGTTATGGATTTCGATTAAACGAGGCTCCACAAAGTTGGGTTGAGAAAACGGTTGCGAAGCTCGCTCAATTGGCGCGACAAGCGATTCAACACAACAAGCGAATGTATTGGGAAGCCCCGTCTTGCTAAAGCGGCTTCGTGCGAAATCAGGCCGAACAATCCGCTGGTGCGATTCGTCGCTTCTGATTGATCTGTAACGCTTTGTGACACGGAGGCACCTTGACGTTACCTGCTGTTCCGTCAGCAGTCTGCTACCCCAGCGTGCGTGGCTGGTAA
>JAKBCS010000082.1 GCA_021807595.1 Planctomycetota bacterium | reverse complement strand
GCGCCGTTCGATTCGACAAAACCGGCACGCTGACGACGGGTACGCCGGTCGTCGCCGATTTCTTCTTGGCTCCGCATGAAGATCGTGCCAACGTCTTGGCATTGGCCTCCGCCCTGGCATCCGCATCGACGCACGCTCACTGCCAAGCTATCCGCAACTATACGGCGGCGAACGACTCGCGGGATGTTGTGGAACTGGTGGAGGCCCGCACCTTGCCCGGCCGCGGCATCAGCGCTCGCCGAACGGATAATGGCGATACGATTTATCTCGGCAGTCCCCGTTGGCTCAAGGAACTGGGATTGTCCGATCCGCGCGAGGAGGCAGCGGAAGACGAGCGCTCGCGGACCTGTCTGGCGTGGGGCGGGTTTGTCCGCGCCGAATTCGTTCTGAGCGAGCAAACCCGACCGGAAGCGGTGGAAGCACTGGCCCTGTTGCACGGCCAACGGCTCGATGTGGGCGTGCTGACCGGCGATCGCGCGCCGCGGGCGCGCGCGTTGGCGCGGGAATGGGGCGTCGCCGTTGAGGCGGAATTGTTGCCCGAAGACAAAGTCGCTGCCGTCGAACGAACACGGCGTGTAATCGGCCCGGTGGCGATGGTCGGCGACGGCATCAACGATGCGCCCGCGCTGGCCGCCAGCGATGTCGGCGTGGCGATGGGTTGCGGCGTCGAGGTAGCGCGCGACTCGGCCTCGGTCTGTTTGCTCGGCAACGATTTGCGGCGACTGCCGTGGGCCATCGATCTGGCCCGACAAACCGTGTGGGTGATTCGCGGCAACCTTTTCTGGGCGTTTGCCTACAATCTCCTCGGCGTCGGCTTCGCCTGCACGGGCCGACTCAATCCCGTTTTGGCCAGCCTGGCGATGGTGCTGAGCAGCCTCTTTATTTTTAGCAACTCGCTGCGGCTGGCAGCACGAGAGTCGGCGGGAACGGCGGTGTCAAGATCGGAGAACTGGCAAGGGGAACCCGTGTCGTGATCGAATGGGCGATGTTTTTTGTCGGCGGACTGCTCGGTTCGGCGCATTGCGTCGGCATGTGCGGTTCGTTCGTCCTGGCGCTGGGTTGTCGGCGCGGCGGTTGGGTCGCGGCACTGGGTCGGCAGGTCGTTTACGGTTTGGGCCGAGTGTTCACCTACTCCTCCGGCGGCGTGGTCGCGGGTTACGCCGGTTGGCGTCTCGCGGGCGATCTCCATCTCTGGATCAGCGGCCAAGCTCTCCTCGCTTTTGTGGCGGGGAGCTTGCTCATCGTGCAAGGTCTATCGGCGACTGGATTCCTTCGCCTTCCGGCGCGGTTGGCGGCACGCGGTCCCTGTCTGTTGCCCTCGATGTTCGCCGCCCTGCTGCGCGAGACGCGCATGCGAAATGTATTTCTCGGCGGCGCGATCAACGGCTTGATGCCGTGCGGCCTGGTGTACGCTTACTTGGCGTTGGCGGCCAGCTCCGGCAGCCCTCTGCTCGGCGGGTTGACGATGCTCTCCTTCGGACTGGGCACGCTGCCGATCCTGGCCCTGATCGGTTGCGGCGCGCGTCTCGCGGCTGGTGGCTTTACCCGTCGAACCTATCGCGTGGCCGCCTGGTGCGTGGTACTGACCGGCGCGCTGTCCATCGCGCGAGGCGTCGAGGCCGTGCGGACCACCGGGGAATCCGGCGAACCCTCGTGCCCGCTGTGTCGCAATCCGTAAGCGGCCTGCACGGCAACCTTGCAAGGCGGTGTCGTCCATGCCGTTGGCCAACCTCCATGCTCGCGTTGCATTGCATCCTCGTCTCACGGCTTTGCAATGTTGGCACCTCCGGTGCAATGCTCGCGGATAGAGCGCGTCCCGTTACGCGGCACGTTCGACGGCGCGTCGCAGGACGGCGGCCATGTCCGTCTTCTCCCAAGAGAACACCGATAATTCACGCCCGAAATGTCCGTGACGAGCCGACTCGCGGTAGATTGGCCGGCGCAGGTCGAGCGTTTCGATAATGCCGAGCGGCGTGAGCTTGAAATGCTCGCGGATCAGACGCGCGATGTCCACGTCGCGCAAGCCACGCGCGGCCGTGCCGAAGGTGCTGACCCAGATGTTCAACGGATCGGGATAACCAATGGCGTAAGACAGCTGCACTTCGCACTGGGCGGCGAGACCGGCGGCGACGACATTCTTGGCGATATAGCGGCCCATATAGGCAGCGGAACGGTCCACCTTGGTCGGATCTTTGCCGCTGAATGCGCCGCCGCCGTGACGGCCACGCCCGCCGTAGGTATCCACAATGATCTTACGTCCCGTCAAGCCGCAATCGCCGTGCGGGCCGCCTTCCAGGAATATGCCCGTCGGATTGATGTGACAGTAGATCACCTCGTCGTCGTGGCGGCGCGGCGAACCGCCCGGTGGTATCAACTCGATCTGCGAACGATCTTTGACGAGCTTCTTGTTCTCCGCCTGCAACGTCGGCACGATGAGTTTGTCGAGGATCTCGTCGCGCGCCGCATCAGAAAACGTCTTGCGCCCGCGTTGATCTACGACGGCACTGTCGTCGTGTTGCGTCGAGAGTACCAGGGTATGAATGCGGTGGAAGGAGCCGTCCTCGTTGTATTCGACGGTAACTTGGCTCTTGGCATCGGGACGGACGAAGGGCAGCTGGCCGCTTCTCCGCAAGCGGGCATGATTCTCGACGAGGCGATGGGCCAGATAGATCGGCAGCGGCATGAAGGTGTGCGTCTCGTCGCAGGCGAAACCGAACATCATGCCTTGATCGCCCGCGCCTCCGGTGTCCACTCCAGCGGCGATGTCGGGCGATTGCTTGTGCAAATGGCATTGCACTTGGCAAGTGTCTGCCGCGAAGCCGATGGCCGGATCGACGTAGCCGATCTCGCGGATGGCATCGCGCACCAAGCGATCGACGACGGCGCGGCTCAGGTCGGCTTTGGTGGTTATCTCGCCGGAGATAACGGCGAGGTCGGTCGTCACCATGGTTTCACAGGCGACGCGGCTTTTGGGATCGGCCGCCAAGCAGTGATCGAGAATGGCATCGCTAATTTGATCGGCCACCTTGTCGGGATGGCCCATGGACACGGATTCACTGGTGAAGAGATAACGATTCGCACTCACGATACGATTCCTCATGGTAGGTAACGCCGGCTTGAGTACCAATGTGCGATTATACGAAACGAAGCGGCAAGAATGCAATTTCAACCCGTGGAATACAGCAGCCCTCAGTCGCGCTTGACGCGGCGTGAGGGCTTGACTAGGATCACGGCCCGGAAAAGGCGACGGGAGGGGTCTACGCTGTCGGGAAGGAGAAGGCACGATGGTAGTCTGGGCTAGGATTTGGAACGACGCCGCGCGGTTGAGTTTTTCCACCGCGCTGGCACTTGCGCTCGTATCGACCGGCTGCAACAAACAACAGCCGTCGGCGGATCAAACTACAACGCAGACCGAGAACGCCAGCGGCCTCGCCGCCAAGAATGAAGCCGAAGGCGGGGCGTCGAACGACCAAAAAGAAGTTCCCCCCATTGTCCGCGACATTCAGCACCAATCATTCGAGACGGCGACGCGCGGCGGCGACGATCCGCCCGCCGACAGCAATCCGCCTCCCAATGTCACCGTCAGCGGCAAACCTGTGTACAAGATCTACAAAGAAGTTGTCGCTCAGTGGGATAGCATTCGCTTCGCGACGGCGGACGGTAAGCCGATTCGCTACTCGGCGACTGTGGAGACGGATTACGGACCCATTGAGATCGAGTTGCGCCCCGACCTTGCGCCCAATCATGTGCGCAACTTCGTCGCCCTGGCGCGGGCCGGCTATTACGACGACCTATTGTTCGATCGCATTTGCCACGACGAAAACGAGCTTGAGACGGGCAAAATGCAGGTCTTCGACAGCGTCGAAGCGGGTTGTCCTCTGGGGACGGGAGAACCGGGCAAGGACAGTATCGGTTATTGGCTGAAGCCGGAGTTCCCTTCCGCCGAATCCAAAGTGGTCCACGAACCTGGCGTCGTCGGAGCGTGTCGCGGAAATGAGACGGACACCGCCGCCTGTCGCTTCTATATTACTCTCTGTGACGCGCCGTTCCTCGATGGCAACTTCACGGTTTTCGGAAAAATTACCCGAGGGCTCGACGCAGTGCGTACAATAGCGAAGCAGCCGACCCGAGAGTACGAAGAGGATGTGTCTGGCAGCCTTCGACCGGATAAGCCGATCAAGATTAAGAAAGTCACGATCCATACTTCGGTGGGGGAAGCCGGTCGATAGATTTGCGAGTGGGACAGATTGAGCCTCGAATCCGGAAGCCCGCTAGGAGGTGCCGGGAGGGGACCCACCCAGAGGAATGTTGCGAACCGGGTCAGGCCTTGACGGGTGCAGCCCTAAGCAGCGGACCGAGTGGCGTGGATCAGCCTCTCTCGGCACCACCCGGCGGGCTTTCTTTTTCTTTCGATCGGCCGTCACGACGCGCCAGCAAGGTTTTTCCCCCGCGCCCGAGCGGACAGGCAAGAAACACGAGCCAAGGATCATGGCCAAGCAGAAGGAAAACGCGGTTGGAGATATGCCGCCTCCCTCGGCCCCGGAAGGCTACACCGTCCTTGCGCGTCGCTATCGTCCACAGACGTTTCACGATGTCATCGGTCAAGAACCCGTCGCGCGCGCATTAGCCAACGCCCTCAAGGGCAATCGCGTCGCCCACGCTTATCTGTTCACCGGCGCGCGTGGGGTCGGAAAAACTTCGACAGCTCGCATTCTGGCCAAAGCGCTCAATTGCGAAAAAGGTCCGACGGAGACGCCCTGCGGAGAATGCTCCATCTGCAAAAGCATCGCTGCCGGCGACGATGTGGATGTTCTCGAAATCGACGGGGCCAGCAACAACGGAGTCGAAAATATCCGCGAATTGCGAGGCAACACGCAGTACATGCCCCAACGCGCCCGCTTCAAGATCTACATCATCGACGAAGTCCACATGCTCTCCAAAGGAGCCTTCAACGCGCTGCTCAAGACGTTGGAAGAGCCGCCATCGCATGTGAAATTCATCTTCGCTACTACCGAAGTCGAAAAAGTTCCCATTACGATCCTATCCCGATGCCAGCGATTCGACTTCGGCGGCATCTCGGTACCGCGCATCGTGGAACATCTGCGCGGCATTGTACGACGAGAAGGGATGGAAGCCGACGACGACGCCATCGAGTTGGTAGCGCGTCGAGCCGGCGGTTCGATGCGCGACGCGCAGTCGCTGCTCGATCAGCTGCTAGCTTTCGGCGGCGAACGCCTGACGAGCGACCGCGTTCACGCCTTGCTCGGCACCGCCGGAGACGATCGCATCGTAGCCTTGGCCGAGGCCGTGCTGGCCCACGATGTCCCCAAAGCGCTGGAGATGCTCGACGATGCCATCGTTACCGGCTTGCAGCTGGGCGAGCTACTCGATCAGATGATCGCCTATTGGCGCGATCTCATGGTGGTTCACTGCGCGGGGGTCGAAGGGCGCGATTTGAGCGTACCCAATCGCCACCGCGAGACCTTACAGCGCCAAGCCAAGGTACTGCACCTCGATGCCGTTCTGGCAGGACTCGACATCTTGTCGTTGGCCAAGGGACAATTGAAGAACAGCAACCACGGCCGCACGCTGGTCGAGATGGCCCTGGTCCGTCTCGGCCGCCTTGAGAATCTCGTCGCTTTGCCGCATCTCGTGCGTCTGTTGCAACAACAGCGCGGCGGCACGATGGGGTCAACTCTATCTACGTCGGTCGCTCCGCCGGAAGGTGAAAAAAAAAAGGCCCTTACTTCCGCCCCTGAATCTCCTCCGACGACTCGACGGGAGTTGACGGCGAGCAATGTAGCCGAATTATGGGGGCAAACTCTAGCGAAATTGCCTGGAATGCTCGGTAGGATGCTGGAGCGCGGTGGGATTCCAGCAATTATCGCGCCAAACGGGCTAGTATTGCGCTTTCCTTTGGAATACAATATGGCGAAAGAGCATTGTCAGGACGCCTCCTGCATCGCTCAGGTGGAGTCGGCTCTCCGCGAACAAACGGGACAGTCGTGGGCGTTTCGGGTCGAGAGTTTGCAGCACGCGCCCATCGCTTTCAAGTCCGAGGTAGAGACGCCGAATCCGCCACCCATCGCCAGTCCGCGCCGCAATGCGCGGGAAGATGCTGAAAAGTTGCCTCTGGTAAAACGAGCGGTGGAGGCGTTGGGCGCAACCTTACAACGGCTGGACGAGGGGTTCGGTGTGCTACCAGTGCGACCGGCAAAGGGTGAAGAGGCTTCCGAGGAGGACGAATCGTGAACTGGTTGAACAACCTCGGTCAATTCGCCAAGATCATGGGGCAGCTGCCGCGTCTCAAAGAAGAGACGGAACGGATGCAGCAACGCCTCGAACAGCTCGTCGTCGAAGGCGACGCTGGGGCGGGCATGGTGAGAGTGCGGATCAATGGCCGGATGATCGTGATGGGCTGCACGATCGCTCCTGAAGCATTGGCTCTCAACGACCGCGAAATGTTGGAAGACCTCATTCGAGCGGCCACCAATCAAGCGCTCGACAAAGCGCGCCAAGCGCTCGGCGAGGAAACCTCAAAGTTGATGGGCGGCATGGGCTTGCCGTCCGGGTTGAGTTTGCCGGACATCAAATAGAGTCTCAAATGGGGTTGAGAAGTGCGAGACCCCACGAGATGTGCGGAATCGGGGGTTGTGCATCGTGGACCACGAGCCGTCCGGACCCATAGCGACTCTGATGCGCGAATTGGGCAAGCTGCCTGGGATCGGCCCGAAAACAGCCGAACGCCTGACGCATCATCTCCTAGCCGCGCCGCGCAGCCGCGTCTATGCCTTGGCCGACGCTCTGCGGGCAATCAAGGACAGCATACGGCAGTGTCGGCAGTGCTGTCAGCCGACTGAGAACGAGTTGTGCGACATCTGTTCGGATCCTCGCCGCGATGGGTCGGTGATCTGTGTAGTGGAGCAGCCGCGCGATGTGGCCGCGCTCGAGAGAACCGCGACTTATCGCGGCCTCTATCATGTGTTGCACGGACGCTTGGCTCCGCTCGACAACATTGGACCGGAGCAGTTGACGATCGATTGCCTCGTGCAACGACTGCGGGCTGGAGGTGTGCAGGAGGTCATCATGGCTACCAATCCCACGCTCGAAGGCGATGGGACCGCGTTGTACCTGTCGAGTTTATTAGCTCCGATGGGAGTGCGCGTGACCCGGTTGGCGCGCGGTTTGCCATCCGGTTCGGGGCTAGAGTTCGCCAATAGCCAAATGCTCGTCGATGCCTTGGAAGGCCGACGATCGTTCTGACGCAAGGAAGCGGCACGACCTGCTTTTCGTTGTCCGTCGCTTCGATTCCAGGGGAGATAAACTCTCTGTGGGTTTTCTCATCTGAAAGCGAATCGACGGCGAACCGGAAAGCTCTGAGAAGAGACGGGGTACAGGATTATGCGACTCGATGCGACCATGTCTCAGAAGATGGGCCAAACGATGGTTTTGGCTCCTCGGATGATCCAGTCCATGGAAATCTTGCAGCTGACCACACTGGCCTTGCACGAACGCCTCGAGCAAGAGCTGCAAGAAAACCCGGTACTGGAATTAAAAGAAGCCAGCGACGAGCAGGGGACCGACGCCGAGGGACGAGAACTCGACACCGAGATCAGGGAAGATGCGCGCGATCCCGGCGACGCCGAACTGATTATCGACGACCGCAACGGCAACGAGTTGGACTTCGATCGCCTCGAAGCTCTCAGCCGCGATTGGGGCGACATCCTCAATGAGGAACATCGACCATCGCGCGGCGGCATGGACGAAGAGGGGGACAGAAAGCACGACGCCATGCAGAACATGGCCTCGCGCCCGCAATCGCTCCAAGAATACCTCACGGAACAGCTGTCGTTTCTGGAGTTGAGCCGCGAACAGGCCGAGTTGGCTCGCTACCTTATCACGCACATCGACGACAACGGCTTTCTCTCGATTCCCGACGAGACCGATCCAGAATATCGGAAAGTCCAGGACGATCCGGACTACAAGCCCACGCATCCGTTGAGGCGTCGTTGTCCGACTTTAGAGGAGTTGGCCAAGGCGTTCCGCGAAGGGACGACGACGCAACAGGTCGAAGCCGCACTGCACATTTTGCAAAAGCTCGATCCTCCCGGCGTGGGGGCCCGCGACCTGCGCGAGTGCTTGCTGTTGCAACTGACCCCGGAGACACCCCACGTCAAGGTTCTCCGCGAACTGATTGCGCATCATTTGGACAACATTGCGCACAATCGTCTGCCATCCATTCAGAAAGAAACCGGCTTCGATCTGCAAGTCATGAAGGACGCCATCGATGTGCTGCGCCATTTGAGAACCCGCCCCGGAGCGGGCTTCACCGCCGAAAACATTCCCTACGTCGTGCCAGATATTCTCGTCGAGCGCACCGAAGAAGGCGAATACACGGTGCGATTGCTCGACGATTGGCTGCCGAATGTCTACATCAGCCGCCGATACCTCGATATGTATCACGAGAAGGGTGCCGATCCCAAGATAAAGGAGTATCTCAAGCGCAAAATCCAGTCGGCTCAATGGTTGCAAGAGTCGATCTTACAGCGCCGCAACACGTTGGAAAAAGTCACTAAGGCGATTATTCAGCATCAGCGCGAGTTTCTCGAAAAGGGGCCGGAGCAGATCGAACCGCTGAAGATGCAGCAGATTGCCGATCAGGTCGGCGTGCATGTGACGACGGTGAGCCGAGCCGTCGATGACAAATGGGTGCAAACGCCGCGCGGCATCTTTCCGCTGAAACGGTTCTTTGGCGGCGGAACGCACAACACGGCCACCGGAGAAGAAGTCGCTTGGGAGACGATTAAGCAAAAGCTCATGGAAATCATCGACCGCGAGGATAAGTCCAACCCACTGTCGGACGAGGAACTGGTGGCCAAGCTCAACGAGGCCGGCTACCCGGTCAAACGACGAACGGTGACGAAGTACCGCAAAATGGCCAACATCCCTTCCTCGCGCCAACGCAGGGAATGGGGTACCGCGCATTGAGCGGACGGCTGGAGCCAGCTTATCGAGGCGTCGTTCCACCTCGCCGGAGGCGGGCCGTTCGTCTTGTTATCGGCGGCTGAAAAAGTTATACCTCTTTCGAGGATTATCCCAACGGACAGGTCAGGAGGACCGTCGATGCCGATCCTGGAAGCTCGCGGACTGATAAAGTTCTACGGTCGGCGCAAAGTGGTGGACGGCGTCAACTTCGAGGTCGATGTCGGCGAAGTCGTTGGACTGCTGGGGCCGAATGGCGCGGGCAAGACCACCAGTTTTCGCATGACCACCGGCCAAGTCACGCCCAACGACGGCAAAGTCTACTTCGCCGGTCACGAGGTCACGCGCTTGCCGATGTATCGCCGGGCGCGGTTGGGCATGGGCTATCTCGCCCAAGAAACGAGCGTTTTTCGCAAACTGACCGTCGAAGAAAACATCCTCGCCATCCTCGAAGCGATTCCCTTCTATCGCAGCCTCAAACGCAAGCTGACCAAAGCCGAACGCTATCAGAAAACCGATGAGGTGTTGACCAAGTTCGGCCTCGGGCATCTGCGCAAAAACAACGCCGCACGCCTGTCCGGGGGCGAAAAACGACGCCTCGAAATCGCTCGCTGTCTCGTCTGCGATCCGCTGCTGATTCTGCTCGACGAACCGTTCACCGGCATCGATCCGCAGACGATCGAAGACATTCAGAAGATCGTTCGCAGTCTGCGCGACGAAGGCATCGGCATTCTCGTGACCGATCACCGCGTCCGCGAGATTTTGACTATAACGGATCGCAGTTATCTTATTAAAGGCGGGCGCGTGGTGACGCACGGCACGCCGCAACAGATCGTCCGCGACCCCATCGCCATCAGCGAATACCTCGGCAACAGTTTCAACGAGGACACGCTGACGCGCTCGGCCTCTACGCCGTTCGACGCGCCGCCGCCGATTCAAGCGATTCACCAAGTGGTCGAACAAGAGAAAGTGCATCGCCTCATCGATCGCTTGCAGGCCAACGATCCGTCGGCGGTCGGCGAACTGATCCAGTACGGCTCGGAAGCCGTGCCGGTTCTTCTCGAAGCGCTCGAACGCCGCGATGTCGAGCTGCGTCAGCACGCCTTCGAGATTCTGTTGCGACTGCTCGGTGGAACCCTCGACTTCGATCCGTATGCCCCCGAAGCGCAACGCCGGCAGCAGATCGCCAATCTGCGGCAACTCAGCGAACGCAAGGCGGGTTGACGGACGCGGTGCCATCCGTATCGTTCCCCTCGGATACCCCGTTCCAGTCCATGCTTTCTTTTATTGGGAGTTGCAACGTGAACGCGCATTTCACATCGATCGATAACTACGTCGCAGGGGCCAAGCTGCTTCGCGAGTCGGTGCGCGGCCTCAACCGCGAACAAGTGCTGGCTCGCCCGATCGCCGGCAAATGGAGTATCCTCGAAGTCGTCTGCCACATCGCCGATTTTGAGCCGATCTTCGCGGATCGTATGAAACTGGTGTTGGCCGAGGATCAACCGCGTCTCGCCGGGGCCGACGAGAACCGTTTCCATGCAGTGCTGGCCTATCACGAGCGCGAATTGGAAGAGGAGTTGGCTATTGTCGAGAACACGCGCGCGCAGATGGGTCGCATCCTTCGCACCCTGCCCGACGAGGCGTTTCAGCGCGCCGGCATCCACGACGAACGCGGGCCGATCACCGTCGAGAAGTTGCTCGCGTTGATCTCCAGACACATCCCACACCACCTCGCCTTTATCCACGAGAAGCGTCTGGCTTTAGCGGTGTAGGCCAAACTTTTGGAATCCTTGTGGAGCGCCATTTTTCGTCGGCTGCGCCGCTTTGAAAAATCAATGCCGCAAAGGGTTACGTCCAGCTTGACGACGCGAATCAAGATTACTACGAAGAGATTACCTTGGACGGTTCGAGGCGGTCGAGTTTGCGTGCCCAACAATCCGATAAGCACTCTACCGGATGGTGAAAAGGAACGGATTACGCCAATCCTAACGGCGTCGAAGGTGAAATCTTTCCGTGGCGGCCACGCCGAGGTTGTAGGCAAATATACGGATCACGCCGATAGGACGGGGGATGGCAGGAAGCGTCTCTCAACTTGAGGCTTTCTCTTGATCGAGGATACTCTGATGTTCGCTGGCAAATTATGGATCGCATCTCGAGTGGAGGTGGAAAGCGAGACCGTCTTAGGACAGAAACCTGGCCTCGATCTCCTTCCCTACGACCTCCCGCTCGGCCGCGCTGAAGAAGAGGACGTGGAAGAAGATGACGACGCCCTCGACGACGACGACGACGAAGACGACTTCGACGACGACGACGACTTCGATGACGACGACGACTTCGACGATGAAGACTTCGACGACGAAGAAGACTTCGACGACCTCGACGACGACCTCGACGACGACGACTTCGACGATGACGACGACGACCTTGAGGACGACGAGGAAGACGATGTGGGAGGTGAGGAGTTATAGTCTCCGCACTATCCTCTTTCCTCTCCATTCGTAGTCGCGTGGATTGGAAGGCCGTGCTTGAAGAAGACGAGTCCGCTGGGGGACGCGGTTCTCCAAGCACGGTTGCGTTTCGTTGAGACATCCTTTGCACTTCTCTTGCGGACGGTTATAATCAAATCGGTTCCATTCGAGGGGGGAGTCCTTCCGGGGCGGAGGATTGCTTCCTCGCCCATTCGGACCAAGCAGGGGGAAGCCAATGGCGCAATCTGGCAAACACTTCAATGAAAAACCCGAATCCTCGACAGCCGGCAACACGATGGCTCGCGCGTCCGACCGGCATCAGTTGGATTTCGAGTTGGATTTCTTTTCCGGCATCCTCAGCCGCTACGCCGACTACGTCGATGTGCTGCGGATCGTCGGGAATCTGTTGACCGTGAAAGGGCGATTTGCCGAAGGACTACAAATCGACAAGCGGTTGGTGCAACTGCGACCCAGCGACGCTTTGGCGCATTACAATTTGGCGTGCAGTTTCGCACTTCTCAAGAGACCGGAGCAGTCTCTGAAGACACTCCGCCGCGCCGTCGAGCTAGGCTACCGAGACTTTCGTTACATGAAAGAGGACCACGATCTCGACTCGATTCGTCACGATCCTCGTTTCCGACAGCTGCTGCGCGAGTTTGAAAAACGCTAGTTCGGCTGTCGGCTATCGGCCAGATCCAAAGAATAGCCGATAGCCGATAAGTGTCGATGAGAACTTGCATGAATCTCCTCTCCCAGGGTGAAGGCGCGTTATTCGGTGATCCCTCGTCGAATCGGGCGAGACAGTTCTTCGCCGGCAAGCCGCGAGCCTTGACCGATAAGGTTATGACGGTGCGCGAGGCGGTCAGCCGCTTCGTCCACGACGGCGATTACTTCGCCAGTGGCGGCTTCGGCTGCTCGCGCATCGCCACTGCGGTGCTGCATGAGATTGTCCGTCAAGGCAAGCAACGTCTGCAATTCGCCGGTCACACGGCCACGCACGACTTTCAGATCCTCTGCGCGGGAAACGGTCTGGGCAGAGGCGCAACGATTGCCGCCGTGGACATCTCCTACGTCGTGGGTTTGGAGGCGCGCGGCCTATCGCCTCACGCTCGCCGCGTCATGGAATCCGGTGAGGTGGTCTTCACGGAGTGGAGCAATTTCACTCTGGCTCTGCGCTTCAAGGCTGCCGCCATGGGCGTGCCCTTTTTGCCGGCACGGTCCTTGCTCGGTAGCGATACCTTTCGGTACAGTGCCGCCCACGCCGTCGTTTGTCCGTTCACTGGCGAGAAACTGGCGCTCATTCCCGCTCTTTATCCCGATGTGGCCGTGCTTCACGTTCACGAAGCGGATTGCCACGGCAACTGTCGCATTCTGGGAACCACCGTCTCCGACCTCGATATTGCCCGCGCCGCCAAGCGCGTCCTCATCACTTGCGAGCGTCTCATCCCCAACGACGAAATCCGCCGCGATCCGAGTCGCACCGTCGTGCCGTTCTTCTGCGTCGATGCCGTCTGCGAAGTTCCCTATGGAAGCTATCCCGGGAACATGCCTTACGAGTATTACTCCGACGAGGAACACCTTCACCACTGGCTCGCCGCCGAGAAAGATCTCGAAACGTACCGCGCGTTTCTGGAGCGATACCTCTACGGCGTCACCGACTTTGAAGAGTATTGGCGGCGCTGCGGTGGTCTGTCAAGAATGCAAGAGCTTCGCCGTCAGGAATTGTTGTTGAGCCGACATCACTGAGTTGTCGAACCTCGGTCGGACTGGTAAGGACATGGTTCGTCATAAATTTCCGAACTCAGAGTTGGTAATGATCTCCTCGTTCCCACGCGGAGCGTGGGAACGCACGATCGGACGTTCCGCGTCCCGTCTCTGGCGTCTCGTGTCTCCCACCGCGGAGCGGCGAGTCGAGCGTTCCCACGCAGGAGCGTGGGAACGAGAGACGAGAGAGCGCATGGTGGGTCTCGCCCCGCATTGACCCACCCTACCGAACTCCTTATGCGGGAAGTTATTACGAACCAGTTCCTAAGGTTGACCCGTAGCACGCCGTATCGAGGGATTCTCATGTCCGTCGGCTACAATGCGATGGAGTTGATGGTTTGCTGTGCCGCCCGCCTTCTCGAAGACGGTCGCACGGCAGCGGTGGGAACCGGAGTCCCCTGCGCCGCCGCCATGTTGGCGCAGCGGACCCACGCTCCGAGCCTGGTAATTCTGTTCGAGGCGGGAGGCATCGCGCCGCAGCTGCCGACGATGCCTATCAGTGTCGGCGATTCGCGCGCCTTCCATCGGGCGGTCATGGCGACGAGCATGGCCGACATCATGGAAACCTGCCAGCGCGGTTTGATCGATTACACTTTTCTCGGCGGCGCGCAGATCGACGCCTACGGCAACTTGAATTCGACTCACATCGGCGGAGAGCATGCGCGCCCGAGGGTACGGCTTCCCGGTAGCGGCGGAGCCAACGATTTGGCGTCGCTATGTTGGCGAATTCTTGTCGTTACCAATCACGATCGCCGACGCTTCGTCGAGAAAGTCGATTTCCTGACGACGCCGGGTTACTTGACCGGACCCGGCGCGCGCGAGGCGGCGGGATTGCCCCCAGGCAGCGGCCCGTACCGCGTCATTACCGATTTGGCCGTTCTGGGTTACGACGACGACACGAAACGCATGCGAATCCTCAGTCTCCATCCCGGAGTGACGTTGGCTCAGGTACGCGACGCCACCGGCTTCGAGTTAGGTATCCGCGACCCGTTGACCGCCACCGATCCGCCTACCGCGGAGGAACTGCGTCTTCTGCGCGAAGAGGTCGATCCCCTTCGCTATGTCATCGGTCGTCACTGACCCGCCAATCGGGCTTGTTCCTTTCGATAGCCCATGAGTATACTCCCGCCGCTCGCGGAGATGGAACTCGGCGAGCGCCCCGACGCGGTGCGCGCCGGGAGCCTATCCAAGGAGGGAAAGCGATGGCTCAATCGACTCGGCCGTGCATCGGCATCAACGCCGAGTATCGCCCAGCCAACAAGGCCCAAGCCGCGTTCATTCACGTCAACGCTGGCTATTTCGACAACATTGCGGCCGCGGGCGGACTGCCCACGATCGTGCCCCCTCTGGGCAAGGAAATCGATCTCGACGCTTGGCTCGATCGCCTCGACGGCTTCGTGTTGACCGGCAGCGCCTTCGATCTCGATCCGCGCCGTCTGAACATGCCGCCGCATTTGTCGGTGCAGCCGATGGCGGAACGGAGGCACGAGAACGACCGTCTCTTGGTTCGTCGTTTGATGGAGCGCCGTTTACCCTTATTGGCCATCGGACTGGGAGCGCAACAGCTGAACGTGGCCTGTGGGGGCAGTCTCTTCGTCCATCTCCCCGAAGACATGCCGCGTTCGATGCCGCACCGCGATCCGACGGGCGCGCCGCACCGTCATCTCGTCCTGATTGAGCCGAACACGCAGATCGAGGAGATTTACGGCGCGGGCGAAATCCGCGTCAATAGTTCGCACCATCAGGCGATCCGTCAAGTCGGTTCCGGAATGCGGGTGGGCGCGCGTGCCGCGGACGGCGTGATCGAATCCATCGAAACCACAGACGCCGACTGGTTCTGCATCGGCGTGCAATGGCATCCCGAATCGGAGACGGCATCGGCCCTCGATCTGCAACTGTTCGAGTATTTCGTGCAAGCCTGTTTGCGTCAATCACAACCGTTGGAGTTGGCGGCGTAGGAACCGTAGTGAGTAGCCAGTAAACAGGAGTCAGAAAAGAGACGATCGATTTCATAACTACCACCGTTACCCTTACTCTCGGATGCTCCCCTCGCCCCTGTACTCAAGGGCGAGGGGTTGGGGGCGAGGGGAAGGGATGGATGAAGACGACGAACCCTCTCGTTTTCGCCAAACCCCCTCACCCTCGGCCCCGCTCCCCTGAGTACGGCGAAGAGGTGGGTAGCGCTGTACTGCTACTGACTACTGCCTACTGCCCACGGGAGTGAAAATGTCCCCGCGTTGGCTGATTGGTTTGGCGTCCGGTTCCAGCGTCGATGGCGTCGATGCCGCGCTGGTGGAATTGGAAGGCGCGGGGTTCGATCTGCGCGTCGGCCAGGTCAGGGGGGTGCATCAACCGTATGGCTCGGATCTCCGGGCCATGATCCGCCGCGTCAGCACTTCGGCCCCTTGTGAGATACGACAAGTGAGCCTCTTGCACCGCTTGCTCGGCGAAACGTTTGCGGCAGCGGCGCGTACCGTGGCCGACCATGCGAGTCTCAGTCTTCAGCGCGTCCAGTGTATCGGCTGCCCCGGACACACCATCTGGCACGACTCGGAGGGACGCTTTCCTTCGACCTTGGGGTTGGGCATGGCGGCGGTCGTCGCCGAGCGATGTGGCGTCACGACGATCGGCGACTTCCGTTCGCGCGACGTGGCGGCCGGAGGACAGGGTGTGCCGTTGGCGGCGCTGACCGATTATATACTCTTTCGTCATCCGCGCGAGAACCGGCTCTTGATCCATCTGGGTGGCATGGCGCGTCTCGTCTTCGTGCCGGCCGGCTGTCGCATTCAAGAGATCGTCGGCTTCGAAGCAAGTCCGTGCAATCTCCTTCTCGACTCTCTCATGGGTCAATTGACCGGCGGCAAGGAATGGTTCGATCCGGGCGGCAAACATGCCGTTCAGGGGAAGTGCATCGATTCCCTGTTGCAAAGCTGGCTGGCGCATCCCTCTCTCCAGCGCCGCCCTCCCAGAAGCCTCCCTCGTCATGTGTTCGGGGATGACTTCGCCGTTGCCGCCGTGCGGCAGATTCGCCAACTCGGCGGCAGCCTTCACGATTTGCTGTGTACGGCCACTCATTTCGTCGCGCGCGGCATCGCCTCGGCGATTCGGCGATTTCTCCCGTCCGCACCGGGCTTCGACCGCGTTCTATTATCCGGAGGCGGGGTTCGCAACGGCCTGCTGTGGCGGCTTCTCGAACAGCCGTTTGAAGGCACGCCGCTCCAACGTACCGATGAAGTCGGCATCCCGGCGGATTTGCGTAAGGCGCTCTCGTTCGGCATGTTGGCGGCGTTGACGCTCGACGGTGTGCCGGCGAGCGTGCCGTCGGCCACCGGGGCGGCCGGCTCGCGCTTGCTCGGCAGCATCACGCCCGGATCTTCGACCAACTGGGCGCGCTGCGCCGCCTGGATGGCCTCGCAGACGACGACTCCCTTCTCTCCAGGAATAGAATAGACGATGCGAGCGGGGCGCGTGGACTTTCCGAGCGTCCACGCTCGTGGGGCCGACTCGATCGAGCGTGAATTTCTCTTCAACCGAGTGAGAACCGCGATGATTTGCATCTCAATCGCTCAGGAATCGCGCCGTCTGGCGTTGGTGGATATGCACAACGCCGCGCCGCAATGCGATCTGTTGGAAGTACGACTCGACCGCTTCGGCAAAGCGCCGGATGTCGGTGAGATGCTCGGCTTCAAAACCAAGCCGGTGATTATGAGCTGTCGTCGCCCCCGCGACGGTGGGATGTGGGACGGCACCGAAGAGGAACGCTTGGCGATTCTCCGCCAGTGCATTGTCGGCAAGGCGGACTACGTCGAAATCGAATCGGATGTCGCGGATCAAATTCGTCCCTTTCCTCCGGCCAAGCGCGTGATTTCCTACACCAATCGTGCCGAGACGCCGGCCAACATCGCCGATATTTACCGCGACATGCAGACGAAGCATCCCGATGTCCTGAAACTGACGACGCTGGCTCGAACTCCGGAAGAAGCGTGGCCTCTCGTGCAGATTCTAGCCCGGGCGACGATTCCCACCGTGGTGGTCGGACTCGGCAAGCCCGGAATCATGCTCAGCATTCTCGGCGCGAAAATCGGCGCTCCGTGGACCTATGCCGCGCTGGAACGAGGTATGGAAGCCTATCCCGATCAGCCAACTGTCGCCAATTTGGAGTACGTCTATCATTATCGGCACATTCATCGTTCGACGCGTCTGATCGGGGTAGTGGGCTTTGGTAAGCGCGAGCGCGCCACCGTCGCCGCCTTGAACGCCGCGTTTGCATATCTGCAATTACCGGCGCGTTGTTTGCCGCTGGGCGTCGGGAACGTGAAGCTGTTCGGCAGAGTAATCGAGGCGGTCAAACTGGCCGCGGCCGTACTCGACGACGAACATCGCCGATCGCTTCTCTCCCTCGCCGCCGAACGCGAACCGTCGGCGGTACGAACGGGGGAAGCCGATCTCTTGCTTCACCGCGACAACTCTTGGCATGCCGCCGACACGCGCATCCCCTCCATCATCCATTCGCTGGAGTCTGCGTTGCGTTCGCGTTCCAGCATCGAACATCCACTGGCCGGTCGAATCGTTCTGATTGCCGGAGTCAACGACCTGGCCAGGAGCGTGGCCCGCGAACTGAAGCAGCTCGGCAGCATGTTGATTTTCGCCTCACACGACCGTGAAGCGGCCCATCGTTTGGCTCAGGAGTTCAGCTGTCGATTCGTGCCGTTCGAGGCGATGTATTCGACGATCCACGACGTACTCCTGGTCTGTGAACAGGCCGCAATCCACCCCGGCTATCTCAAATCGAGCATGACGGTTCTCGACTTGACCGCTGGAGACGACGAATCGTCGTTGCTCTCCGAGTCCGCCGCGCGCGGCTGCGCCGTGGTAACGCCGCGGCAAATGTGGCTGGAGCAAGTCGCGTTGCAGGCGCATCTGTTGACGAGCAAGGACGTACCACGTCCGATCCTCGCCGATGCCGCGCCGTGGCTGATGGAAGAGGAGTGAGCGCCGCTTCCGCAACGAGAGAGTGTTCGCCGTCAACTCGCCGCCGATTCGAGGGGGGGGGCCTCGGTCGAATGGATGCGTTGCTCGGCGGCCATGCGCAGCGCGATGCGGTTGATGACCTGCAAAAATGCCAAGGCACTCGATTCGATGATGTCGGTGCTGACGGCGCGACCGTTGATGACGCGGCCATTGTACTCGGCCTCGATGTGGGCCTCGCCCTGGGCGTCCTCGCCGACCGTGACGCTGCGGATACGATAATCGCGCAGTTGCACTTCAATTCCGGTGATGTGTTCGATGGCCTTGAACACGGCATCGACGGGACCATCGCCGAGACTGGCATGGCGAACGATGGTTCCGTCTTGATGCCACAGGCACACCGCCGCCGAGGGGATGGTCGCCGATCCGGCGTTGCAGGTCACTGCCTCCAAAGTCCACAACGTCGGCCCGCTGTGAATCTGCGCCTCGGCCAGCGCCTCCACGTCGGCGTCATAAATGACCTTTTTACGATCTGCTAACGCCTTAAACCCATCGAAGACTTTTTGCAGCTGCTCTTCATTGAGGTGATAGCCCAGGTCGATGACGCGCTGGCGCAGCGCGTGTCGGCCGCTGTGCTTTCCCAGCACCAACTCGGTCTGAGGAACGCCGATGTCTTCTGGATTCATGATTTCATAGGTGGTGCGCTCCTTGAGCATGCCGTCTTGATGGATGCCGGCTTCGTGGGCGAAAGCGTTTTGTCCAACGATCGCCTTGTTGCGCTGCACTTGAATGCCGGTGACGTGCGAGACGAGACGGCTGGTGGGATACAGTTTCTTGGCGTTGATGCCGGTCATCACTTGGAAATAGTCTTGCCGTGTCCGCACCGCCATCACGATCTCCTCGAGCGCGCAATTGCCGGCGCGTTCGCCGATGCCATTGATCGTGCATTCGATTTGTCTCGCCCCTTCGCTGATGGCGGCGAGACTGTTGGCGACCGCCATGCCGAGATCGTCGTGGCAGTGAACGCTGATAATCGCCTTGTCGATGTTTCGGACATGATTTTTCAGGTGGGCAATGGCGGCGGCGTACTGGCTGGGCACGGCATAGCCGACGGTATCGGGAATGTTCACCGTGGTCGCGCCGGCGTCGATGGCAGCCTCGACAACCTGGGCTAAGAAGTCGAGTTCGGTACGGGCGGCGTCCTCCGGAGAAAACTCGACATCGTCGCAGTATTGCCGAGCGCGGCGAACGCCCTCCATGGCGCGGCGAACGATTTCGTCCTTGGCCATTTTGAGCTTGAACTCTCGATGAATGGCGCTAGTGGCCAAGAAGACGTGAATGCGCCGGCGCGAACAGTCTCGCAGCGCTTCTCCGGCGCGGTCGATGTCGGCGGCATTGCAGCGCGCGAGGCCGCAGATCGTCGGCCCGCGCACTTCGCGGGCAATGGCCTGCACCGCTTCGAAATCGCCCGGCGAAGCAATGGGGAAGCCCGCTTCGATCACATCGACGCCGAGATCCTTCAAAGCGTGCGCCACTTGCAGCTTCTCGGCGAGGTTCATGCTGGCTCCCGGCGACTGTTCCCCATCGCGCAGGGTCGTGTCAAAGATTATGAGGCGGTCGGTCATGGTCCTACTCCGGGCGAAAAAAAAGCCCCAGGAACAAATCCTAGGGCTGTATTCAGCAACCAAAAAACTGGCTGGAAGGCGCGCCTAGGATCCATCTCTCCCTGGAAGGAGGAGGCAGAGTCGAGAGAGAAGAAGGAATAGAGTCATGGATAGCGCTCGATAGCCGGATCGTTTCTCGGGCAAGCATTCAACTTAAAACCTGTTGAATTAGTGTAGAGAATCGTTGCAAGGAATGCAACTGAGATTCGAGGCACTTTTTCGCATCGGCGTGAGCTATTCTTTAGAGGAGGCTCAATCGACGGGAAATTCGATGAATGAACCGCGCGCTTTAAGGGCGTTCCCCCCCTTGGCGAACCGACGCGCCTTGCCGTGGTTGTCAATGCCGGTCTGGCTTTGTCCTTGGCCTTCATCTGGGTGCGACAGGCGCGGCGACTTGTGGAAGGGCGACTTTTCCAGTTATTATTTCGGCGGAGCGATAATCCGTGACGGGCACGGCGGGCGATTGTACGAGCGCGAGTTGCAGCGAGCGTATCAGGCGCTCATCGTACCCGAACGCGGCGATACGGACGAACTGCTCGGCTTCAATTATCCGCCGCACTCTGGTCTGTCCGCGACGCTCTCGCGCGAAGCTGCGTTCTATCTCTATATCCTTGGCGCAGCTACTCCTGTTGATCCCCTTGTTCTATTTCGTGCGCCGTCTCACGGACGATCCGCGTCGCGTGCCCTGGCTCGTCGCGGCGACGGCCGTGTTCGCCTATCCGCCTTTGTACATCTCGTTTCAACTCGGCCAAGTCTCCGTCCTGCTGCTCGTTTGTCTTCTTGGATTTGCCTGCAATCTGGCGGGGGGGTAGGCCGATCTGGACGGCGCGCTGGCTGACCTTGGGAACCATCGCGCCGCAAATGATGATCGCGCCCTTCGCCCTGTTGATTGCCGGACGTCGCTGGCGCGAACTGGCTTACACCGCGCTGTTGCTGACGCTGTGGGGAATGGCGACGACGGCGATGCTCGGAACCTCGCGCTGGATGGCGTTCCTGCGAATGCTTCAACACAGCGCGACGCAATTTGGACGCGATGGCATCGCTCCGCTTGCAATGTATAACTGCAAGGGATTCTTAACCTGCCTACTCGGCGGCGAGTCCACAACGACGATCAACCTACTTTCCGTATTGCTACTCCTCGTTGCCGTGCTGCTAATCTTGGCGGAGGGACGAAAGCCACTGGATTTCAGATCGGCGGAGTGGGATTTACGCATGGCGTTCGCCTTGCAGCTGGGACTGCTCTCCAATCCACACTTGAACCCGTCCGATGCTGCTTCATTCATGGCACCCTCGCTCTTGTACTATCGAGGTCTCCAACGCCTTGGGCATCCAGCGCGAGGCGTGGCCTGGTTGTTGTTGTGCGCACCGTCATTGTTCGCTCTCGATTGCTACGGATTGTCGGTCGCTCGTCCGGGAACCATTCATCCTTTTTTCGTCCTTTATGGCAATACTCGCGGCAATCGTGGCCACCCACTCGAACTGTGTCCGTCGATTACGCTTCCCAGATTGAGGGAGCTACCTATCCACGGCGAGAAACAGCTGGCATTCGCGCGCGCGGTCGATTACATTGTTGAATAGATGTTTTGCCCCCACCAGACCCACGACTCACACCCGCCATGCCTTTTCCTCAATCGACTTCTTTCTCGCGCTTCTTTTTGTGGAAGTGGGGAATCTGCGGTTTGCTGCTATTGGCCACGACCATCAACTACATGGATCGGCTGACGCTCAATTTGATGTCCAAGCAGATTATGACCGAATTCCACCTCAACGCGCGGAACTACGGTCAGCTGGAGTCTGCCTTCGGAGTCGCCTTCGCCTTGGGCGCGATCCTGATCGGTTGGATGGCGGATCGCTGGAACGTGCGCCACATCTATGCCGCCTCGGTGTTGTTGTGGTCGGCGGCTGGTTTTCTCACTGGCTTATCGCAGGGATTTCTATCCCTTTTGATGTGTCGCTTTCTATTGGGTTTGGCCGAATCGGGCAATTGGCCCTGCGCCCTCCGCACCACGCAACGCATTCTGTCGCCCTCGGAACGAACCATGGGCAACGGATTGTTGCAGAGCGGCGCAGCCGCAGGCGCTGTGCTGACGCCGTTCGTCGTCCTGCTGCTGTACAGCGAACAGAATCCGGGAAGCTGGCGCTATCCTTTCCTCGTCGTGGCCTCGCTGGGGGTCGTTTGGGTTTTAGGCTGGGTGGCAAGCATCCGCGCCGACGACTTAGCGCTCACGGAGCGATCGCCTTCGTCCTCGCTGGTCGCCATTCTCGGTCTCTTGCTTGTGCTTTACGGGATCGATTTGCTCGTGCATATCGCCTTTTCGGATCGTCCGTGGATACCTTTGTGCGTCAAGTTCGCGGTGACGCTATCGAGTATCTTCGGCGTGGTTTGGTGGATGATCCAAGTGGTTCGAGACGAGGCAGCCGACGAGCGCCGGGTCTTTTTACGTCGTTTTGCCGTGTTGACCGTGGTGGTGACGGCCATCAACATGACCTGGCATTTCTTCCGCGCGTGGCTGCCTTTGTTCTTGCAAAAGCAACACGGTTACAGTCTGGAAGAGTGCAACAAGTTCAGCATCTATTATTACATCGCCGCCGACGTTGGCTGTCTGGCGTCAGGGTACGCCACGCTGGGACTCGTCCGATGCGGGTGGAAGGTGCATTCGAGTCGCATGTTCGTTTTCGCGGTGTGCGCCGCGCTGACCACTCTCAGCGTCGAGGCCGCTGTCCTACCCGCCGGTTGGCCGTTGTTGGCCGTGCTGCTCGTCATCGCTTTCGCCAGTCTCGGCGTCTTTCCCAATTACTATTCGTTTACTCAGGATCTCTCGAGCAGGCATCAGGGCAAAGTGACCGGGGCGCTGGGTTGTATCTGTTGGTTATCGATGTCTTTCTTTCACGAAGTCATCGGCGACATGGTGGAGCGGACGGGTTCCTACTCTTCGGGAGTCGCAATAGCCGGTTTGTTGCCCCTCCTCGCTCTCGTCGCGTTGACGATCTTTTGGCGCAAATCGACGGAACCCCGAACGGAGCCTCTGCTTCCTTTACAGGCAGATGATGTCGAGTCCCCAGGCATCCATGGTGTGTCTCAAGGAGTGCAAGAGTCGGTTTCTCACCGCAACATCCGTTCCTAAAACGAGTAACGGCGATTTGTTATTGGTTCATTTCTCTGGCATCCGACTTGCTATCCCATCTTCTCATTCTTACTTTCAAGGGACGATAGCCATCCCGCTCTCGCGGCTCTCCTGAAAGACGGTGGGGACCGTCTCTTCAAGGCTACGTTTCCCACCGAGGTTTCGTCGTCGTGAAAAAAAACATCTACAAAGGCCTCCTCCTAGTGGGGATAGCCGTTACGCTCCTCATCCATCTCAATCTTCTGTGGTCGCAAGACACTCCGAAACCGGCTAGCGAGCCGACAACTCCGGCGGCGGAAGAAAAGCCGCCGGCTGAGCCTGATCCCGCCGGCTCGAAAACAGGCGATCGTTCCAGTTTGGGTACTCCGCCTACTCTCACCAAAATCGAGGTCTCGAGTACCAATCCCGATCCGCACGATGTCGCCGTCAATCAGGCCATAGAGGAAATCAAAACGCTCGGCAATGAGATCGGAAAGAATCGCATTGCCGTCAACATGATGTGGACGCTGATAACCGGCTTCCTCGTCATGTTCATGCAGACCGGCTTCGCGATGGTGGAAACGGGACTGACGCGCGCCAAGAACGTCGCCCACACTATGGCCATGAACCTCGGCATTTATGCGATCGGCATGCTCGGATTCTGGGTGTGCGGGTTCGCGTTTATGTTCGGCAACTACGGTTCCATTTCGTTGTTGGGTGGCGGCGAGTTACTGAACAAGGGGTTGACGCTCACCGTAGGCGGCAAACCGTGGGGCATAATCGGATACGAGGGCTTTTTCTTGGCCGGACGCGGGTTCGATGCCAGCGTGATGACGCTGTTCTTGTTCCAAATGGTGTTCATGGACACCGCCGCCACGATACCCACCGGTGCGATGGCGGAACGCTGGAAACTCCTGGCGTTCGTGATCTATGGCTTCTTCCTCAGTATGATTATCTATCCCATTTATGGCAATTGGGTGTGGGGCGGAGGTTGGTTGGCGAAGCTCGGTGCGAACTACGGCCTCGGTCACGGTCACGTCGATTTCGCCGGCTCGTCGGTGGTTCACATGGTGGGAGGCATCACGGCGCTCGTCGGAGCTTGGATGCTTGGACCGCGCATCGGCAAGTATAATGCCGACGGCTCGCCGAATGTGTTGCCGGCCCACAACGTACCCATGTACGTCGTCGGCACATTGATCCTGGCGTTCGGCTGGTTCGGCTTTAATCCCGGCAGCACCAATTCTGGCGCGGACCTTAACATAGGGCGCGTCGCCGCCAATACCATGTTGGCATCGGCGGCGGGAGCGATGTCGGCCTCCGTTTATATGTGGTTGGTTTACAAGAAGCCCGATCCCAGTTTCCTGTGCAACGGTTTGCTCGCAGGTCTCGTGGCCATCACAGCTCCGTGCGCTTATGTCACGCCATCCGCGGCCGTGTTCATCGGGTTGCTTGCCGGACTGTTCGTCGTCTGGGGATGTCTGTTCGTCGAGCGCGTGTTGAAAGTCGATGATCCCGTCGGTGCGGTTGGCGTCCACGGTATCAACGGGGCTTGGGGTGTTTTGGCGTTGGGACTCTTCGCCGACGGAACCTACGGCATGGGGGCCAACGGGAGTTTTTGGTACAAGATGAAAGATGGCAGCATCCGCTGGTTCGCCGAAGAGTTGAAAGAACTTCCCGACAATGTCCTGGCTCCCCAAGGTGTCACCGGCCTCTTGTACGGCAACCCCTCGCAGTTTGCCGCCGAGTCGATGGGCGTGGCAGCCAATCTCGTTTGGGTCGGAGCGACCGCCTTGTTCATCTTCTGGCTCGTCAATAAGCTGATTGGCAATCGCGTTAGTCCTGAAGTCGAGGTCCAAGGTCTGGACATCCCGGAAATGGGTGTCTTGGGATACATCAACGAAGATCCCAAGAACCCCGAAGGGCACATAACCCATCCGTCGATGGAGCCGCGCCGGGCTTTGACTCCGCCCAACGGCAAGCGCTTCACCGTCGTGATCGAGGGATTGGACGCGCGCATCCTGCGCGAGATCTGGTCCGATCTCTGTCAACCCGGCGAGCAAGAACCAACCCCCGACTTCCGTGCCGTCTATCCATATGTCACCACTCTCGAGGGCAAGACCTTCACTTTCCGCGACGGCGACCCGGAAGCCTCGCGGGATGCCTTAGCCCGCTTGCTGCGCAAGAACATCCGTGGAGCGGCAGTCGGAGCGCGCGTCGAGCGTCTGTTGGAGGGTAACTCCAATCGAATCCCCCAGTTGGTTTGACGCCCTTGCCGAATCCGAATCCCGCGAGTTCGAGTTGAATCGAGGAACCTCCATGTGCTGCACTCTCCCAGGTATCGCACAGCTTACGGCTGTTTTAACAATCTTTTGTGTCTTTTTCCCATCGGCACGCGCCGCCGATAGTGCTACGGATAAAAAGCCGGCCGTGGTCGTCGTTCACCTGCCCGCCGAGGCCGAACTGACGATCGCGGGCTGGGAATCGAAGCAGAAATCTGCCGTGCGCGAGTTCGACACGCCGCCTCTCACTCCGGGTAAAAAGTTCTCGTACACCATCAAGGCCAAGTGGAAAGTTGGCGACAAGGAAGTCGAGCGCGAAACGAAAGTAACCGTTCGCGCTGGCGAGACCACGGAAGTCAATCTGCTGGAATTGAAGCCGCCTCTCTTCGTGACCGAGAAGATTCCCGCTCCGGAACTGATGCCGGAACCCAAACCGGAGCCTAAACCGGAGCCTAAACCGGAACCCAAACCGGAGCCTAAACCGGAACCGAAAGCTGAACCCGTCAAGATTGCCGAACCACCGCCGCCTCAAAGAGCGATTGCAATTC
>JAKBCS010000081.1 GCA_021807595.1 Planctomycetota bacterium | reverse complement strand
TTGACGCGATAGTTCAGGTCCATGCTCGTTTGCACCCCGGCGGCGCGGGCGGCCTGCATCGCTTCGCGCGTCGTCTCGGCCACAGAGGCGCTCAGAGCGGGTGTGATACCAGTGACGTGAAACCACTTAACCCCGGCGAACACCGTCGCCCAGGGAACCATGCCCGGACGAATCCCGGCGATGGCCGCCCCTTTGCGGTCGTACATCACGCTGCTGGCGCGCGGGGCCGCGCCGAATTCGAGAAAGTACAGGCCGACGCGCTCGTCCGACGTCCAGACGACGTGTTCGCTGGAGACGCCGGCCTCGCGGGCATGATTGGCGATCAATCGGCCCAGCGGATTATCGGTCAATCGCGATACCCACGCGGTCGAGCGTCCCAACCGCGATAGGCCGACCGCAGTATTCAACTCCGCGCCGCCGACCTGGACATCGAGCGAACGCGCTTGCTCCAAGCGACGATAATTCGGCGGGCTGAGCCGAACCATGGCCTCGCCAAAGGTAATCACATCGTAAGACATCGCTAATATCCCTAAGAAAGTATCTGGCTTGCCGGGGGTTGGGGCGTAAGATCGCTAACGACCGCTTCGTACCGTTTCCACGAGGGTGACATATTGATGGGCGAGGGAGCGAATGCGGTCGAAGTTTCCTTCGGCGACGGCGCGCGGTTCGACGAGTTGGCTGCCCAGACCGAGACAACACGCGCCGGCGCGGAGGAAATCGGCGGCCGTGGTCAGATCGACGCCGCCGGTCGGCATCAAACGAATCTGCGGCAGTGGACCGCGCATCGCCTTGAAAAAGGCGGGACCGACAACCTCGGCTGGAAACACTTTCACAATGTCCGCTCCCGCTTCCCAGGCGGTTAGAATCTCCGTCGGCGTGAACGCGCCCGGCATAACCAGCTTGCTGTAACGCTGACACAGGCGAATGACTTCGAGATTCACCGTCGGCGCGACGAGATACTCCGCGCCGGCCAACAGAGCGGCGCGAGCCGTCTCGGCATCGAGAATCGTCCCCGCTCCCAACAGGACGCGATCTCCGAGCGCTTGTCGCACCTGCCGCACGACGCCGAGCGCGTCGGGAACCGTCATCGTGATCTCGACGACTGTGACGCCGCCGTCGGCCAAGGCGCGCACCACTTCGACCATCTGTTGGCTATCGGGAGAACGAACGACCGCGACAATGCCGCTCTCTAGTATCTGACGGAGTTGATTTTCTTTACTCATGACATTCGGCTCGCAGGCAGGGGAGGTTCCGTGGCGTTATTCTCGG
The DNA here is from genome assembly GCA_021807595.1 of Planctomycetota bacterium. Classification (GTDB taxonomy): domain Bacteria; phylum Planctomycetota; class Planctomycetia; order Gemmatales; family Gemmataceae; genus JAJPHU01. The sequence goes on along the minus strand of JAKBCS010000081.1, from coordinate 24,569 downwards.
AGTTGCAAGGGCGAACGGAAAGAGGGTGCCTCTTTCGCGCGACGCGCCTTGTGGTTATCGCCTTGCTCTTGTCGTACTCCGCATCCGTGCGACAATGAGAGTGGACGGTCGTTCGATCTCCGGCTACAGCGGAACGGGAGCGGACATGCCTTCGCGTTGGTTGTGCGTATCGATAGTTCTTTTTTGGCTGACGATGACGGGCTGGCTGTTCTGGCGCGATCTGTGGCCGAACTGGAGGCCCGGCGAGCCGCCTCCGTATCAGATCGACCCCGTCGAAGAAGTCCAAAAGAACAACCCGATCAAAACCTTTTGGTCGGTGCGTCGCCGTTCGTCTAAGGACGCCGAAGGGGTTCCCGTTTTTCGCGCCACCACATGGATCGAGTATCACGAGGAAGACGATACCTATTCGATGCACGCGCGCCTCGATGCCGCCAAGGATCCGAAATTTCAACCCGTCTACGGGGCAAAGGTGTTCAAGGTCGAATCGTTGGCCAGCGTGTATCGCGTGACGCGCGCCGGTCGCTTGGTCGCGGTGGAAGCCACGATGGAGACCACTCCGCATTTCGACGGTTTCGCGCCGGGTCTGTCGGCCCTTGTGCGCCCGCTCTTCCGAACGTCTCCCCGAGAAAAACCAGCCGGAGAGTCCGGCCACGTCGCGAATCCATCGCGGCGGGGGGCGTGGATCGAGAGCGTTCACATGCGCATCTGGGGCGAGGTGCGCGACGAACAATTCTTCGCCCACTGTTCCGCCTCGTCGGACGCCTTAGAAAAGCCGATGCAGTTCGACCTGCCGCCGACCGAAGTGTCGTATACGGGGTCGGTATTGCTGCCGTTGCATCCAGTCCAGCGCATTCGCGGCCTTCGCGCGGGACAGAGTTGGCGACAACCTCTGGTCGATCCGTTGCGCGATGCCTTCGCCTCGCTCCCCGGAGTGTCCGGCGGCGTGCGGTCGCTGCACGCGCGCGTCCTGCCATCCTTCGAGACGCTGTCGGTGGAAAAGGTGCCGAGCGAATGTCTCGTCATCGAATACACAGACGACGAAAACGAATTGGTGGGGCGAACCCTGATCGAACGCGGCAGCGAGCGCGTGCTGCGACAAGAAGTATACTTTGAAGGTACGCAATGGGTGATGAGCCGCGAACGATCGCTGGAAAGTTTGCGAAGCGTGATGAAGCGCTAGCCGCCGGCCGCGCTCGTCGAATCTCGGAGATGTCGTTGCGTCGTGGAATGCGAAATGATTAAACTGGACCGCGTCACCAAACAATACGGCACGAAAACGGCCGTTCACGAATTGAATCTGGACATCCCCTCCGGCGAGTTGTTCGCCTTTCTCGGTCCCAACGGTGCGGGGAAGACGACGACCATCAAGATGATGTGCGGCCTGCTCTTTCCCACGACGGGTCAGGTGCTGATCGGCGGATACGATCTGCGCCGCGAGGGAGATCGCGCTCGACAGTTGCTCAGCTACGTTCCCGATCAGCCGTTCCTCTACGAGAAGCTAACCGGGCGCGAATTTTTGCAGTTCATCGCCGATATGTATGGCCTGCCGCGCGCTCGGGCCGCCGAGCGTATCGCCGAAGTCATCGAACTATTCGAGTTGCACGAATTCGTCGACGATTTGACCGAGCGCTACTCGCACGGCATGAGGCAGCGCACCGTCTTCGCCTCGGCATTGGTCCACGAACCGCGCGTGTTGATCGTCGATGAACCGACGGTAGGACTCGATCCCCATAGCGTTCGCCGTCTGAAAGATTTGCTCCGCCAGCAGGCCGATCGAGGCACGACCGTCTTTCTGTCTTCGCACTCGCTCGATGTCGTCGAAGAGTTGGCCGACCGCATCGCCATCATCGAACACGGCCGTCTCGTCGCCTGCGGTAATCTCAAGGAGTTGCGCGCGCGGGCCGCGGTGGACGGCTCGCTGGAAGATGTGTTCCTGACGCTGACACGGCACGAAAGCGAACCGGCGAACCGGCCGCGTTAGCTGCTGGGTAATGAGCTACCCGATCGCATTCGCTGCCGGATCGGAAGGTGTGAAACTCGTGAATCAAGCGCTTCTCTTTCATCGATTGCGACTCTCTCTCCTACGCAATTCGTGGCGCGCCACGTTCGGTCAATCGTCGATGCGTCCGTTGGTCGTCGTGTTGTGCAGCCTGGTCGTTTGGGGATTTGTCTTCGCCATCAGCTGGGGCGGTTTCCTATTCCTTCAGATGGAAGTGGGCGTGCCGATGACGGGCGATATCGTCGGCATTTTGCTCGACCTCTTGTTTTTGTCGTTGGCCGTACTCTTGATTTTCTCCAGCGGCTTGATCCTCTACGGTAGTCTCTTCAGTTCGGCGGAGACGGCATTTTTGCTGTCCAAGCCAGTGGCGGCAGATCGCGTGTTCGCCTACAAGTTTCAAGGCGCTTTGGCATTTAGCAGCTGGGCTTTTTTACTGTTGGGTACGCCGATTCTCCTTGCCTTCGGCATCGTCGGCGAAGCACCGTGGTATTTCTATTTCTTTCTGCCGCTGTATTTTCTCGGCTTCGTTCTCCTTCCTGGGGCGCTGGGCGGACTTGGGGCATTGCTCGTCGTCAACTTCGTTCCGCAGAGGCGCAAACAAGTGGTGGGTTTGTTGCTGGCAGCGTTGACGGCGGCGTTGCTCCTGTGGATTTATCGCATCGTTCGTGCCGCCCCAACGGACTTGTGGCGCGACGAGATGCGCGAGGCCGTCACGCGCCTGTTAAGCTACTTCACCTTCACGCGCAGCCCGTTGGCCCCAAGCCATTGGGTCTCGCTCGGACTGCGCCGCGTCGTGCGCGGCGAGATCGGCAGCGCTCTCTATTATCTGGCGCTCGTGTGGAGTAATGGGCTGTTTTTATATTTGATGACCGCCGTCGCTGCCTCATGGCTCTATCGCCGCGGCTACAACCGCCTCTCGACCGGCGGCGATTTGAGACGAACGGCCGCGCCGCCGACTTTAGCCCCCGCGGGCGAATCCCTAAACCCGCCGACTGTCGCCGTCGCTTCGTCGTTGCGACGAGAACCCTGGGTGGATCGACTCTTGTACGGGGCCTTGCCTTTCGTCCATCCGAGTACCCGCCTTTTACTGGTCAAAGACTTTCGCACCTTTCGCCGCGATCCACAGCAATGGGGGCAGATCCTCGTTTTCAGCGGCTTGATGCTGCTCTACTTCACCAACATTCGCCGCTTCGTCGAGAATCTGGAAGGACGCTTTCAGAACGGCATCAGTTTCCTCAACCTGTGCGCCATCGCCTTGTTGCTTTGCACCTATACCGGACGCTTTGTGTATCCCATGTTGAGTCTGGAAGGGCGCAAGTTTTGGATACTCGGTCTGTTGCCTTTGCGTCGCGAGCGCCTGTTGCAAGGCAAGTTCGCGTTCTCGATGGTAGGCGGACTCATCATTGCCGAAGGGTTGGCTTTGGTCAGCGATTTGATGCTGATGATGCCGGGGGAGGCGATTCTCTTGCACGCCTTGACGGTGGCGGTATTGGCGGCGGGGTTGAGCGGTTTGAGCGTGGGTCTGGGTGCGGTGATGCCCAACTTCCGCGAAAGCGATCCCTCGAAAATTGCCGCCGGCTTCGGAGGAACGCTCAATTTAGTGGCCGGCCTTCTCTTTTTATTGCTCATCTTGGGATCGATGGCAGCGCCGTGGCACGCAGAGACCTTGCTCGAATCGACGGAGGTAAGCGGGCTGATCCCGAAGGAAGGGGTCATCGGCTTCGGTATGGTTGTGGGCTTGGCGCTCGGTGCGGCGTGTGTGATTCTTCCATTGCGCGCGGGTATCCGCGCGCTGCGCGAGATGGAGTTTTAGGCGAGTTCCGGTCGGGTCGAAGCCCTCGCCTCGATCGAGTAAGGACTGTCCTACTTTCGATTGCAGCAAGGGCTTCGACATTCCCATCAATGGTTGAACACTTCGTCTCCCAAGCCGATGTTGATGCGCATGTTGGCGAAGCTGTACGACTCGACGAGTTGGCCCGGATCGCCGGCTTGACGCGGCCAATCGTAGAACTCCAAGCGGATCGGCAAGTGCGTCTGTTTGTCGAAGTACACTACGTCGCGGTAATAGTTGAAACGACCGTTGCCGTTGGTTGGGTGGATCGTCTCCACTCGCATACAGCGGCGGCGGTTATACTCGTACTCGGCGACTTTGACTTGATCCGTGAGCTTGTCGCGCCGTTCGATCTCCCACGACGCCGAGAAGCGTTCGATGGGGTTGCCGATCCCGGCCTCCGTGATATTACGGCGACTCAAACGGCGGACGCGCGGATCGTTCACATCCAGCGACACAAAACCGGCGAACGAACCGAGGACGCCCTTGGGATGGACGCGCATCTTGCCGTCGTTGCGACCGGCGACGTAGCAAACCTCCTGCCCGGCTTCGGTGCGCGGCTGAATCCATTTCAAGTAGACGCTGAATGGCTTGGTTCGCACTTTCATCTCCATGACGGCTTCCGGCGGCATGGTCCCATTCATGCGTTCCCGCTTCACAAGCAAGCAGGTGTAATCGCGAACCTCCTGGTAGGCTTTCTGAGCCTCCTGGATTAGGCGGATGGGTTCATCCATTGGCGAGGCTGCGGGCGCGGGCGCTTGCGGAGCAGTGGTCTCCATGGGCTGCGGCGCGGACGGGGGAGGCGGCGAAGATGAGTTCGGCGGTTGACCTGCGCCGAGAAGCACCAATCCCAAAAAGCCGACGCCGCCATAATACCACCAGCGGTGTGGCCGGCTGGCCATTTCGCCTCTTGGCAGGGGCATGAGGGACTTCGCTCCTCCTGGCTGACGGATGGACATACTCGCCGCTCCTTCTCGACGCGCGGGTGAAACCCGAACGTCTCCCCGTTCGATGGGTCTGGGTTGGTATTTTCCTCTGTTCCGGCCCGCGCCGCCGCGAGTCGATCTCTCCTTAAGCAACTCTCGTGCCAGCGAATCCGCGCGTCGGCTCGGTTGTGATGCCCAGGAATGGAAGCGTCGAGTCGGCAGGAAGTTGCGTCCAGACTCGAAATCGAATCGCGTCTGCCGTCACCGTCTCGCTCTGTATAATTTACACGGTGTTTGCAATTCGGGGCTAAAAAGAGAGGGAAGGTGGGGCAATCCGAGAAAGCGAACACCGGAGCAATCCGATCCGCTCTCGCCGTGAGGGCAATGCAAACGATCCCACTTACCGAAAGAGTTTCACCATGCCGCCAGCACCCAACATTCGCACGCTCGTATCCATGCCGTTTGAAGAAAACAGCTACGTCGCCTGGCTGCCCGGTTCGACGGAGTGCGTCGTCTTCGACCCCGGATTGCAGCCGGAGCTGATCGAAGAATGTTTGCGCGAAGAAGGATTGACGTTGGCGGCGATTCTGAACACGCACGGCCACGCCGACCACATCGCCGGCAATGCCGCGATGAAACGGATCGCTCCCGATGCTCCCTTGGTGATCGGCGAGGGGGATGCGTTCATGCTTGAGAATGCCGATGCAAATCTGAGCGCCGGCTTCGGCTTCGCCATCGTCAGCCCCCCGGCAGAGCGCACGGTGAGCGAGGGCGATACCGTTGAGGCGGCGGGACTGCGGTTCTCGGTGTTGGATCTACCCGGTCATTCGCCCGGCCATGTCGTCTTCGTTTTGAAAGGCGCGCCGACGCTCGTTTTTGGCGGCGATGTGTTGTTCCGCGGCAGCATCGGTCGCTACGATTTCCCCGGCAGCGACGGACGCCGTTTGCTCGACGGCATCCGCCGCAAGCTCTTCACCCTGACCGACGACACCGTCGTCTACCCCGGCCACGGTCCCACAACCACCATCGGACACGAGAAGCGATCGAATCCGTTTCTATCCGAGGAATGAGAGCGCTCCACGAAAATAAAACAAACGAGAAGGAGAATCGACAATGAAGGTCTATGAAATCCGCGATGGGTTTGGACTCGACGCACTGAAACAGGGGGAGCGGACCAAACCGAGTCCGGGACCGGGCGAGGTTCTCGTGCGCATCGAGGCGGCATCGCTAAACTACCGCGATCTGATGGTCGTGAAGGGTCAGTACAATCCAAAGATGCCGTTGCCGCGCATCCCGCTTTCCGATGCAGCGGGAGAAGTGGTCGAGGTCGGCCCCGGCGTAGGCCGGGTCAAAGTCGGCCAGCGCGTTGCCGGTATCTTTATGCAACGCTGGATCGCCGGAGACATCGACGACGACAAAGCCAAATCGGCCCTCGGCGGCGCAATCGACGGCTTGCTCGCCGAGTATGCGGTACTGCACCAGGACGGCGTGGTGCCGGTGCCGGAGCATCTCAGTTTCGAGGAGGCGGCAACTCTGCCCTGTGCCGCCGTCACCGCCTGGCATGCGCTCGTCACCGAGGGGCAAGTGAAGCCCGGAGATAGCGTTCTCGTTCAGGGAACCGGAGGCGTGTCGCTGTTCGCCCTGCAATTCGCGCGCCTCGCCGGAGCGCGCGTCATCATTACCTCAAGCAGCGACGAAAAGCTGGAGCGCGCGCGCAAACTCGGCGCGTCGGAGTGCATTAACTACAAAACTACTCCTGAATGGGGAGATCGCGTTCGAGCCTTGACCGGAGGGCGCGGCGTCGATTGCGTCGTCGAAGTCGGCGGTGCGGGCACGCTGGGCCAATCGCTGCGCGCCGTGCGCACGGGCGGACGCATCGCGTTGATCGGCGTACTGGCCGGCGTGGGGCATGCCAATACCCTGCCGATTCTAATGAAAAACGTCCGTGTGCAAGGCATTTTCGTCGGCTCGCGGGAGATGTTCGAGGCCATGAATCGCGCCATAGCACAACATCAATTGCGCCCCGTCGTCGATCGCGTTTTTCCGTTTGAAGCAGTCGTGGAGGCACTCCGCTACATGGAGAGCGCCGCACACTTCGGCAAGATTTGTATCCGCACTAACGACAACCGTGATCCTGGAGCAAGATGAAAGTCAAACAACAACCGGACGATTTTCAGGTGGAAGAGATCACCGCGGTTTCTCCGTCGGAAGGGCCGCACGCCCTGTATCGTTTGGAGAAGCGCGGTTGGTCCACGCCGGACGCGCTGGCGGCGGTGCGCCGGCGTTGGCGCGTTGAACCGCGCCGAATCTCGTATGGCGGCCTGAAGGATCGCCACGCCTCCACGGTGCAGTATCTTACGATTTTTCACGGTCCGCGCCGCAATCTGAAGCATCACGATGTCAACGTGCAGTACCTCGGCCAGATCGCTGAACCATACACCTCCCGGAATATCGAGGCGAACCGCTTCCGGCTGACACTGCGCGACATCCAGACTGCGGCCCGCGCCGACATTGAGGCGCGGCTACACCAGGTGGAGCGCGAGGGCGTGCCGAATTATTTCGACGATCAACGGTTCGGATCGGTCGCTGGCGAAGGGAGCGAGTTCGTGGCCCGGCTTCTGGTTCGGGGACGATTCGAGGAGGCGCTGCGACTGGCTCTGACCGCGTCTTACGAGTACGACCGCGCTGCCTCGAAGAACGAGAAGCGACTTCTGACGGCGCATTGGGGCGACTGGGCGCTTCTCAAGGACAAACTGCCGCGCGGCCACGCTCGCAGTCCGATCGACCATCTGCGCGATCATCCCACCGATTTCCGAGGCGCGGTGGCGCGGCTGAGACCCGAATCGCGCGGACTCTATCTCTCGGCGTACCAGAGTCATCTATGGAATCGCATCCTCGCCCGTTGGCTGACCGCTCAGCTGCGCCCCGAACAGATGCGGCTCATCAGGCTGCGCTTGGGCGTCGTACCGTTCCATCGGGAGGTGCTTCCCGAGACGTTGAACGAATGGGCCGCTCTGCAATTACCGTTGCCGTCCGCGCGCATGAAAATCGAGGAGACCGACCCTCGCGCCGAACTGGTGCGGGCGGTACTGGCGGAAGAGGGTTTGGAAGCGCGGCAGGTGCAGATAAAAGGTATCCGCGAAATGTTCTTTTCGCGCGGCGAACGCCCCGTCCTGTGTCTGCCGCGCGAACTGAAGTACCAGGTCGCCCCGGACGACAAGCATCGCAGCCGCGACAAATGGACGTTGAGCTTCGTCTTGCCGCGCGGCAGCTACGCCACGCTCTTGGTCAAGGCCATCGACGACGGGAAGAATCCTCCTTGACACCGGCGAGCGGGGCGCGTCGACGCCCCGAACTCTCGCCTTATCCCCCGGTTCGTCACGGTTTCGTCACCGAGCCGTCGCGCCGGCGCAGGTTGCCCCATTGCATGTCGAACGGCGGATCGTCGTCGATGGGAAATCTCGCGGCCAGCTTCTCGTCCAGATCGATGCCCAAGCCCGGTTTATCGTTGGCCCAATAGTAGCCGTCCTTGAGGGTGGGACAGCCGGGGAACACGTCTCGTTCCGCCTGGGTAAACTCGCGAGCTTCTTGAATGCCGAAGTTGTGCGACGCCAGATCGAGATGCACGTTGGCGGCGTGTCCGACGGGAGAAACGTCGCCCGGTCCATGCCAGGCGGTGCGCACCGAGAAAAACTCGCACAGGGCGGCAATCTTACGCGCCATCGACAAGCCGCCCACTTGCGAGATGTGAATACGAATGAAGTCGATCGAGCGGGCCGTCACGAGCGGCAGCCATTCGTGCGGATTATTGAACAATTCGCCCATCGCAATCGGCGTCGTCGATTGCTTGCGAAGATGCGCGAAGTAGCCCGCGTCCTCCGGACTGAACGGATCTTCGAGGAAGAACAAGCGATACGGTTCGACGTCCTTGACCGCGCGTAAAGCCAGTACCGGCGGCAGACGTTCGTGCATGTCGTGCAGCAGTTCGACTTCGTCGCCGACATTTTTCCGCAGATACTCGAACAGGCGCGGCAGCGTGCGCGCATAGGCGCTCGGCTCCCAGGTCTGCGCGCGGTTGTTGATCGGCTCGTCGGACTTGCCCGATTTGACCGTGCTGCCGTAAGTGGCGTTGCCGGGGATGGCGACTTGGGCGCGGACGTGGCGATACCCCTGCGCCATGTAGCGGCGGACGTTCTTTTCGACTTCCTCGAAGGTGGTGCCGCCGGCGTGGCGGTAGGTGTCCACCGCCTTGCGGCACTTGCCGCCGAAAAGTTGATAGACCGGCATTCCCGCGCGCTTGCCGAGGATGTCCCACAGGGCCATGTCCACGCCGCTAATGGCGTTGTTCAGCACCGGGCCGTTCCGCCAGTACGAGGACACGAACGAAGATTGCCAAACATCTTCGATCTGTAATGGGTCTTTTCCGATGAGGAACGGCTTGAGATATTTATCCACCGCCGTTTCGACGACGCGAGGCCGCTGCGTGAACGTGGCACAGCCCAGGCCGTGGAGTCCCGGTTCGTTGGTCAGGATTTTGACGACCACCAATCGAATCTTCGCCGGCGCGGTGAGGATGGTTTTGACATCGGTGATTCTCAGCGGCGACAGTTTTTTATCGGCGGCAGGAGGGGCGGTGGGCTTTTCGGAGGAGCCGAGCGTGTGAGTCAACATCCAGGGCAGGCCGGCCGCGCCCGCGCCGATTCCGGTCCATTTGAGTACATCGCGTCGATTCATGTGAGATTTCCTCGCAGGGTGAAAGTCGGCCGCGCTTCAAAAGGATCGACCGCGGCCGGTGGGAGGGAAAGATACCTTATCCTCAACGTATGCCGCCGCCGCCTTCAAGCAAATCCGCGGCGACGCGCCATCTCCCCTCGACCGCTGCTTTCCTACAACGAGCAGAGGTAGGTCGGATCGAGCGGAGCGAGACCCATGGCGTTCCTGAGTGCTTTGGGATTTGGAAATCGTGAATCGCATCGGTGGTGTCGTGCTGTGTGGTGGGCAATCGAGGCGGATGGGCAGGCCGAAAGCCTGGCTGCCGTTCGGCGACGAACTCATGCTGCCACGCGTCGTTCGTTTACTCGGCATGGCGGTCGCGCCGATGGTCGTCGTCGCCGCCGTCGATCGAGAGGTGCCGCCGTTGCCGTCGGACGCGGAACTTCTCCGCGATCCGTCGCCCGACCTCGGTCCTCTTCAGGGTATCGCCGTCGGTCTCGGTGCCCTACGAGGTCGAGCCGACGTTGCCTATGTCTCCTCCTGCGACGTTCCTTTCCTGCAACCGGCGTTCGTTCGGCGTCTCAATACGTTACTCGGCGAGTATGCCATGTGCGTGCCAGAGGTGGCAGGCTTCCGCCATCCGTTGGCCGCCGTCTATCGCATCGAAGTTGCCGCCCTTGCCGAGTACCTTCTGGCCGAGAATTGTAGGCGGCTCTCCCTGTTGTGCGATGCGGCACCAACGCGCTTTGTTCTCGCGGACGAGCTTCGGGATGTGGACCCGGCCTTTCAAACGCTGCGCAATCTCAACACCCCAGAAGCTTACGAGACCGCCCTGCGAGACTGGCGGCTTATGGATCGACGATAGCGTGGAAGGCGTTCGAGGAGGTGTCTAGGAATGCCGCGGGTAGGGATCGGCCTTTCCAGCCCTCATCCCAAAGGGATGATCCACCGCTTGCCCAAATTCTCCCATATGACGATCGCTGCCTTGGCGGGATCGGAAGCGAAGCCGCCCAACACGATGTCTCGTTTGCCTCGGGCGAGGAGATCGCCCACGGCGCAACTGACGTAGTCGCAGGTTTCCGTCTCCAAGCCGTGCCGGACGAAAACGCCGGGAGACGTCTGCTCCAAGATAATTACCGCATCGAGTTTTTGTTCCTTTCTCATGGGAAAGTTGCCGGAGGGCAAAAAACTGGAGGCCACGATGTCGAGATCGCCGTCGCCGTCGAGGTCGGCGGCTACGGCGCGATGGACGCCGTACATGGGCGCGAGCGGATGATGCTCGAAGTTCCAATCGCCCTTGTTTTCGAGCCATTGAACGCCGTGGTAGGGCTTAAGGAGATAAGGCGGGTCGAGAACATCGCCATTGGTGTACAACACGTCGAGTTTTCCATCGCCGTTGAGATCGACGAGTTGAATGCCGCTGGAGCCGTAGCCGGGATGAGGGGCTTTGTAGAGCGTTTTCTTCTCCTCGAATCGTCCATTGCCGTCGTTGAGGAACGCCACGACAGTCTCGTGTTCTTGACTGATTAGGGCGACGAAATCCGGTTTGCCGTCGCCGTTGAGGTCGGCGATGGGGACGTGGATCGATCCGTGCCGTTCGTCGAGGAGGTTGACACTGAACTCCGGTTTCTTCCAGTCGGTCGTGCGATTTTCGAGATAGTAGATTTCACCGACGGTGTTCCAGCCGAACGAGGCGACGAGCAGATCGCGTTTGCCGTCTCCGTTAAAATCGGCGATCTGCACATCGGCGATTCGTCCCTTGTCCTTGAGCAGCGTAATCGGCTCGAAACGTCCTTGGCCCAGACCGCGCAGCCAGACGACGCTGCCGCAACGGCGATCGGTCGGCAAGAGGTGGCCCAGATTCGCCACGAGAATGTCGGCGATGCCGTCGCCATCCAAGTCTTCGACTTCGGTGTGGGCGGGATTGAATCCGCGATCGGGTCCAGTCGCATAGAGAAGACGCCATTTCGGATCGGGTAAATAAGGTTGTAAGACCATCACCGCGCCGCCGCGCATGTCGCAAACGAGAATATCCAGCTTTTTGGGATCGAAAAGGTGGACGAGATTGACGTTGGAGACGCTCGGCGGCGCGAGCTTTGGTAGGCCGGTATAGGCCGGATACTCCCGCCGCAGGAAGTTTACCGAAAACGGATGATCGGCGCGGTGGATGACTGCTGGGGGAAGTGCCTCCGGAGCCTTCTCCTCGTAAGAATGGACGACTTCGAGAATGGGCGGAGGGTACAACAGACGGCCGGACTCGGTGTAGGTGGTATACATGCGTTCGATGAGTTCCTTCCACGCCGCGCGAGACAACGTGTCCGGCGCGGGGTTTTCGTGGCAGGCACCGCAGAATAGTTGGATGCGTTGGGGAAGGTTCGGCGTCGGCTCGACGGAAGGCGGCGACGGCGCGGGACCGTCGCCGTTCCGAGAACAGCTGGCGAGCGCCAAGAGAATCGGGGTAAACGAGACAAGGAGTGCCATGCCGAATCCACGCGCAAATCCACTTTGCCACCATCGCCGTATTGGATACATGGAGGTTCCTCGAATGGCGGCCGCTGCATCGCGGTTTGAAAGGGACGCAGCCGACTCGCTTCGTTCAAGTTACCGGCAGTGTCTCGCGCTCGCAAGCCCGCGCGATCACGCCAATCCCCGCTAGGAAATCTTACCTGCTTTTTGTACAATCCCTTCCCGCCGGTGATTTCGGCGCAATGTGTCGGCCATGAGCCGTGCGCGGAACGGTGGGAGGGATCGAATCATGTCTCGGATCGTTCGCATAACTGTGGCAGTGTGGCTGCTCGTCGCCGCGCCAGCGCTGTTGGGTCAATCGACCGACCTGGATCCGCCCCGTCGCCAAGCGCCGCTCAAACCGGCCACGCGCCAAGAGTTGGATCGTCTCGAAGCAGTCAAATTGTACGGTCTGGGCGTGGTGCGCGAGCATCAGAATCGTTTGCTGGATGCGATGCGCACTTTTGAAGAAGCGCGACGCTACGATCCCGAATCCGCAGCCATTCATCGCGCCCTGATTCCGCTGTACTTCGCGCTCGACCGCCTCGACGATGCCCTGAGCGCTTGCCGGCGCACGCTGGAGTTGGAGCCGGAGGATTATTCGACCAGCTATCGGTATGCGAGGCAGCTGCGCGCCTTGGGCCAGAACAAGGAAGCGCTCGAAGCCCTCGTGCGTACCGCCGAATGCCCCCGCCTCAAAGATCGTTTGGAGTTACGGGCGCAGGTCTTTTTCGATCTCAGCCAAATGCAAGAAGACGCGGGAGAGGCGGACAAAGCGGAAAAGAGTCTGCGCGAAGTGCTTTCCATTCTCGATAATCCCGCAGCGTTGATGGAACAGGGGCCATACAACCGCGAAGAGATCGTCTCCCAATCCGCAGAAACACACGAGCGACTGGGCAGGTTGTATTTGAAGGCGAACAAGAGCGTGGAAGCCGTCGCGGAGTTCGAGGAAGCGATGAAGCGCGATCCGCTGCGCGCGGCACGCTTGGCGTTGAACGTGGCCGAGGTTCACGTCGCGCGCGGGGAGCCGGTCAAGGCGTTGGCCCAAGTCGATCAATATCTGGGTTCGCTTCCACGGGGCATGGAAGGTTACGAGTTGCGCATCAAGCTGCAACGCGAGCTGAAGCGCGAGGCCGACGTGCTACCGGCGCTGATTCGCTCGGCGACGGCGGATCGGAACAATACGGCGCTGCAATTGTTGTTGGCGCGCGAGTATCGCCATGCCGGTCGCTCCGACCTGGCCGAGCCGATTTATCGCCGACTTCTCAAACTGACCCCTTCGGCGGAAGTCTATCGCGGGCTGTTTCAACTGTATAAAGACGACAAGAATCGGGGCGGCGATCGGCTGTTGAGTCAGCTCGACGAGGCCATCGGCTTAGCCAGCGGCGATAAGGGTGACGGCAAGAAAGAGGAGATGGACGTGGCACAGCGCGAGGCGGCCCAACAAGCGGCGGCGCAAGCGCGGACCATGCTGGCGGCGATGCGCGACGATGCGGAATTGGTTAACCTGCTCTTGTCCTCCTCAATGCGGCGTCTGACGGCCAACGCGGGGCTGCGCTTCACTACCGCGATCATGCTCGCTAACTTGGCCGGACGAACGCGGCAATTTGACGCCGCCGAGAGGCTCTATCGCCATAGCCTCAATGTGCGCGAAGGCACGCGAGACGAGGCCGAGATCTACGTCGGTCTGCTTACCGTGTTGTCCATGGCACATAAGAACCAAGCCATCCTCGAGGTGTGCAAACGAGGACTGGCGAAGGCGGAGAATACCAACCGGCTGCTGTTCCTCCGCGAAATGGCGGCGGCGCACATGGCCTTGAACCATGTGCGCGAATCGTTGGAGACCATCGACGAAGCGGTGAAAGCGGCCGGGGAAACCAGGTTGAGTTGCCGACTCGAACGCGCGCAGCTACTGTCGCAGGCCGAACGGCACGAAGAGGCAATCTCCGAGTGCCAGGCGCTGCTGAAGGAATACAATCAACCGGGAGACGTGCATAAGATCCGTTCGCTGTTGTCGGGGATTCATTCCGCCGCCCACCAGCACGAGAAGGCCGAGGAGCAACTGTTACTAATTTTGAAGGACGATCCCGACGACGCCACCGCCAACAACGATCTGGGCTATTTGTGGGCCGACCAAAATAAGCGACTCGACGAGGCGGAGAAGCGCGTCCGCCGCGCCCTGGAGTTGGACAAGCGGCAGCGCAACAGTCTGTTGCACATCGGCATGAACGGCGACCGCGACAACGCCGCCTTCGTCGATAGTTTGGGTTGGGTTCTCTTCCGCAAAGGCGATTGGCGCGCCGCGCGGCTCGAATTGGAGAAGGCCAGCGCCCTGCCCAACGGCGACGACGACCCGGTCGTTTGGGATCATCTGGGCGACGTGTACTATCGCCTGAAGGAACTGGAGAAAGCGAAGACGGTTTGGCGCACGGCCCTGGAACTGTACGAGAGGGGAGGGCGACGCCGCCCCGACGAACGCTATCGGGACATTAAGGAAAAACTACGCATGGAAAGCTCGGCAGCGAACCCTGCCGGTTCGCCGACCTCGGCCCCGGCGGATCGGCAGCGATAGCCGTCGAGTATCCTACTATTTGCATCTGTGAAGGAGAAGCCATGTCCGGCCATTCCCATTGGGCGACAATCAAACACAAAAAGGGCGCGATCGACGCCAAGCGCGGCAAGTTGTGGAGCAAGCTCAGCCGAGCTATCATCATCGCCGCGCGCCACGGCGGTGGCGATCCAGCCATGAATCTCAAGCTGCGTTACGCCATCGACAAAGCGCGGCAGGTGAGCATGCCCAAAGACAACATCGAGCGGGCCATCAAACGCGGTACCGGCGAGACCGAGGGGTTGAGCTTTGAGGAAATCACCTACGAGGGCATCGGTCCCGGCGGCGTCGCCTATCTGGTCGATGTCGTCACCGACAACCGCAATCGCACCGCTGGAGAAATCCGCAAGATTTTCGAGCGCGGCGGCGGCAAGATGGGTAGTGCCGGCAACGTCGCCTTCCGCTTTGAGCGCAAGGGGCTGTTTAGCATTGCCGTCGAAGGCGTCGATGAGGATACACTCATGGGCATCGTTCTCGACGCCGGCGCGGACGATATGAAGCGCGCGGGCAGCACGTTCGAGATCACTTGCGACCCCTCGGCCTTCGCCAAAGTTCAAGAAGCTCTCCAGAAGAACAACCTGAGTACCGCGGTCGCCGAGATCTGCCAACTGCCCAACGCCCCCATCGATGTGGAGAAAGAGACCGCCGCCAAAGTTTTCCGACTGCACGAAGCCCTCGACGATCACGACGACGTACAGAATGTCTACATGGATGTGAACGTGACGGAAGAATTGATGGCGGAGGTGGCCAAGGCTTAATCTGATTTATGCGATGCCGGAAGACGAAGGTGAATCCCGCTCGAATGGGCGGCTCACCTTCGTTCTCGTTCCGGCAATTCTTCTTCGAGCGGGGCCTTACGGTCGGATCCTTTCCGCGTTACAATTCCCAACATTCTAGCGCCGGACGCCCTCGGACAATAAGGGACTCTGGAAGTCCGATTACTTTCGACTCTCCGAAATGAGTCCGGCCAGATAATGTACGGGATCGCCCTGCTCGCGCGCCACCTCGGCCAGGGTCCGGTAATCGCCGACCTTGCGGCACAAATCGACGATGCTCGGACACGAAAGCTGCCGATTGTCCTCGCTCGCCAGATATTTCCGCGCCGCCACCAACGCCTCCGTCGCGCGATCCAAACGAAGTAACAAATTCACCAACACCTGAGCTGGATAGCTACCCACGGTTTCCGGATCGGCCTTCTCTGCTTGCTCACGGAAATAGTCCAGCCCTTCCTCAATGTTGTCGCCGGCCAATAGGGCGAGATAGATGCCGATGGCACGATACTGGTCCTCAAAAGGAGGGTCGCCGCTGCCGAGGAACCGACCGGATAGGCGTTGACCGTATGCACACAATTCGCGCGCCAGATTCAGTTCGGGACACGGCGTCAGGTTCATGCTCATTTGCGCGACGCTCGACAGATGCGAGAGGTCGATGTGGTACGCATCCTCGGCGAACAGCCAATCGCGCCCGGCGATCGTCTCTCGGATGGAGGTTTGCGCCGGAGGTTGACCTTCGTGCCGCTCGATCTCGGCGGCAAGGCGTTCGCGCAACTCGTCGTACAAAGCGCGGATCAACGCTTGCAGACAGTATTGGCGATCCTCCGGGGTATGAGGTAGTTCTTGGCTGCTCAACGTCGTAATGGCATTGCACAATCCGAAGCGCTGTAAAATCCAAGTGAATCCCTTGCGCGGATGGACGCCCTCGTAAAAAGCGATCTGCACCAGCGCTTGCAGATCCTCGTCCTCCGCCGGCCGATAATCGTCTAGCGCCTGATACACGGCTCGCGGTTCGTTGAGCATACGATAATACGCCCATGCCTGCGGCAGTTGTCCCTCGCGCAGAAACAACTCGCCGACGTGCCGGCCGGCCCGGCGTATCGCTTCTTCGTACTCCGTATGAGCGTGTTCCGGTAACTCCACCGCCGGTCCGGTGGGAATCGGCGAGACGCCGAGTCGAACCCGAACGCGCAGCAGGAGAGCGTAAAAAAGACTCGAATAGTCCTTGTTCTCCTCAAGGCGTTCGCACAACCGAAGCGCGGCTACATCCGCCCCCTCGTGGGAACAAGCATCTTCAAGTTCATCGAAAATTGTTGCATCCATGAATCACATCCCTATCGGCTTTCGGCGGTTCGGCTAACGGCTAACGGCTATCATACCGAATCCGCTACCATCGGCCGATAGCCGATCTGCCGAAAGCCGATCTTGACCCTCTTCGGCGGAAAATGAATAATTCCTCAATCGACAGGATGTTTCTCCGCCCGCGTCTTCACCGAGCAGGAGTCGGTTTTATGCAGAGTTTGAACAACGGCCTACCCAACACCAACCCTGGCGACACGGCGTCGATCTCCATTCCCAATTCGCCGCGCGAGCGCTTGGCTCTGCTACGTCAACTCGTTGGCGAACCGGCTTGCCGTCAACTCGGCATCTATCCGATCCCCGACGGCTTCAAACTGTCCGTAGTGATTCCGGTCTACAACGAAGAACGATGGGTCCGCGAAGTCGTGCGGCGCGTGCGGGCCGTGGATATTCCCAAAGAGATTGTCATTGTCGAAGATTGCAGCACCGACTCCACGCGCGAGATTCTCAAAGAGTTGGAAGGCGGCGATGTGCGCGTCTTCTTACAGCCTTACAATCAGGGCAAGGGGGCGGCCCTGCGGCGTGGCTTCCAGGAAGCGACCGGCGACATCGTTCTCGTGCAAGACGCCGATCTGGAGTACGATCCCGCCGAGTACCCGCGCTTGTTGCAGCCGATCCTGGAAAACCGCGCCGACGTGGTGTTCGGCTCTCGCTTCATCGGCGAGTCGCATCGCGTCCTCTATTTCTGGCACTCCATCGCCAACAAGATGCTGACACTCTTATCCAACACGTTCACCAATCTGAATCTCACCGATATGGAGACGTGCTACAAAGTCTTCCGCCGCGAGGTGTTGCAAGGGATCACGCTGCGTTCCGACCGTTTCGGTTTCGAGCCGGAGATCACCGCCAAAATCGCCCGCAAACGACCCGGCCAACCGGACTGGCGCGTCTACGAAACACCGATCAGCTACTCTGGCCGCACCTACGAGGAGGGCAAGAAGATCGGCTTGAAGGACGCATTCAACGCTCTTTATTGTATCTTGCGCTATCGCTATTTCGATTGAGGTAACGGTTCCATCCGGGGACAGACCGATCGATCGGATCACTCCCTCCGTTCGCTGCCCCACGAATCCAGACAGCGCAAGGAGGCTTTTGCTTGCTGTGTCAAACGATGTTCGGCAGCGCCTTGGGCCAACGTCCGCAGCAGTTCCCGCGCCTCCGGCGTTCCACTGTACAAAAGCACTTCGACGGCTCGGTTCTCCCGCAGTACGGTGGCGGACGGATGCTCCACCGCTTCCAATAAGCGCAGGACGCGCTGTCGCTTTTCCAGAGAAGGCTTGTCTTCCAGAGCGGTACGCAACAGCCGACGTGCCGCAGCGCCAGCCTGCTCCAGTCTGTGACTCGCTTGCTCGCGGACGGCGAAGGCACCGTCATCCAGCGCGGCGATCCAACGGGCCAAGTCCTCTTCCTCGATGTGGACGGGGCGAAGTTGGCGACGTAAGAACGGCACACTATGCGCGGCATCGCCGCTGAGGGAACGGATAGCGGCGACAGCGCACGGCACCTCGGAGGAGGCGAGATCCTTCCAGAGTGCTTCCATCTCCGCCGGTGTCAGATTCATCGCCTCGATAGTTGGCGCGGCTCGGAGCGCTGCCTTGTCCCAGAGCAGGGCCGTCGTGTCCGCACTGCCGGAAAGAAAAAATCGTCCACCCTTGGAACAGGCCACAGTGAGAACCGCGTCCGAGTGACCGGGCAGCCGACGCTTGGCTTTGCCGTTCGGCGAGTCCCACAGGAGAATCTCGCCGTCTGTTTTTCCCAATATCAGCGTCCGACCATCTGCGGCGAACGCGGCGCTGGCGATTTCATTGCGTTTTTGACGGATCGCATAACGCTCTTTTCCGCTAGAGAATTCCCATACGCGCAACATGCGGCCTTGGCCGTCGTCATCCTTCACGACGGCAGAAAGATTGCTTTTGTTCTCGTAGAAGCTGACGGTGGC
Source organism: Planctomycetota bacterium (assembly GCA_021807595.1). Taxonomy (GTDB): domain Bacteria; phylum Planctomycetota; class Planctomycetia; order Gemmatales; family Gemmataceae; genus JAJPHU01. Next base: position 5,916 of record JAKBCS010000081.1, on the reverse strand, counting down.
GAGTGTCTGTCCATCTGGAGCAAAAGCGAGCGCGGCCACGCCCTCGAATAGTCCGTGCGCGGGTGCGGGATCGGGGGCGCTCTGGAGTCGGCGGACCTCACGGCCGGTGAAGGCATCCCAGAGGTGGACGGCTTTGTCGTCCCATCCTGCCGTGGCCAGAATCGCGCCATCGGGCGAGAAGGCGATGGCATGGACGCGGCCTTCTTTGGCCTCCAATGATCTCAGTTGGCGGCCGTTGCGGACATCCCAAAGGCGCACGGCTCCATCGCGGTGTCGCGCGCCGGAGACGACGACGCTCTCTTGTCCTTCCGCGGTGGCGAGAAAGCGACCATCCGGCGAGAAGGCGAGAGCGGTGACGCCGAATTTGTGTTCGGGCAAAGTGCGTACTTCTTCTCCGCTTCGCGCTTTCCACAAGCGCACGGTGCGGTCGTGGCTCGCCGAAGCGAGCAGTTCGCCGTCCGGCGCGAACGCCAGTGCGGCCACCCGTCTGCGATGTCCCTTCAGCTCGCGCAGGAATCGGCCCGATCCGGCATCCCACAGACGCACCCTCGAATCGTCGCCGCCCGTAGCCGCGAACCGTCCATCCGGCGATAAGGCGGTAGCGGTCACCACGCCATGATGACGCACGCAGGGAGTGATTTCTTTCCCCGTCTCGCTGTTCCAGAGGACCACGGCGCGATCACAACCGCCCGCAATCGCCAATGCTTTGCCATCCGGGGAAAAATGGATCGAATCGAGCGAAGGGAAGGGAACCGACCACTCGCGGCGTACTTCGCCACTCGCCGCATCCACCAACCGGACCAGCGGATCGACGCCGCCATAGCCACACGCCACGGTTTTACCATCGGGAGAATAAGCCAGAGCGTAGGCGATTGCATTGGCTCGCTTCGGCAGACAGCGGCGTTCTTTGCCACTGGTCAAATCCCAAAAGCGGACGACGGCATCGGGGTAGGCACCACCGGAAATCAGGGTTCGGCCATTGGGAGAGATAGCGACCGCGTACACTTCGCCGTCCGGGCAGGTCAGCGCGGACAACTCCTTACCATCCGCCGTTCGCCAACGTCGGATCTTGCCCTTTTCGCCGCGCGCCAAGATCGTTCCATCCGGCGACAGGCTCGAATGAGCGGGGCACGAACCCTCCACTTGACGCAAAGCTCGATTGTGGACCACGTCCCACAGATGCACCCGATAACCGGATTGACTGCTGTTGGCGGTGCGGATTTCGTACTGTTGGTCGATGGCAAGCCGTCGTCCATCCGCCGACAGCGCGAGATGGTACGAGATGCCGTCTTGAGGGCCAAAGCGGCGGAGTGATTCGCCCGTCTTCGCATCCCAGACGCGGACGCCTTCACGATCGGCGACGGTGAACAGCGTTTTGCCATCGGTGGACCAAACGACGGCTCGCACCCAACCGCCATGCTTCAGAAGACGCAGTTCTCGACCGTCGGCCGCGTCCCACAAGCGCACTTCGTTGTCGTAGCCCCCCGAAGCAAGCGTTTTACCATCGGGAGCGAACGCCGCCGCCGAGACGTGCCCGTGGTGAGTCCAGCGCGTCGTTCCCAACCGCGTTTGGGCAAAGGGCGGCAGCGGATCGAGGGGAGGCCGCGGCGCGGCGTCTTTCGGAGCCGCGACCGTCGGGGAGCGGTCGCTTCCATCGCTTCCCGGCAACCGCAACTCCGACGAAGAACGCAATGCCATGCCCCCGGCGACGACGCCAATCGACAGCAATAACGCTGAGAACAATGCCAGTTTCATCGGCATCCACGAGTGCAAGAAACTGTGCGCCAGCGCCGCCGCCGAGGTCTTCGCCGTCGCCAGCGTCAACGGTCCAGCGGCAGGCAGGGCCGTCTCTGCCAACGCTTGCCCCGCGATCGCCGCTCCCAGCGCTGCCGTCAGAGCCACGCCACGCCGCTCCAAGCGCCGCTGCAGCCTCTCGCGTCCTCGTTGCAGCCGTCCTTTCACCGTTGCCGCCGTCGTCCCCATCTGCCGCGCCGCTTCCTCTTGCGTCGTGCCCTCCAAATAACACAACACCAGCGGCGCGCGGAGTTGCTCAGGCAGCGCCGCCAACTCGGCGTGCAGAATCGACCGTAATTCGGTCCAGGAGAGATCGTCGCCCGATGGTTCGGCCATCGACGAACGGGCAGCTTGCGCTTCGCATTTCTGGCGGCGCAGAGCATTCGCTCGCGCTCGCAGCGCCACACGGTAGGCGACGCGCTGCAGCCAGCCGGCCAACTCGTCTTGCTGCCGGATCGAGGCAGCCTTCAGAGCCAGGATGAGAAACGCCGCTTGGAACGCATCTTCGGCATCGTCGCGCTGCCGCAGCACCGATTGACAGACGGCGTACACCATCGGACCATGCCGCCGCATCAGAGCCGTGAAGGCGGCTTGATCGCCGGCGTCTCGATAGCGGCACAGCAATTCGCCGTCGGACGTGTCGGGCGAATCGCCGGCCAGGCGATGAATGTATTGCAAAAGGCGTTCGGAATTAGCGGCGTTCATGACAACATCCTCTCGTTTCATGGTTCTAGCTTACTAGAGACACGGCGAGAACGGAGCGGAACATTCTTCTCTTCTCGCCGGAATCGTTCGCTCGCCGATGCTTTTCGCGCTCTCTCGAAAAGTTTCCGGTTCGTAGACAAATCTTGGCCGCGATTCGCTCTACATATTGCGAGGACGGCGAAATCATGCTTCGGCCAGCGGACGATTCGTTGATGCGAGGACTCGCCGAGGGGCGGGATGAGGCGTTCGCCGACCTCTACGATCGCTTCGCGCCGTCGCTGTTGCGCGTGGCCATGCGTTTATTGGGATCGCAGCAAGATGCCGAGGATGCGGTGCAAGAAGTATTCGTCGGTGTAGTGCGTGCGCGAGCGCGGTTGCCGACGGTCGAGAATCTGCGCGCCTATCTGTTCGCCGCTCTCCGCCGGGCCGCCGGGCGTTTGGCCTCCGCGCGGCGTGAGTGTGTCCTGTCGCCGGAACAAGAACAGGCTCTTGCCGCGCCCGAAGCGACAGGCGTGGATAGCGAACGAGCCGTGCATTTGGAGCGTGCTTTGCGGACACTGCCGCACGAACAGCGCGAGATTGTCTCACTCAAGATCGAAGCTGGTCTAACCTTTGCCGAAATCGCCGGTGTCTTAGCGATCAGCCCAAACACGGCGGCGAGCCGCTACCGTTACGCTTTGGAAAAACTGCGGGATGCGTTGGAGGCGTGAGACGATGGAGCCGTTCGATCTTCCCCCCGAATTGAGCGAAGTGGAACGCCGACTCACGGAGCGCCGCCCTCCACCACCGACGGCGGGTCTGCGTCGCCGCGTGCTGACGGCCATGCAAACGGAGCGAACACCGAGTGGAACTCTTTGGAATGTTGCCACTGCGCTCGCAGCAGCGGTCTTGTTGTGTCTCAATTTCGGCTTAAGTGTGGCAAATCATCGAGCGTGGCCTCAGGGCCAACGGCTCGAGAATGCGGACGTGGAAGCCGCTGCACGATTCCTTCGGCAGCGCCATCCCGACTTGTCCGCATGGGAGGCGCATCAATTTGCCGCCCTCATGCAATCGCCTCCGGCGCTGCCGGTGTCGTGGGGCGGCAAACGAGCGTGGGAAGGAGAGGAATCGTGGGATATGCGTTAATGTGGATCGAAGGCATGGCGGCGATGCTGCTTTCAGTCGCACTGACTGCCGCATGCTCCGCGCGTTGGTCGCGCCGCCGCCGTCAACTGGCTTTGCCGCTCGCTACCGCGTTCGCCATCCTGATCGTTGCGTTGCTTGTCACCCATGCCGCCGGCTGGGGGAAGTTCTATTTCCATCTGCCGCACAATTGGTTTTATTACACGCTTTCCTGGACCGTACTCTTCTTCGTGGGATCGGGCATAATCGTTCGGCGGGGTCTCAAGCGAAAGGACAAGGAAGGTACGCCTCCCGCTCGGTTTTGGCCTCGCGTCCGCTTATTTTCGTCTTCGCTAGCCGCATTGGTTTTATTCGCCATCACGTTGTCGAATCTGGATCTGGCCCTGCAATTGCAACTGGCGGAAGTGCGAGCCGAGGCCGGTTCGGTTCTGTCGGCCCTGACGCCCCCGCCCGCGCTCGAAAAGGACAACGCAGCTCCGCTTTATGAAGAAGCGTTTGCCATGCTCCCACAGCGAGATCCGTTTCCTTCGAGCCGAGAACAGCGGATCGAAACGTGGAGTACAAAGCACTGGCAGCAAGCCCATAAATGGGATTTACCGGACAGTTCCTTCGAGGACTTTGATTGGCGCGACCCCGCATGGAAGAAGTATCTCGACAGCCGAGCGAAAGTATTGTCGTTGTTGCGTCGTGCGGCTGCGAAACCGGCGTGTCGCTTTCCGCAGAGTGATCCATTGATTTTTTTTGACGGTGCGAGTCGGCGTTATTCGCCGGAGTCGGATTTTGCCCAGGCATCGCAGCTGCTTGCTCTCGATGCGTGCGTTCGCGCCGCGCGGGGCGAGCCTCATGCCGCCGTAGAGGACATCGTGGCTCTCCTCGGCATGGCGCGGCAAACGACTGATGCGGCTATCGAAAAAGAAGCCTGGGAAACGCTCGCGGAGGTGTTACGTCTGTCCGAGCCGAAGGCGGACGACTTGAGCCGACTGTCTCACATCGAAGGCGAGCCGTATTTGCGCGATTTTCGGAAGGTGGAAGCAAGTTTTGTGTTGCGAAGCCTTCTTCTGTTTTCGACGGACTTTTCCTCGCGTTGGTATTGGGACACGACCAAGGAATTGCCCTTTCTGCATCGCAAAGGCCCGATGCCAGAGGGCTATGAGGCACCTTTCTGGTTCGAGTCAACCATCGTGCCGCTGTGGCGCGTTTTCCTTGGCCCGGACGAATTATTGGTCCTTCGCCGTTCGCTGAAAGCATGTCAAGAATCGCTCCGCCGGCCCGAGATGCAAACTTTCGTCGATTGGCGCGAGTTACTGCAATCGCTCCGCAACCAGGAAGGCGGCTGGGTTTACATGGGATCGATGCAGACTCGGCTACAATCCAATGCTCGTTGGGCCTGCGATGTCGCCACACTGCGCCGCTTGTCCCGTCTCGCCCTCGCTCTTCGCATGTACAGAGATAAGCACGGCAAATATGCGGAGAAACTCGACGATCTGACGCCGGACTTTCTCGACCGCCCGCCTACCGATCCGTGGGACAGCGGACCTTTGCACATGAAGCGAACGGAAGGAAGCGTTGTACTCTTCACGCTGCGCAACGGTACGGAAAACCCGATCTCTTCTCCAGATTTTAGCTCCCAACGACGAGACATTGTCTTTCGCGTGGGAGCGAAAAAGAACTAACGGGGCCTTTGAATTATCGGCCCGGAGCGCGAGAGCAGAGCTTTGCCTGCCCGTCGCTCGCGCTCCGGGCTAATCGGCGCGTTCGTTCGCGTTCGCCTTTCACGGCGCAGATCAGTCTCGTCGCGCGACTATTGCCTCGTGCAGTTCTTCGTCGATCGCACGCTGGATTTTACGCCAAGAGAGATCGTCTTGGTGTCTATTATGGGAAGGAACGGCTTGCTGTTCGTGCAAACGACGGCGTTCGGCTGCGGACTTGGCCTTGAGCGCCAGCCGGTAAGCGACGCCGTGCAGCCAGCACGCCAACGATTCCGGCTTGCGGATCGTCGCCGCCTTACGCGCGAGGACGAGGAAGGTCGCCTGAAACACGTCTTCGGCATCGTGCCGATTTGCGAGGATGCGGTGACAGAGTCCGAACACGAGTGGACCATGCCGCGCCACCAACTCGGCGAAGGCGTCCTCGTCTCGATGCTGAACGAAACGCTCCAATAAATGGGCATCGTCGTCCTTCCTGCCGGTGTTGAGCCAACGGTTCAAATGCCCCAACACTTTTTCCGCGCCCGAATTGGCCATCGGTCACTCTCCACTTTTGTTCTGTCTATAAGAGTAGTATCCGTAAAGGGCG
>JAKBCS010000080.1 GCA_021807595.1 Planctomycetota bacterium | reverse complement strand
GACGCGGTCGTCGGGTGCGATGATGCCCTCTTGCCGCAGTTTGCGGGCACCGGCGACGCTGGCGGCGGAGGCGGGTTCGCAGCCCAGACCGCCCGCGCCCACCTTGGCCTTGGCGTCGAGAATGTCTCGATCGCTCGCCTCGCGCACCACGCCGCCGCAACGATCCAAGGCCCGCAGCAGTAGTCTTCGATGGTCTGCTTGGCCGGCTTGCCGCCTTCCCAGCGCAGCGCTTCCAGCAGGCGGTACATGATCGTCTTTTGTCCTTCGGGCCGGGAGGGGTTGATGCTGTTGACCAGGTAAATGCCCAGTCGGCGGCTGACTTGCTGCACGCGCTGCATGGCGTCGTCGAAGCAACGGAAAGACTGTGACACCCGCCAGGCCTGCGATGTAAGGCCGTATCCTGGACACCACCATAAGTCGGCTTTAGCCGTCGGTTAACGGGTATGCGGTTGGGCGAGTTTCACGCCGTGGCTGACTGCCGCACAAATCTCGTCGAAATCATCCTTCTTTGGTAGCATCGATGCTGTCAAGGTAAACTTCCCGCCATTGTAGACAATCGTGAGGAACCGCTGTCCGGAAACCTCGGAGCTACTTAAGTCGATGATATCGCCGAAGGTGACGACGGTTTCTTCGCCGGACCATCGTGAACGAGGGATGGTAATGGATGTCTCGCCCAAGGTGATTCGTTGGTGAACCGTCAAACGGATGAAGGCCAGGAACCCAGCGGCGACGACGAAGCCGATGCTCAGGGCTGCCAACACCCAATAGAACACAGTCGCGCTTCTAGCAGACAATTCAATGATCCCGTTGATAATTAGTCCACGATCATTCCCATCGGCCTTTGCACCGAGGATCAACGCGCAGGCACCAAAAAAGAGCGCACAGAGAACGATCATCGTCCACTTCGGCCGGTAGTCGTATTGACGGTCCATTGATGTCCTTCTCCTCGTTTCCAAACCGGGGGTTCGCCGTCCGCCGATCGGTCGTTACGCGATCCCCGAGCGATTATCGGAAGGGCAATGTGTGAATTGGTAGAACAGTCGCTGTCCCAGACGCGGGCGCGACTGGATGTCGATCAATTGCGCTTCCAGCCCGCTGCCCTCCAGCAGACGCATGAGATAGTCGGGGTTGATTTCCACCGCGCTACGGTCGCCGCTGTATTCTTCGATCAACGGAGCTGCGAAGAGGTCGGCGAAGACGATGCCGCCCGGTGCCAGAAGCCGACTGGCCTCGCGGAGCAGCGCGGCCGTCTCCAACGGATAGGTATGGGTGAACACGCTGTAAAAGACGATAAAATCGAACCGCTGTGTCAACGGGGGCAGCGCGGTCATCTCGCTGACGTGGAAGGAAAAGTTCGGACGACCGAACCGCGAACGGCAGAACTCGACCGCTTCGGAGCCTATGTCCGCGCCCACATATTCGCCCCGTTCGTCGAGGAAATCGTGCAGCGCCGACGCCAACAAGCCGGTACCGCAACCCACGTCGAGCAGTCTCGACTGCGGGGTGAGACCGAGATCGATCAACAGTTTCAACTTGACCAGGCTTAACCGTTCGTATTCTTCCTTCGTCGCCGGACCAACGATTGTCCAATAGTCGCGCTGAAGATCCCAGGTGGAATACCAGCGGCGATAATCGACCTCGGCACGGCGTCCGGTCAAACGATGGAGTCCGCGAACGGCCCGCGATGCGAGCCGACGTAGCGTGGCGCTTGAGATCATGGGTATCCTTTCCCTTACATGGTTTGCCCGACTTCGACAGTTCCTACTTTTGAATCGGGCCGAGTCAATCCAACGACGCCTTCCATTCCCGTCTCATCTTTTCGACGTTCTCTTGCTGTTTCAGCAGCGTGTGCCGGTCTTTGTCGGTTCGCTTTTCACCGAGTCCCAAGTCGTACTCGATCGCGGCGAACCACTCGGCCAGGGCCGAGGCATAATCTCGACCGACCTTGCGCGCTTCCTCGGCTTCGGGACTGAGGAATGGACCGGTGTGAGCCAATTTTTTAGCCGTCGCAGTCAGTTCGCGCTGTTGTTCGTTCAAAAGCGGCAGTACGGCATCGACTTTGGCGGCCTCACGGCGGCTGGGGTGGATCTCAACGACCGGCGCGATCTTCTCTCGATAGACCTTTTGTGCTTGGCTTGTCGTTCGCTCGACGAGGGGAAGCAGTCGAGCTTCAAAGTATTCGTCTTCAACTTTCATCCAAGCCGGATTCGTCTGCCGCGAATGCTCGATGGCGTGGTGAGCGAACCAAGCCATTGGGATAAAGCCGGTCAGTGCCATCCACCGCCACATCGACGGTCCAAAACGATGGAGTTGAAGCAGAAAGCCTGCCATCGCTCCGGTCGCCGCGCCGCCGATTTGTCCCCACGAACTGACGTCCTTATACGAGCAGATGACGACGAGCAGCACGAGACTGATGAGAAAGCTCGTCCGCACTTGCCGGAGCAAGGCGCGCGGAAAGTAGCGACGGTTGAAGAGGAACCAGACGAGTTCGGCACCGAGCAGCCCGCCGACCGCTCCCGAGGCACCCATGCCGCCGCCGAGATTGTGAGCCAATGCCAGACAAGAAGTGCCCAAGACGCCGCAGAGGTAAATGACCGCGAAACGAAGGTGCCCCCACATCCGCTCGACAAATCGACCGGTGAGATACAGGAAGACGAGGTTCATCGAGAGGTGCAAGATGCCGAAATGAACGAACGACGAGGTCAACAACCGCCACCACTCGCCCTCAAGCAGATTTTGGGGCGAAAGACTACCGCTGTTTTCGAAAATGGTGAAAAACGCCTTTTGGCGACGTTGGTCCTCCGGTGTGAATACTTCCTTGGCGGCCATGCCTCCGCGCAGGAAATCGTTGTCGATTCCCTGCGAGCGCGCTGCGAAATAGCCCCACGCGAAAACGGCGACATTGAGAAGAAGGAGCAGGCTGGTGATAAATGTCCGGCCACGTCCGGTCATCGCTCGACGAACGATCGCTCCCCTGTCGTAGCGTGAGACCGGTTCGCCAGCACGCAATCGCTTCAACGCCTCGGGTTCGAGCAACACGCGCTGGCCTTCGCGCGTGAGGGTGATGGCCGGTCCCTTTTCGGGGCCGCCATCCGACCGTTCGATCAAGCCGCTCAGCCACAATTCTTCGAGACACTGCCCAAGTTCGCGCGGATCGACGCCGTTCTGCTTGGCGAACAGGCGCGGATACCACGGTTCGGGCGCGGCAGCCTCGCATAGATGCAAGATCGATTCTAAGGGATGCAGGCCGTCCTCGGTCATGGCGTCCTCGATCGGTTTTCGGTCGCTTGCAATGCTCGGTTCGCGCCGCCGTCAAGTTATTATCCTCAAAGTGGGCGGCGAAGTCGATTGCAAGCGGCCAAGCGGTCGCTTTCGAGTTCCAGATTTACGCGGGGTAGGTTGATTCTGTATGATAAATCCTTTCCGGTCGGGAGGTCTCAGACGACATGACGGATAGGTTGAACGTCGGGTTTTTGGGCGCGGGGCGGATGGCGACCGCTCTGACGATGGGTTGGCTGAGGGCGGGGCTGCTGCAATCCGGCGCTTGTCGGGCCAGCGATCCCCTGGCATCGGCTCGACAGGCATTTGCTCAAGAAACAGGCTGCGAAAGCTGCGCTGACAATCGCGCCGTCGTCGCCGCCAGCGATCTCGTCGTGCTGGCCGTGAAACCGCAGTCGATGGCCACGCTCTTGGAAGAAATCCGTCCGGTCGTGAAAGAACAATTGTTCGTCTCCATCGCCGCGGGGATCACCTTGCGCGAACTCGCCGAGAGGCTTGGCTCCGATAAGCGGCTGATTCGAGTCATGCCCAATACTCCTTGTCTGATTGGTGCCAGTGCCTCCGGCTACAGCCCCAACGACAACGCCACGAACGAAGACATTGCCTTGGTGGATCGTCTCCTCAAGGCGGTCGGGGTGGCGTTTCCACTGCCGGAGCATTTGCTCGACGCCGTGACGGGCCTCTCCGGCAGCGGGCCGGCCTTCGTGTATCTGATGATCGAAGCCCTGTCCGATGGCGGAGTGCGTGTTGGCCTGCCGCGCGAAGTGGCGACGGCGCTGGCGGCACAAACGGTTCTCGGGGCGGCAAAGATGGTTTTGGAAACGCGAACGCATCCGGGGGTACTCAAGGACATGGTTGCCAGTCCGGGCGGGACGACCATCGCCGGCCTGCACGCGATGGAGCGCGGCGGCGTGCGCGGAGCTTTGATGGATGCCGTTGAGGCGGCGACTCGGCGAGCCATGGAACTCGGACGAGCGAAAGGATGAGTTATGACAAAGGTTGCCGAAGGCGAATGTATTCTCATCCTTGATTTCGGCTCGCAGTACGGCCAGCTTATCGCTCGCCGGGTGCGCGAGTTGAACGTCTTCTGCCAGATCGTCCGCCACGACCTTGCGGCGGAGCGTATCGCCGAGTTGAAGCCGCGCGGCCTGATCTTGTCCGGCGGTCCCGCCAGCGTATACGCTTCCGGCGCGCCGCGCTGCGATCCGCATCTGTTCGATCTCGGCATTCCGATCCTCGGTATCTGCTACGGAATGCAGTTGGCTTGTCATCTACTCGGCGGCAAGGTGCAGCCCTCCGACCGCCGTGAGTTCGGGCCTGCCGTCTGTCGCATTACGGACGCCAACGATCTCTTTCAGGGTGTATCCTCCGAAACGACCGTGTGGATGAGTCACGGCGATCAAGTACAGATGCAACAAGACGACCTTCTGCCGTTGGCCTCTACCGACACTTGTCCCATGGCCGCGATGCGCCATCGCTCGCGCCCCCTCTACGGCCTTCAGTTCCATCCCGAAGTCAGCCATACGCCGGAGGGTAGTCGTATCCTCCGCAATTTCCTGTACGGCGTCTGCGGCTGCAAGGGATTGTGGAAAATAGGCTCGTTTCTCTCGCAAACCTTGGCGAGTCTCGTCGAACGCATCGGCGACAAGCGCGTGATCTGCGGGCTGTCCGGCGGCGTCGATTCCTCGGTGACGGCGGCGCTCTTGCTCCGCGCCGTCGGCAGGCAGGTGTCGTGTATATTCGTCGATAACGGTCTGCTACGCCAAGGCGAGGTCGAATCCGTCAAACGTACATTCACCGGACATTTTCAGGCCGATCTGCACATCGTCGATGCCGGGGCACGATTCCTCAAGGCGCTGGAGAACATCGACGATCCACAAGAGAAACGCCGGCGCATCGGCCACGTTTTCATCGACGTATTCAAGGACGAAGCCCGTCACATTGAAGGCGCGCACTTTCTCGCACAGGGCACGCTGTACCCCGATGTCATTGAAAGCGGCGGCACGGTGGACGGACCCGCCGCCAACATCAAAACGCATCACAATGTCGGCGGCCTGCCCAAAGAACTGGGGTTCGAGTTGATCGAACCGCTCAAGGATCTGTTCAAGGACGAAGTGCGCAAACTCGGTCTGGAACTGCGATTGCCGGAAGCACTCGTCTATCGTCATCCGTTCCCCGGACCCGGTTTGGCCGTGCGCTGCCTCGGCCCGGTGACGGCGGATCGACTGCGCGTGTTGCGGCAGGCAGATGCCATTTTATTGGAGGAACTGAAGCAATCGGGCTGGTATCGCAAGACTTCCCAAGCCTTCGCGGTGTTGCTGCCGGTTCGGTCGGTGGGCGTCATGGGCGATGGCCGGACGTATGAGAATGCGATTGCGCTGCGCGTCGTGCAAACCGACGATTTCATGACGGCGGACTGGTCGAAATTACCCTACGATCTGCTCGGCAATATCTCGGCCCGCATCGTCAACTCGGTGGCGGGAGTGAATCGCGTCGTTTACGATGTGACGAGCAAACCGCCGGCGACGATTGAGTGGGAGTGAGGATAGAATTTAGATGGCATCCCCAGGCCGATGGCCGACGAGATACCCGTGGCGGCTGCTTCCTCGCAACGGAGCACATCCGTTCGTGCCGCCGAAGCGAGGCGACTGGTTGAAAAACCCACCGCGTGGCCCGCAGGGTGGTTATCTGGATGCAAACGGCAACGAGTGGGTGCCTCATCCTTCTCCTAGCGGAAGGGAAGAGGATTTTCACTGGGACGTGCAGCACCCGAACGGCTTACACACGAATGTCCGACCCGATGGCGAGGTGCATCATGGGAACGACAACTTTTCCTGAAAGGCTCGGCAAATGAGCGTGTTACTGGAATGCCAGCCCGGTAATGAATTTGTGTGCATCCAGGCGTTCCACTCATCGCCGGAAGGAGAAGGTTTTTCCTGGGATACCTGCCGGCATTTTCGCGTCGGTGAACGCCTCCGCTACCTGGGTTGCAAACAAGATCCCCGCTTGGCGGATCGGCCGAATGGATGGCTGGTTGTGTTTGAGGCGGCCGACGGCAAACATTACGCCGCGACCCAGACCTACTTTGTTACCGAAGAATGCTGGCAGAGGATCAAAAAAGTCTTGGCTAGGCGATTATTACGAGAACCGAGAAGTAGAAAGGCACATTGAGCCGCCGATCCCCGTCCCCGAAGAACCGTAAGAGAGTTAATCGAATGCAGTTCACGAAAATGCAAGGGTGCGGCAACGATTACATTTATGTCGATTGCTTTCGTCAACCGATGCCGCACGATCCGCCGGCCCTGAGCCGTGCCATCAGCGATCGCCATTTCGGCGTGGGCGGCGATGGGTTGATTCTCATTTGTCCGTCCGACAAGGCCGACGCGCGCATGCGTATGTACAACGCCGACGGCAGCGAATCGGAGATGTGCGGCAACGGCATTCGCTGTGTGGCGAAATTCGTGTACGATCGCGGTCTCGTGCGTAAGTCGCCGTTGACCATCGAGACGGGGCGCGGCGTGCTGACGCTGGAAGTGGAAGTGTCCGGCGGCACGGTGCGGCAAGTGCGCGTGGACATGGGCGAGCCGATCCTCCAAGCGGAAAGCATTCCGACGACGCTCGGCGGCACTCCACCGCTCGAAGCCGCGCTCGATCTCGGCGATCAAACCCTGCGCGTCACCTGCGTTTCGATGGGCAATCCGCACTGCGTCGCTTTTGTGGATGAGATCACCGACGGACACGTTCTCGGCCTCGGTCGGCGCATCGAACGGCACGCCGCCTTTCCGCGCCGCGTCAACGCCGAGTTTGTCCGCGTCAATCGGCCCGACGACGTGACGATGCGCGTTTGGGAACGCGGCAGCGGCGAGACGCTGGCGTGCGGCACTGGAGCCTGCGCCGTCGCCGTGGCCGGGCATCTCACCGGACGAACGCAACGGCGCATCACCGTGCATTTACTCGGAGGCGACTTGCAATTGGACTGGTCGGAAGTGGATAATCGTGTGTACATGACGGGACCGGCCGTGGAAGTGTTTCGGGGCGAATGGCCGGCGTAGGTAAGCCGCGACCCGAAGGGGAGCGCGGTTTTTCGAGTTCCCCTTCGGGTCGCGGCTTACCACATAGGGGGTTGAACCGTTGAGCAAGGAGGCTCTGAATATGAAGATTCGTCATCCCGCGCTGATAAAGGCGATGGGATTCGCCATCGGTTGGTTGGTTCGTCTGTGGATCGGAACCTTGCGCTATCGCTATCGTCCGTTGGGGGCGAACCTGGATCCGAATGGAGCGAATTTCCAGGGGCGATACATCTACGCCTTCTGGCACGAGAATATCCTCGTCCCCGCGTACCATTATGGAAGGCGCGACATACACGTTCTCATCAGCGAACACGCCGATGGGCAGCTGATCGCCGAGGCGTGTCGGCATCTTGGTTTTCGCGTGGTGCGCGGCTCGGCGACGCGCGGCGGAGCGCGGGCGGTTCGGCAAATGATTCGCCGCAGCCGTTCGGCGCATTTGGCCCTCACGCCAGACGGACCGCGTGGACCACGGCGGCAGGTGCAACTCGGCGTGGTTTATCTGGCGGCCATGACGGGCTTGCCCATCGTACCGTTCGGCATCGCTTTCGAGAGCGCTTGGCGGACGAACAGTTGGGATCGCTTCGCATTGCCGCGTCCGTGGAGCGCGGCCGTCTGCGTCACCGCCGATCCGATTCATGTACCGGAGAACTTGCGGAAAGATCGACTGGAAGAATATCGTGTCCGGGTGCAGCAGGCGATGGACGAAGCCAGCGCGGCGGCGGAACGAATCGTCAACGGAGCCTCATCCGGCAAGAAGCCCGTGGAGCGCTCTTTGGCGGCCTAACAATTGCCCTTGCAATGCAACGAGACGATCGCTATGACTCCCGCCTCAACACCGTTAAGCCCGGAACCGGAGGAAGTGCTGGAGGTGATCCCGGTGCTGCGCCTTTGGGTGCGCGGCAGTTTGATCGGGATAGCGCTGGCCTTGAGCGCCGTATTCGCCGTCGCCGTTTGGATCAATCCGTATGGCGACGACGGCTCGCCTCGAAGCATGGGCACGCACCGGCAAATGGGACTGCCGCCGTGTACCTTCCTCTCCTCCACTGGTTTGCCGTGTCCCTCGTGCGGCATGACCACGAGCTTCGCCCTGCTGATGCACGGCGACGTGGTCAATTCGCTGCGCGCCAACGCCGTCGGCACGCTGATGGCGGGTTTCGGCCTCTTGCTGGTTCCTTGGTGCGTTTGCAGCGCGGTGTGTCAGCGAACTCTGTTCGTTCGCTCGATCGAACGGCCCCTCACCTTCACGGTGTTGGGTTTCCTCGGCATGATGCTGCTCCGCTGGGCCATCGTTTTGGGCTTGGCGTGGTGGAATGGAACATCGTTTTTAGGATGAGGAGAGAGCCATGAAGGCGTTACTTCGATGCACCGTTCGGACGTGTTTTTGGGGCTCGCTTCTCCTCGCCGGCTGTAGTTTTCCCCAATCCTTATATTTTTTCATGCCCGAAGCCAAGGAACCGGCCGAGCTAAAGCGATTGGCCAGCGACGACAAGAAGGAAGTCAAGGTCGTCTTGTGGACCTTTATGAGTCTCGATCCGCGCGAGGAGTTCATTCAAGCGGATCGCCTTCTCGCCGGGATGCTGTCCGAGGAGATTCGTAAACTGTCCGAGGAAAACAAGGAAAAAGTCACCATCGTCAAACCCAACTTGGTCGAACAGTATAAGAACAAACACAACAACTGGCGCTCGGTGGATCTGGAGAAAGTCGGCCACGATTTCGACGCCGATTATGTGATCTATTTAGAGATCAACAAACTCAGCCTTTACGAGCCGAAGGCCAGCCAGCAACTCTATCGGGGCCAGACCGAGATTTTGGTTAGTGTGAAGGACATGAAGCATCTGGACGACGAACCACAGCGCGTGTTCAACGATCGCTACCCCAGCGAGGCCGGAGGTGCCCTGGACACGTTTGAGTTGTCGCCCATTGCCTTCCGCGATAACTTCCTCCACCACGTCTCTCAACGCCTTGCTTTCTACTTCGTGGAACATAAGAAACGAACGAGGCGCGTGATGATGGACGATTGAACGAAAGGACAAGCCATGTCGGAACCGTTAGAGATTCGCTGCCGCGAAAATGGACCCTATGTCGTGAAAGGACCAGTGCGGATCGTCGATCACCTCGGCAACGCCTTCACGATCCCTCCGGGAAAGGATACCGTAGCGCTGTGTCGCTGCGGTCAATCGAAAAAGCGTCCGATTTGCGACGGCACGCATCGAGATTGTGGCTTTCAGGCCAACGAAATCGCGGCTCCTTCGCCGTGACAGGAGTTAACGGCGACAAGGTGAAGTCGCACGATTCACCTTGTCGCCGGATCGCGGACGGGAGCATTGCGAGCGGGTGTGGACGGTCCTCGATACCGTCGCCCGAACCAACCGTATTCGTCGAGCGCTTGCCGAAGCGACGGCCAATTGTAATCGAAGTAGGCGTAACGTCCCGTACCGGGGATGCCGTTGTCTGTGGCAAATCGCTCATAGCGTTCAGGATTGGCAGGCGGACCAATCCAGATACGGCCCCTTCCGGGAGACCATTCCGCCGTCCCACTCTCGACGGCCAGCCCGAGTACTAGCAGAGCTAAGTAAGAACGCATAGCCTATCTCCTCGGTGTCAATTCTTGGCTTCGCGCCACGATTCATCGACCAAAGATCGATGCCTCGTACACGGTCGACAATAACCTTCGATGCGAGAATCTTCGGCCGAGGAACGAGAATATCGTTGGCGCGGCAAATACCGGAAGAAGCGATTGCGCCTGCCGACATTGCCGTTGTGAATGGCGGAGGATCGCGTCTTACCGCTCGATTTCGAACGGAGTTACGAGCAAGCATGTCACGATCTGTGGATCGCGCGACGGATGAAAGTGGCAAAGCCCTTTCTCGAAACAGGAATGGAATAGATCGTGCTGTGGGAAAGTTGCCGAGGATCTCATGGCATCATGGCAAATCTCATCCCTTCGCGCGGGCCGATCTTGTCGCCTTGCGTAGGGCCTTTATAATACTCTGTTCTTACGGAATGATGAGGGACTCGAACGCATAACGAGGAATCCGAGCGATGCCGCATACCAAAAGCGCCAAGAAAAACCTTCGCAAGTCCGAGAAGCGCCGTCTCCACAATCGAGCGGTCAAGAAGGACATCAAAACCCAGGTCAAGAGTTTCTTGACGGCGGTGGAAGGACCGATCGACGAATTGAAGAAGGAATTCAACCTGGCGGCGAAGAAACTGGACAAGGCGGCCGCGAAGCGCGTCATTCATCGCAACACGGCGGCGCGCAAGAAGTCGCAACTGGCCCGTCAACTCTATGCCAAAACCAGCACGGCGACTCAACCGGCGCAGTGACGAAAGGCCGTGCCAGGACATCGACTCCGCGCTCATCGCTTGAGCGTGGGCACGAAATACCAGATCTCGCCGCGCTCGACCCAATCCAACAGAAACTCGCGCGGACTTTGCAACGAGGCGGAGTTGATGCGAACGCTCACCACCGCCTCGTTGGGTTTCACTTTTCGTATCCGCAACTGAATGTTGGGGAGTGGAGAATCGTGCGGCGCAACCGCCGACTTCTCTTTGGTTTGCGGAGGCGGATTCGTCCTCAACCAAGGATGCAATTGTCGATCGTGCGTCGTCGCCGTGAGCCGGCGAAGTAGCGAACGATCGTCGTTCATCCAGGCTCGTCCCCACAGTTCGCCGCGCGCTTGCAGATCGGTGGGTAAGTCGGGAAGTGCCGATTTATTCCGAAAGCGTGGAACGATAACGATGGCCAAGAAGACGATCAGCCCAAGAGCGGACAGTACGGCGGCGCGTTGGTACCAAGCCTTGCGTCGCGGTGGAGAGGCGTTGGGGGCAATCTCCTTGAGATGTCCTTCGCGGCCGACGCGGTAGACGCGCGCGCATTGACGGCAGCGGAACAAGCGATCGAGGTGTTTCCAACTGATCCGCGCCGGCGCGCCGCAGCCGGGGCAGTTGAGCGGCAAGAAAGTGGGATCACTCTGGTCTTCTTTTCGTTCGGCGGTCTCGCGCTCGACTGGCCTTCGTGATTCGCCAACACGAGAAGGAATTGGCCGTTTCGGGGGCTTGGAGTCCAATGCCTTGCCGATCTCCCGCCCGGCGCGCTCGCGTTCTGCCACGGCTTGTCGAGCCAACTCTCTCTCCTGCGAGGCGCGAGCGTCGTCGGGTTGTAACTCCAAAATCTTCGTCCACTCGGCGAGCGCAAAG
Organism: Planctomycetota bacterium; assembly: GCA_021807595.1. GTDB lineage: Bacteria > Planctomycetota > Planctomycetia > Gemmatales > Gemmataceae > JAJPHU01. The sequence goes on along the minus strand of JAKBCS010000080.1, from coordinate 14,343 downwards.
GCATATTCGCCCTTGAGACGATACGCCAAAGCCCGCTGTCGGCGAGCCGATAACCATTCGGGGCGCAGCCGCAGCGCGCGCCCGAAATCGGCGATGGCTCGTTCGTAATCGGCGGAGTTGAGGTAGGCCGATCCTCGCGTGTAGTGGGCTAAGGCATCCTTGGGGCGCAGTTCCAGGAATCGCGTGAGATCGTCGATGGCCTTGGCGTTGCTGCCGCGGCGCATGAGGAGTGTGGCTCGCAATTGGTAGGCGGGAGCGAGGCGCGGATCGAGCCGCAGTGCCTGCTCGGCGGCGGCGAGCGCTTCCTCGGAGCGTCCAAGTCGGCGAAGCAGCAGACCGCGCGCGAATGAAATCGCCGCCGACTGGGGTTTCAGGCGCGCGGCGCGCGTCCAGGCAAGGAGCGCTCCATCCAGATCCCCTCGCGTCTCGGCTTCCTTTCCAGTCCTCAAATAGTCGTTGACCGATTCAATCGGCTCCTCGGTCGGCCGAAGGTCGGACGGAGCGGAGGGGATAGGGATTGCGATTCCGTTGGATACGGTCTCCGCTACTTGTGCCGATTCGTGGCGGGATATTTCTACGGTCGGCGTCCTCGCATCCGTCTCCAGTTCTTCGCAAGCGATGGGCAGAAGGCGCGGAGCGAGGACGGAGGGCGGCGCGGGGGGACGTTGCATCTCGTCGAGCAATTGCGGCAGGCGTAGGCTCAGCGAAGCGAGTGCGGCCGTCACGCCTTGGACAATCGCCTTTTCGATCTCCGCCTGAAACAACTGCCCCGCCGCTTGCGTCCAGCGGTTCATGTCGGACTGTTGGGGGCGCGGATGATCCATCCATTCGACTCCGAGTGGGTCGGGTTCGTTTCGAGGGGGTCGTGGTAGGCCGCGGTAAAGAGAATCCGACCCATGCAGGTTTCGGTCACGGCGTGTTGTAAAACGGCGAAGTCTCGTCGAGTCCGCGCCCGGTCCACAGGGAATTATCGGCTCCCGGCAGGGGCGCGGCGGTCAGTTGCAGCTGCGGGATGCCGTTGACGGTAACGTAGCCCAGCGCGGGCAAGGACATACTTGCGGTGTGGCCGTCGAGGAAGACGACGTTGGCGAATCCCTTGTGCCGCGCTTCCGCCGGTGAAAACGGAACTTGGATGTCGAGCGTGCCTTCGTCGGGACCATAAGGGTTGACGCCGGCCAACGCCTTGCCATTAAACGGTGCTTGCTGCCAATACGGAGAATTGACGGTCAAGCCATCGAAACGGAGAACCATGTGCGGCGGATCGAGCGTCTTCGAGTGTCCGCCGTGACCGACCATGCCGCCGCGACTGTCGCCGAACACGATGGTGCGCGTCGGTTCCTTCACCGATTTCACCGGATAGTACAAGGTCGGCGTCGTATTGTCGCCGTCGACCAGCGTGCGATTGTTGCCGAGGTAGCCGAAATTGTAACCGTAGGAGCCGTTGCGCAGGTTCAGGTAATCTTGACTGTTGAGGGTGTTGGTCGATCCCCCAGCCAGGGATGGACAGATCAAGACCGGGTTATCGATGGGGACCGTCGTTTCGCAAGTGGGATCGGTTGGTTCCATGGCCAAGCAGGCATTGGGATTCTGCGCCCACCCGCCCATGAACTCGGCGATAATCCACTGCCAATCGGGACGATACACGCCATATTGATTGGTAATGGGCGGATACTCGGCTCGATACTGAGGATACATGCCGAACCGATCGTGGTATTGCACGACCGCCAGCCCCATCTGTCGAAGATTGGATTGACACTGAACCGATTGAGCCGTTTGCCTTGCCGCCATGATGCCCGACAACACAAGTCCGGCCAGAACGACGATGATGGCGATAACCACCAACATCTCGATCAACGTGAAAGCAGACCTCGAACGCGGAGATTCGCGGTGTATTCCGATCCGACAGGCGCGCATTTCATCCCCTTCCAATTAGTGCCCCAAGAGTGGACAAAGTCGAAGAAGAGAAGGCAAACGATGTGCCGCCTTGAGATCGCGGGAAACGCCGCGGCACAACTAATTGTCAGATAGATATTTGTGGATTGAATCGACGGAAGGATCCCTGTCTCGGAAAGCGGCGAGTGGCGACGAGGTGTCCGGAAGTGGACAAGAAACGTTCACGAGCGGTGCGGGTAGATTTCCGGCCGGCGATTCGGCAGGGTCGGCAGCAACGCGCGGATGCGATCCTGCTCGGCAAAATCCAGATCGGCGACGATGTGGCCTTCTCGATCCGGTGCTTGGGCCAGGACCACGCCCCACGGATCGACAATCGTGGAACGACCGAACCAGCGAAGGCTGGGCGTACTTGCTCCTACTTGATTGGCGGCGAGGACGAACACTTGATTCTCGATGGCCCGCGCCCGCACCAGCGTTTCCCAGTGATCGCGGCCGGTGCGTTCGGTAAAGGCCGAGGGTAGGGCGACGGCGCGCGCGCCCTCCAGAGCGAGGCTGCGGAATAACTCCGGAAAGCGTAAATCGAAACAGATCGACAGTCCCAGCTTCACGCCCTCCGCCTCGAAACCGACGATTTCCCGACCCGGCATGACCGTGTCGGATTCGTGAAAGCTCGCTCCCGGCACGTCGCAATTGAACAGATGAATCTTGCGATACGTCGCGCGCGGTTGACCTTGTGGATCGAAGACGCGACAGGTGTTAAATAGCCGTGTTTCACCGTCCACGCGCTCCAGAATGCTGCCGGCCACGAGCCATACGCCGTGTCGCCGGGCTTGTTCGCTCGCCCACGACAGGCTTGGTCCATCGAGCGGTTCGGCCCCGGCGCGGAGCGTGTCGGCGTCGCCCAGAACGTTGAACATCTCCGGAAGCACGATCAGTCTGGCCCCATCGCGCGCCGCGACGGCAATCCACTTCCGTGCCGCTTCCAGATTCCGCGCCCGCTCCGCCGTGGAAGTTAGTTGAACCAACGCAACGCGCATGATGCCTTCTCCGTGGGGTAAAGTTACTCCGGCGTTCCCGTCTCGTAATAATGGCGGACGATTTGCAGCACTCGTTGAAGGTCGCCGCAGACGTAGAAGGCCGGATAGCGATGGCCGGGGATGCTTTGGCTGACCTCGATCTCTTCCTCACCCTGGCTGGGATCGTAGTAGATCCAACCATCGCCCAGTTCGCGGAGGACGTATTGTCCTTTCCCGCCGATCACGTCCAATGCGGGAGCCTGTTCCACCTCGCCCGCCCACACACGCAGCGACGGCAAAGCATCTTGATCTAGGTCGCGAATGCTCTGTTCGATCTGTCCCCACGATGGATCGCGGATTTGACGAACTTCGTTCGTCTGGCGGTCGGAGAGATGCCGCGTAATCTCCAAAACCACCGTAGTCGGCTGGGCTGGCTCCCCTCTGCTCGCGTCCTCAAGGTGCCACGCTTCATCGGCCAACACCGTCAGCAGTTCTACCCAAAAATCGAAGCGAAGGCGATTGCCGGTTGAGAAGACTACCTTGTCGTTAACGAAGAGACGATTTTGAAAGTGACGAATTCCGTTGATGAAAACGTAGAGAAGACCGAGAAAAAACCAACCGAGGTAAGCATCCACCCCAGGACGAGCGAACGAGACGTCTTCGATGTCGGCCAACCAAATCGGACGCGAGTAAAAGCTCGAGTAGAGTCCGCGATTGGTGAGAAGCATGCCGGCTTTGCCGTTCTTCAAGAAGGAAACGTCGAGAAAGGCCAAGGGGGTTTCATCGTCGCGCATGGCTTGAGCGAACCGCACGGCGGCATTGGCCAGATGCTTCGGCGACAGTTGACCCAGGGAACGCAGGACCCCCTTGGCTCCGTGCTTCTCGGCGATTTCGCGGACCAATGCTTCCGCTCTCTCTTTCGGAATCAGCGGCGGAGTCCTCCGAACGCGGCGGCGTGGCTCGTTTCGCGCAGAGGGGACGGCAGCATCTTCGGCGTCTACTCGAACGACGTTCTTACCGTGCCCGATCAACTCGCGGCTGCCTTGAATGAGACAAACCAACGCGAGGATGCCGACCACGCTGCTGCAGCCGAAAGCTCCGCCCTTGACACTCGGATCGACGGGTCCGCTCTGGCTCATGAAGACAATTACGACAGCGAGGCTCCCAAAAAAGGCTCCGAGTATGAGAAAAACGAAGCCGAAGATCGAACGCTCCCAGAAAAGCGTCGGCGGACGAAATCGCGTTCCACAGGAGCCGCACACAGCTTCCGCGCGGGATCGTTTTTTCTCTACCTCAGTGCCGCAATTCGGACAAGCGAATACGCCCACGATGAGATCTCCTTCGTAGCCGGGCTTGGCCATTTTACGATAAAGAGCGCGGAGCCCGACGGCAACGCGCTCCGCTCCGCGTCGCGGCTAACCGAAATGATTGTTCGACGTGTCTTAACGCGAGGGGGAAGGTTCAGCCACCAGAATACATCCTGCCAACCTCGCTCCTTGTTGTGGGATCAAGCGCAGCAGCGCATCGGTCTGCGGCGTGTCGGCTTCGTTTTCGGGGACAACCAGTAATACGGAATCGCAGGCGGCGGCAAGGAACGCGGCCAAGCGAGCGACGACCGGCAAACACTGGCGTGAAGACAAGGTGAGTTGTTTGCCGACCATGAGCAGCGACGTTTATCTCGTCGATCCCTGTCCACAAATTCCCGCTGTTTTTGTCGATCCATCGCAGTCGTTGAAACTGGCTCAGCAGGTCGGTCATGCCGCCGTTGCGTCAGGGTTTGCCGCTGATGAACAGCCATGTGGAGAGTACGATATAGCCTCTCAATGGCCTCCAGGGCACGGAAGATTCTCACCAGATAAGACCTTCGAATCGGAGTCTGGGCGAACGACCGGGACATTCTTGTCGCCCACAGATCCGTTCGCCTCCCCTTGTCCCTCCTTCAGCGCGTTCCTATAAGTAAACGAGGTAAGGGAGATGACGCCCGCTATCCTCGACATCCGGTCGAGGTTTCTTTTTGCATGACATTGTGAAAAAAATCACGAAGTAGGTCGTCGCAATGGACTTCGCACTCTCCACCTATTATCCGATCTTCCTCTTCCTGTTGGTGGTCGTCGGCTTTGCGGTGTCGGCGTTGGTGGCGACGCATTTGCTCGGCCCGTCGCGGCGCACTCCCGTCAAGCAAATGCCCTACGAATCCGGCATGGACCCGATCGGCGACGCGCGGCAGCATTTCGACGTGAAGTTTTACCTGATCGCCATTCTCTTCCTCGTGTTCGATGTCGAATTGTTGTTCTTGTATCCTTGGGCGGCGATGTATCCGTGGGCGAGTGGTCCCGGCGAGCCGAGTTCGTATCTGCCGGGCGAGTTCCAATCGCTGGTGTTTTGGGAAGTGTTGGTATTTCTTCTGTCGGTGGTGGTCGCCTACATTTACGCCTGGCGGCGAGGGGTGTTCCGATGGCGGTAGATGGATTGTCCGAGAGCGTGATGGTGACGCAGTTGGACAAGTTGGCCAATTGGGTGCGCAAGAACAGCCTGTGGCCTATGCCGTTCGCCACGGCTTGCTGCGGGATCGAGTTGATGGCCACCGGAGCCTCGCGCCACGACATCGCCCGATTCGGTGCCGAGGCCATGCGCTTCACGCCGCGCCAGTGCGATCTGATGATCGTCGCCGGGCGCGTGGCCATGAAGATGTTGCCGGTCTTGCAGCGCATCTGGCTGCAGATGCCAGAGCCGAAATGGTGCATTTCTATGGGGGCGTGCGCCTCGTCGGGCGGTGTGTTCGATACCTACGCCGTGGTGCAGGGCATCGATCGCTTCATCCCGGTGGATGTGTACGTTCCCGGCTGCCCGCCGCGCCCCGAACAATTGCTGCAATCCGTGATCGATCTTCAAGACAAGATCCAGCGTACCGGAACCATCGCGGGCAAAGAGTTTCAGATACCCGCCCAAGGGCATCCGCCGCGCACTCTGGCCGTCGAAATACCGCCGACCGAGAGAATGATCGCCCCCGGAAATTATGCCACGGCCACGCGGTTGCACGACGAATAATAATAATTTCATCGCGGCGACGGGCAATTCGTTGGAGTATATGTTGTGTCCCAAGACGAGATCTTGAATAAACTACGAGAACGATTCGGAGCGGACGGCTTCACGACCTCCGAATTCCGCGACAATCATCGACTGATCGTGCCGGTCGAGCGCGTCTACTCTGTGCTGGAGTATTTGAAAGTGTCGTGTGGTTTCGATCTCCTCGCCGAACTGGGCGGAGCAGATTACTTACAGTATCCCAATGCCAGAGATCGCTATGGTGTGTGGTATGTGTTGGTCAACACGACGACGGGTGTGAGACTGATCGTTAAGACGTTCGCCAACGATCCGGAACCGATCGTTCCGTCGGTTTATCCGCTGTGGAAGGGAGCCGATTGGATGGAGCGCGAGGTGTACGATATGTACGGCGTCGTCTTCGACGGTCATCCCGATCTGCGCCGCATTTTATTGCCCGATGAGTTTACCTCGTTCCCGATGCGCAAGGATTATCCGATGCGCGGTCGCGGCGAACGCCATAACTTCCCGATAATCTCGCGCCCCGAAAGCTAAGGGCGAGCGAAGGGGGCAAGCCTCCCGCTCGCGGAGGATGGAGGGATCGATGCCGCTGGAATTAGCCGATGCCATCGCCATGCCGGATGGTCCGGAACAAGAATATCTGTGGACTCTCAATTTTGGGCCGCAGCATCCGGCCACTCATACCACGCTGCGCCTCATTCTGACGCTCGACGGCGAAACCATCGTCAAAGCCGTGCCGGACATCGGCTATTTACACAGCGGATTCGAGAAGCTCGGCGAACATCTCGACTACAATCAGTACGTCACGATCGTCGATCGTAAGAATTATATTTCTCCCGTAGCCAATGAGATCGCATGGTTTGCGGCCGTCGAAAAATTGATGGACATCCAATTGACGCCGCGCTGTCAATACCTACGCGTCATCTTCAACGAATTGATGCGCATACACGATCACTTATTGTGCTGCGGCGCGGCGGCCCTCGATCTCGGCGGCTTCACGGCGTTTCTCTACGCCTTCAACCAGAAGGAAAAAATCTACGACATCTGCGAACGCGCATCCGGCCAGCGCTTCCATCCCAGCTTCCTTCGCGTCGGCGGATTGCTGCGCGATGTCGATGAAACGTGGATCGACATGGTGCGCGCCTTCGTCCGCGATTTTCCCAAGGCTTGGAACGATATTGTTCGCCTCCTCAATCGCAATCGGATTTTCATCGAACGAACCAAAGACATCGGCGTACTGTCTAAGGAACAAGCGACGGATTTAAGTTGTACCGGACCCATCGCCCGCGCCAGCGGAGTCGTCCGCGATCTACGCAGGGACGAACCCTATTTGGCCTATAAGGATTTCGACTTCAAAGTGATCTGCGCCCGCGAGGGCGATTGTTTCGCGCGCTATCTCGTCCGCATGGATGAAATGCTCGAAAGCTGTAAGATCATCCATCAAGCCATCGAAAATCTGCCGTCCGGCCCGGTCAATGTGGATGCGGATAGCAAAGTCGTGATGCCCAATCAACTTTCGGTGTATCGCAGCATCGAGGGTTTGATCCATCATTTCGAGTTGATTATGACCAATCGGCAATGGCATACGCCGGTCGATGAGGTGTATGCGGCCATCGAATCGCCCAACGGCGAATTGGGATATTATTTGATCGCCGACGGCAGCGGCGTTGCTTATCGCACGCGCACCCGTCCGCCGTCGTTCATCCATTTCGCCACCTTCCCGTATTTGATCGTCGGCCATCAAATCAGCGATGTGGTGGCCGTGCTGGGCAGTTTGAACATCATCGCGGCGGAATTGGACCGATAGGAAGTGCTGTTTGCTGAGTGCTGAGAGGCGATCCGAGAAGCCCCTCTCTCCTGAGTAAAGGGGAAGAGGGGGGACTTTACGGATAGTCTCTGAGTGCTGAGTGTAAGTTTCAAGATGCGGCGTTAACTCGGAGCGGGAGGAGATGATGAGCAGCGTGTTGACCGACGAATTGCGGCAAAAGATCCTCGCCTATGTGCCGCGCTATCCGAGCAAACAGGCGGTCACGCTGCCGGCTCTGCACATCGTTCAAGACGCGCTCCGCTGCGTGCCCTTGGAAGCGATCCGCGAGATTGCCGATCTGTTGGATCTCAGCCCCGCCGAGGTCCACGATACCATGAGCTTCTACGGGATTTTCCGCGATAAAGAGCATCCTCTGGGCAAGACGCGCTTGTGGGTGTGTCGCAGTTTGGCCTGCGGCCTGCGCGGCGGCGACGAACTGCTCGATACGGTGTGCAAGAAACTGAAGGTCCATCCCGGCGGTACCAGCGACGACGGCAAAATCACCGTTGAGTTCGCCGAGTGCATCGGTGCCTGCGAAGGCGCTCCCGCCGTGTTGATCGACGACGAGGCGCGACTGAATCTCACGCCGGACAAGGTGGACGCGCTGCTGGAGGAACTGCGGAGGTGAGATCGTGCAACCATTTGACTGCCGGACATCACACATGGGGAGTGTTCGAGTTTCGCCAAGGCCCTCCGATTCTTCGTTGAGTGGAGAAGTTGATTTTTATTTGAGCCGCGTCGGATGCAGAAAACTGGCGCGCCCGAATGCAGTGGCTACCTTGGTGACAAGGATATATTATGGCCGAATTTGAACCCGTTTTATTGCGTCGTATTGCGAAGAAGGCCAGTCCGTGGCTCGATGCCTATCGCGCCGACGGCGGTTATCGCGCTTTGCAAAAAGCGCTCGAAGAAATGTCGCCGGGACAGGTCGTTGATGCCGTCAAAGCGTCGGGGTTGCGCGGACGCGGCGGCGCGGGATTTCCCACCGGGCTGAAGTGGACCTTTTTGCCGAAGGATCATCCCGGTCCCATTTATATGTGCATCAACGCCGACGAGAGCGAGCCTTGCACCTTCAACAATCGCATCTTGATGGAAGAGGATCCCCATCAGGTTCTCGAAGGCATTATCCTCTCGTGTTATGCGACGCGCGCCGCCACGGCCTATTTGTATTTGCGCTACGAATACGGTCGCGGTTATCGCGTGTTGCAACGGGCCATCGACGAATTGTACGGCCATAATTTGTTGGGCCGGAACATCCTCGGCAAAGACTTCCATCTCGATATATTTCTCCATCGCGGAGCCGGCGCGTACATCTGCGGCGAAGAGACGGGACTCATCGAAAGTTTGGAAGGCAAGCGCGCTTGGCCGCGCATCAAACCGCCGTTTCCCGCCGTCGAAGGCGCGTTCCGCAAGCCGACCGTGGTAAACAATATCGAGACGGTGGCGTGCGTGACCCATATCATCGACCGAGGGGTGGAGTGGTTTAAGTCGATGGGCGTGCCGCCCGATCCGAAAAATCCGCGCGACGCCGGAAGCTATGGCCCGAAATTATATTGCATCAGCGGCCATGTGAATAATCCCTGTTGCGTCGAATTGCCTATGGGGATCACCCTCCGCGATTTGGTGAACGAGCATGGCGGCGGCGTGTGGAAGGGGCGCAAGGCCAAGGGCGCGATACCCGGCGGCATCAGTATGGGGATAATGACCGAGGCCGAGTTCGATACGCCGCTCGATTTCGCCGGACCGGGCAAAGTTGGCTGTCTCGGCTTGGGGACTGCCGCCGTCACGGTTTTCGACGAGGAAACCAGCATCGTCGATGTGTTGCACAATATCTGTCGCTTTTTCTCCCACGAATCGTGCGGTCAATGTACGCCGTGCCGCGAGGGTACGGGGTGGATGCTGAAGATCGCGGAGCGGCTGCGTCGAGGTCAAGGAAGATTGGAAGATTTGAAGATCCTCGAAGAGGTCGGCGACAAAATCGGTATCATGCCGGGAACGACGATTTGCGGCCTCGCCGACGGCGCGGGCTGGCCGGTCAAGAATGCCATCCGCAAGTTCCGGCCGGAGTTCGAACGGTACATTCGTAGCGCCGAGAAAAGTTCGCTGTTGGAATTGGTCGGCGGTCATTAGAGGAGGCGTTCCATGATACGAAAGGATGCTCATCCTACTGTAGCGCCGGTCCTTTTGGCGTTGCTCGTTTTGCCCGCGCTGGCCGGGTGTACGAAGAAGGTTGCGTCGACGGCGGAAACAGCGACGGAATCGAATGAGAATCCGCTTCGTCCCAAACCCGGAGGCGCGCCGGCTCAGGGGTTGGTCCAGCGCGGTGGGCAGCGGCAGGTCAATCAGCAATTGTTGCGAAGCATCGGGCAATACTACGCTCTATTTCGGACGGAAAACGGTAGAGGACCGCGAGATCTTCAAGACTTTCTGGGCTATGTGAAAGACGATCCGAACGCACGCACTGCCAACATTCCGCAAGCACTGGAGAGCGGTTGGGTTGTTATGGTTTTTTCTCCCGAACCGTCGGGGAGCGAAATCCTGGCTTATGAGAAAGAAGCCTTTCAAACATTCCAGAATCGATTGGTATTATTGGGAGACGGTAACTCCGTAAAACTGATGTCCGAACCGGAGTTCCAGACGGCACTCAAGAAGCGCTAATCGGCGGGACGGAAAGGGGACTTATGGCCACGGTTTACGTTAACGACAAGCCGGTCGATATCGGTAATGAAAAGTTGAATCTCATTCAGGCCGCGCAGAAGGCCGGTGTGCTGATTCCCCATTATTGTTGGCATCCGGCCCTGACGGTCGTGGCCAGCTGCCGCATGTGTCTCGTCGAAGTCGGCGAACGCAAGCCCGACGGCACGATCGTCATGCAGCCCAAAGTCGTGCCCGGATGCCAAACGCCGGCCAAAGACGGAACCGTCATCCAGACGCAAACCAATCGAGCCGTCGATGCCCAACATCAAACGCTCGAAGACATCTTGCTCAATCATCCGCTCGATTGTCCGGTGTGCGATAAGGCCGGCGAGTGTATGCTGCAAGATTTCACCTATCAATTCGGCAGCGCCAACAGCCGGATGATCGACGAGAAAAACACGCCGCCCAACAAGCCGTACATCGGCGACAATGTGACGCTCTTTACCGATCGCTGTATCATGTGTTCGCGCTGCGTTCGTTTCACGCGCGAAATCGCGGGCACGGCGGAATTGCAAATCGTCAATCGCGGCCATCACTCCGAGATCGATATATTTCCCGGCGAACCGCTCAACAATAAATTATCTACGAATGTGGTCGATCTCTGTCCCGTCGGCGCGCTCTGCAGCAAGGATTTTCTCTATAAGCATCGCGTCTGGAATCTGAAAACCAAGGAGAGCGTCTGCCCCGATTGTTCGACCGGATGTAGCATTCATCTCGACGGGAATAAAAATATCGTCTACCGTCTGCGTCCGCGCCACAATCCCCAAGCCCAGGGGCATTTTATGTGCGATGAAGGTCGGCTCGGCTATCACTACGTCAATTCCATCGAGCGGTTTTTGCGTCCCACCATCCGCCGTGAAGGCAAGTTGACTCCGTTGCCGTGGACCGAGATCGCATCGCTCGTTCGTCGCGGTTTCCAGAGCGCGGCTCAGAAAGACGGCGGCAGCGCGGTCGGCGTGTTGTCGCCGTTTTTGACCTGTGAAGAAGCATATTTACTCGCCAAGTTCCTCAAGGGAGTTTCTCCGCAAGCGCGGTTGGCGCTGGGTCCGGTTCCCGTCGTTGGCGAGGACGACACCTACCCGAAGGATCGGCGCGGCAGGCCAATTGAGCCGGTGAAGTTCACCATTCGCGCCGAGAAGTGTCCCAATCGACGCGGTGTCGAGGCGATTTTGCGACATTTTCAGAGCGAAATCATTTCGTTCGAGCAAGTGGTGCGCGATGCCGTCGAGGGCCGAGTCCAGGCGTTGTATCTGGCCGCGGGCTATCCACCTCGTCCGAGCGGATGGGTCAACGACAGCCAAGCACAGGCGCTCCAGCGCGTGCCGTTGGTGGTGTGCCACGATCTGCTGCCGTCGCCGGTCAGCAACTTCGCCCATTTCGTCTTACCGAGTGCGGCCTGGGCCGAGAAGGAAGGCACGTTCGTCAACCACGCGGGCTTGGCGCAAGCGATTCATTGGGGTGTCACGCCGACCGGCGAGGTTCGCACCGACGGCCAGGTGTTTTTCGATTTATTGGAGCGGCGCGGTTTGGCCCACGCCCCGACGGTGCGAAAAGAAATGGCTGCGGAAGTGCCGTACTTCGCCGCACTGGCCGGTAGCGACCTCGGCGAATATGGCATTCTCCTAGAGTCGAGCCACGGATGAGCGATACCTCGTTCCCATGCTCCGGTGTGGGCACGAGGAGGCGGCGGTGCAACGGATGAGGCGGGGGTGATTGTCGCATGGAACTAGGTTTTAGCTTTTGGATTACAGTCGTTCTCATAGGGGCCGTCATGGGCGCGCTTCAGGGGACGTGCGCCTATCTAATCCTCGCCGAACGCAAGATCTCGGCGTGGGCGCAGGATCGTATCGGTCCCAATCGCGTGGGTCCGTGGGGGCTTCTCCAACCGATCGCGGACGGCATCAAGTTCTTGCTCAAAGAAGAAATCATCCCCAGCCATGTGGATAAATTGTTCTACATCGTCGGCCCCGCCATCGCCCTTAGCACGGCACTCTTGGCGTTCTCCGTCGTGCCTTTCGGACCCACGACGCCGCCGCCCGTTCTGCTGGATCGGCGCACCGATGAAATGGTCGAGAAATCGCGCATTCCACTCGCGGCAGAAGAAAGGGAACACATCCTCAGTCTCTCGTTCATTATCCAGACGCCCAAGATGTACCAAGATTCGCCGCGCGGCCGCGTCTGGCCTCAGACCGAGACCGAGGAAGCCTACATATTGGCCGCCGACCGCGCCTATTCCAATGCCAAAGACATCGACAGTTACGAAGATCGACTCGAGGCCTATAACAGCGCCTACAATCGGAGTCCGAAAGACTATAACCTCGGTATTTTGGAAAACATCCAATATGTGATCGCGCCGCACATCGATATCGGCATCGTCTTCAACTTCGCCATCGGCAGTTTGGCGGTATACGGCATCGTGTTGGGCGGTTGGTCGTCGAACAATAAATACAGTATGCTCGGCGCATTGCGTTCGAGCGCGCAGCTCATCAGCTATGAGATTCCTCTCGGCATGTCGGTACTCGGCGTGATGCTGGTGAGCGGCTCGCTCAATTTGGAAACGATTATCGACTATCAGGTCAAACACGGTTGGAACATCCTCTATCAACCGTTGGCGGCTCTGTTATTCGTCACCAGCGTGTTCGCCGAGTGCAACCGCCTACCGTTCGATTTGCCGGAAGCGGAACAAGAATTGATCGGCGGATATCATACCGAGTATAGCGCCATGAAGTTCGCGCTGTTCTTCCTCGGCGAATACACGCACATGATCACGACCAGCTTTCTCGTGGTGGTTTTATTCTTCGGCGGCTGGGAAGTGTTGCCGTGGCTAGGATTGCCGGGCGGCCTCGGCGGGGTCGTCGTGAAATTGGCCGTATTCGCCTTCAAAATGTGCCTGTTCATCGTGTTCTACATGCTCGTTCGCTGGACCGTGCCGCGCTTCCGCTTCGATCAGTTGATGGGCCTGACGTGGAAAGTGTTGTTGCCGTTGGCGTTGGTCAACGTAGTGTGTGTGATTTTCGTCAAACAGTTCCAACTCACGGAATGGCTGCTGTTACCGTTGTCGCTCGGCATGTTGATATTCATCGCCGCCTTGACTTTGTATATGCCGCGCCAGCGGTCGCGTGCTCCGGTGCGATTCAGCGGGCATGTGGCTTCGGGACCGCCAGCCTATGTCCACGACGAAGCGGCCCTCGATTAATGGGAGAGGAGAAATTATCATGCCCATCGCCGATAGCGATGTGAAATGGGTGACGACGCCGAAGATCGGTCTGATCGAACAATTATATGTCCCGGCTATCCTTCAAGGATTGCAGACGACGGTGCGTCACGCGGCCAAGGCCATGTTCGGCGACGGCGCGATCACGCAACAATATCCAGAGGTCGAGCCGAAGTTACCGCCGAATTATCGCGGCGTGCATCGCCTCAACCGCGACGAACAGGGGCGCGTCAAATGCGTCGCCTGCTATATGTGTTCGACCGCGTGTCCAGCCCACTGCATCGACATCGTCGCCGCGCCGTCGCCGTGGCCGGATCGTGAAAAATATCCAGAGACGTTCGTCATCGACGAATTACGCTGCATTTATTGCGGCATGTGCGAACAGGCGTGTCCCGTCGATGCCATCGAGTTGACGACGCTGTTCGATCTGACCGGCATGTCGCGCGAGTCGATGATGTTCGATAAGGAGAAGCTGCTGAGCGTGTTCGACGAGACGGTAAAGGCCGGCACCGATCCGATTCGCACTCGCGCCGGTAGGCTCGGCGTCGCCTCAGAATTGCCTGCGGATACGGGGTTGGCTTCGTCGTCGAGTGCCCAGAGCTAAATCGAAACCGTCAAAGCGGGGGCGTTAGCCCCCGAAGTCGAAGCGCAAT